>JBDSDB010000269.1:0-2152 GCA_039920785.1 Gemmatimonadaceae bacterium
GACAGACTTCGCGAGACTCGCGTCGCTGGTGATGACGGCGATGCTCGCGGTTGCTGGACGAATGCAGTCCATTCGACGTACGGGAGAGGCGGAGAGGTTGAACCGGGTGCACCACGGTAGCACGCACCGGAGAGCGAGGCAACCGAAGCGCCTTCCGCGCGACGCTGCCCGCAATCGGACTCAGCACGAATCTGGCCGGCCTCCGATTGCGCGTCACCGCGAGACGCGCGATACTCGCTCGATGCGCTCGAACCTCTCGAGATAGCACCTACGAGTTCAGCAACGGCAGCCGATCCGATAGCGCATGCACTGGGTGACGCGGCGGGGCATCAAGATCAATCGCGCGGCCACGGCGTGGCTCATCCGTCGCTTCCTCGATCCCGAGGCGGAGTTCGTCTTCGTCGGCGGCGGTGAGGTCGCCGCCGAGGCGGCGCGGCTGGGCGGCGTGGGCTTCCACGCGCCTGGCACGGCCTATCCCGCGC
This sequence comes from Gemmatimonadaceae bacterium, assembly GCA_039920785.1. GTDB lineage: Bacteria > Gemmatimonadota > Gemmatimonadetes > Gemmatimonadales > Gemmatimonadaceae > AG11. The sequence goes on from JBDSDB010000269.1 coordinate 483, forward strand.
GCGATGCAGAGGGACGCACGCCGTTCGAGGCGCTCGTTGCCGAGCGATGCGCGGGCGACGAAGTGCTGCGGACGATGAGCGTGATCGTTCGGCACGCCGATGCACCCGTTGCCGACGAGATCGCGGAAGCCGCCGGCCTCCGCCTGATCACGGGCGCGTTTCCCCTGATCTCGGCGAGCGATCACGAGACCGTCGAACGCTCGGCGTTCATGTACGACGCGCTGTATGCCGGGCTTGCTGCGCGAATCGCCGGGCCCCGTTCCGCGGCAACGTGAGCATCGCTGATCCGCTCCCTTCCACCCCCTTCCGGCACACCGGCGTGTCGCCGACATTCGGCTGTATCTCGCTTTCCGTGGAGAGCCAATGCGCCGTCGTGTCCTTCCATTCATCCGATTCGCGTGCGTTGCGCTGGCGATCGCCGCCCCACATCGCAGCGCTGCCCAACAGCAATCCGTGACCGATCCCTTCATCTGGCTGGAAGACGTCGAGAGCAAGCAGTCACTCGACTGGGTGCACGCCAAGAACGCGGCCACCGAAGCGATCCTCGCCAAGACGCCGCTCTACCAGCCGATCTTCGATCGAACCAGGCAGATCCTCGATTCGAAGGACAGGATCGCCATGCCGCGCATCATCGGCGACCGGATCTACAACTTCTGGCAGGATGCCGACCACACGCGCGGCATCTGGCGTCGCACCTCGTGGGCGGACTATCTCACGGGCGCGCCCACGTGGGAGACGGTGATCGACCTCGACACGCTCTCGAAAGCGGAGCACACCACCTTCTCCATCGGCGCGATCACGTGCTTCGAGCCGGAGGACAAGCGCTGTCTCGTCGGGCTGTCACGCGGCGGATCCGACGCGGCCGAGGTCCGCGAGCTGGATCTCGCGTCGGGGAGATTTCTCTCCGACGGGTTCACGCTGCCCGCCGCCAAGTCATCGGTCGCGTGGGTCGACGAGAATACGCTGCTCATCGGCACCGACTTCGGTCCGGGCAGCATGACGACGTCCGGCTACGCGCGCATCATCAAGCGATGGACGCGTGGGACGCCGCTCTCCTCGGCGACGACCGTGCACGAGGCGCCGGCCGATCACATGGGCGTGTTCGCGGCGAGCTACGATGCGGGTGGCCGGCGGTACGTGCGCGTAGAGGATTACACGTCCTTCTACACCTCCGACAAGTATCTCCTCGTGAATGGCGCGCTCGTGAAGCTCGACGTTCCGAACGACGCGGACGTCCACTTCCTGCGCGATCAGATGAGCGTCTACGTCCGCGACCCGTGGACGACGGGTGGGACCACCTGGGGCACGGGCTCCCTCGTCGCCATGCCGGTCGACGATTTCATGCGTGGCACGCGTGATCTCGCGCTCGTCTTCAAGCCCGGACCGACCGAGACGGTGCGCGACATCTCGGCGACGCGCGACCACCTGCTCGTCAGCATGCTCGACAACGTGCGCGGAGCCTTGCGGCGCTACTCGCACACCAAGGGCGCGTGGACGTTCGAGAAGGTACCCGCGCCGGACATGGGCACCGTGGACGTCAGCGCCACGAGCACGAGCGCCAACAACTTCTTCTTCACGTACACGAGCTTCATCCAGCCCACCACGCTCTACCTCTCCAACGGCGACGGCAAGATCACCGAAGTGAAGCGGATGCCGGCGATGTTCGACGC
>JBDSDB010000270.1:0-4051 GCA_039920785.1 Gemmatimonadaceae bacterium
GCACTCCACTGGCGTTCGCCACGTGCGACGCGTTCAGTACGATGCCGTCACCGACCGTGAACAGCGGACTGTAGGTGGCGTCGCCGCGGGCTCCTGGCGTGAATGCGGTTGGGGGGAACCCTTGGGGTCCGGGCACCACTACGCGGGTGGGACTGAAATCCACGGTACCGGCGAACTGCACCACGCCGCCGGACATGGTCGCGCGCTGTACGGCCGCCGTGCCGAGCGCGTTCGCCAGCTTGGGCGCGGAGTTCACACCACGCCGCTTGGCGTCGTCCTGGTTGGACGACTCCGTGACGATGTACCACACGTCGGACCCGTTGTACCGGCCCTTGAACATCGGCAGCGTCACGTTGACGGTCACGGGGTCGAGGCTGATCACGCTCTCGATGAAGAGGTCGACCCGATCCGCGTCACCACCCGATCCTCGGGCGAGCGACGGTGCGGCGTTCGCCTCGATGGGCGCAGTGGCCGCCTGATCGGATGAGCAGGCGGCGAGCGTGAGCGCCGCGAGCGCGGCGAGGCGAATGCGCGTGTGGCGGTGCGTGTGGGCGAGCGTGTTCATGACGGTGCTTCTCCCGCATCGGACGGCGCGCCCGATGGCGGCGCGTCCTGGTTTCGCTCGGGCGTGACGTGGGTCGGTCATCGGCCCACGATCCGACCGCCGAGCGCTCGATCCACCGGCGCGTAGATACCGCGGCGTGTTTTAGTTCCCGCGGCTGATCTCGCCTGCGCCAACTTCGCGAGCGTGGCGCTGCCTTGGCTCGACGCGGTCTACCGGTTCGCCCGTTCGCTGCACGGGCGCGGCACCGTCTCGTCACACTCTCCGCTGCGGGGGATCGCACGCCCCGAAGGCATGCGGCGTCTTGCGTCGTCTGCTTGGAGTCCGCTGAGTCAGGGAAAGCGTACCCCGCTGTGCTCTTCCGCCGCAAACAGCCATGCCCCACCACACATGGCGATTGCGATGATCAGGCTGGTCCATTCGTTGGCGTTCCCGCGCGCCGCCGCGACTCGCGGGACGTGAAGGATCAGCACCCAACAGCCGAACATGATCACGAGCATCGCGGCAGCGAGCCGGTAGCGTATTCCCGACACGAGGCTGATGCCCGCCGCGAGGTGGGCCAGCCCAGTGAAGTACGCGAAGAACTTGTGCGCGGGGATCCACGCCGGGATGACGGCCTCGACGTACGCCGTGTAGACGAAGTGCGAGATGCCGAACGCGATGAACGAGAGCCCGAACGCGATCCGCGCCCAGACGGCGACGCGTCGCCACGCGTCGCCGGACACGCCCACGAACTCCGCATCCTGCCATAGGAGACTCGCCGCCAGAAAGGTGCACGCCGCCGCGATGGCGCACACCTCGAACAACACGACCCACAACCCGCCATTCTTCGGCTGCTGGATGAGGAGTGGCGCCTGCAACGACAGCAGCCAGAGCAACGTGAGCACGGCGAGGGCAGACGCCGCGCGCGATGCCAGCCGCGGCGCGTTGATCAGCGTCCCCCCGCCGAGCAGCACGGCGCCGGAGAGTACCGCGAGGACGGCACGCGCACCGAGCCACGAGGGAAAGGGCTCCAGCTGCGGGACGCCGTCCAGGCGCACGAGATTCTCCAGCGCGAATGCGGACATCGCGAAGCCGAAGACGGCGCGACTCAGGCGGCGAGCGGTCGTGAGCGGGCTCGCTTTCGTCGAGACGCCGGGGCGGACGTGGCTGAATGCGCTGATGCTCATGGCTCCCTTCTGCGGTGGACGTCGCGATACTCTTCTGTCGAGTGACCGCACGTATCGTGGGCAAGTCGAATTCTGGGACCACGCGTGGACGCAGGTCCGTGCTCGAGCAACCCGCTTGGTCTCGACGCGAGGACTGCAATACGCGAGCGTGGCCGGGAATGGGGTAGCGCCATTCAGGGACGCGTCGACGGTACCATTTCACGAGATGACATCGCATAGACGAGTGCCGGACACGGTCCCGATGCAGCTCACGCTGGATCCGCGCGGTGGCCCGCTGCACCAGCAGATCTATCAAGCGCTGCGAGCCGCCATCCTCCGCGGGACGTTCCGCCCCGGCGAGCGGCTGCCATCGAGTCGCGAGCTGGCGCGCGACCTCGGCATCTCGCGGACCACGGCGCTCGGCGCGTATGCTCGGCTGCACTCGGAGGGATACGTCGTCGGCAATGCCGGGGCGGGGACACGCGTCGCCGAGTCGATCGCCGGCACGAACGGGTCGAGGATTCCGTCGCTCGCGGAGGGAATCGGTATCACTGGACGCGGTCATGCGGCGCATCGACGGCCGGAGCGCAATGTGTCGAGTGCGCCGGCCGGCGTACTGCGTGAGCCGAGACTCTCGTCGTCGGTCCGGGCGTTGTTCGACGAAGGGAAGTGGCGCGCCGTGCCGCGCCAGGCAGTCCCGTTCGCGTCGGGAATTCCTTCGCTCGAGCTGTTTCCCGTCGCGTCGTGGACGAGGCTCGCCGCACGGCGATGGCGATTGTCGGGGCGCGACCTGCTGCTGCCTGGCGATTCGCAGGGCTACGCGCCGCTGCGAGAGGCGGTCGCGAAGTACGCGGTGACCGCGCGCGGCGTGCGGTGCACGGCCGAGCAGGTGGTGATCGTGAACGGAGCGCAGCATGGCATCGATCTGTGCGCGCGAGTACTCGTCGGTCCGGGCGACGACGTGTGGTTGGAATGGCCCGGCTACACACCCGCGCGGGGGATGTTCGCCGCAACGGGCGCCAGGATCGTGGACGTGCCGGTGGATGCACAGGGGCTCGATGTGGTGGCGGGGCGCGCGCTGGCGCCGGCGGCGCGACTCGCCTTCGTGACGCCATCGTACCAGGCACCGCTCGGCACGACGATGAGTCTCCAGCGACGGTATGCGCTGCTCGAATGGGCACGCGACGCGGACGCCTGGATCCTGGAGGACGACTACAACGGCGAATACCGGTACGACACCAAGTCCGTTCCAGCGCTACAGGGACTCGACCAGCATCACCGTGTCCTGTATCTCGGCACGTTCAGCAAGACGCTGTCGCCGGCCATCCGGCTCGGCTATCTGATCGTGCCGCCGGCACTCGTGAGCACGTTCACGCGAGCCCGGCTCCTGCTCGATCGCAACTCCGGCGTGGCAGAGCAGGCGGTGCTCGCGGACTTCATCGACGGCGGGCATTTCGCCAGACACATCCGCCGCACCCGCGCGCTGTATCGCGATCGGCACCGGATCTTCCTCGAGCTTGCCGCGCAGGAGCTCGAAGGATTGGTGACGTTCGACGACGTGCCGGCGGGGCTCCGGCTGCTCGGTTGGCTCCCCTCCAATCTCAACGATCAGGAGGTGGTGGCGGAAGCAGCCCGCCGCGGCGTCGTGCTCGAATCGCTGTCGTACCGATCGGCGGAGGGTACGCTGCCGCCGGCGCTCTCGTTCGGATTCGCGCCGTACACCGCAGCGCAGACGCGCGCCGGCATGCGCACGCTCGCCGAGGTGATCCGCCGAGCGCGGGACGCTGCGCCCAGGCGCGACGTCTGATCGATGCGTGTCCGGACGTCGGACCGCTCGGAAGTCGTCGTGAGTTCAGTCAGGCAGCAACGCCGCGTCGGCGTCCCCGCGCGCCACGCCGCTCGGTCGCGCCACGCGCACGAACGCCGCGGCGACCGCTGCGCAGAGCATCAGCGCGCCCGCGAGCCGGATCACGTTCCCCGGGTCGCCGGCCAGCCAGGTGCGGTAGTACAGGGGTAGGGTGAAGATCTCGATCATCATCGGGATGACGATGAACATGTTGAAGATTCCCATGTACACCCCGACGCGTGCCGGCGGGATGCACCCGGCGAGCATCACGTACGGATTGGACATGATGCTCGCCCACGCCAGCCCCACGCCGAGCATCGGCACGAACAGCAGCGTGCGGTTGGTGATCGACGGAAGCCACAGCATTGCCAGACCGGCTAGCGTGAGGCACAGCGCGTGCACCCACTTGGGCCCCATTCGGCGCGCCACGGGAACGAGCGCGAACGCGCCGACGAACGCGACGAAGTTGTAGAAGCCGCCGATCTGCCCGTTCAC
>JBDSDB010000271.1:0-9813 GCA_039920785.1 Gemmatimonadaceae bacterium
GATCGTCCCGGGTGAGCAGCCATCGTCCCGCCCGTGACACGTCGTAGATCGTGAGCGTGCCCGCGCTGGGGAGCACCACGCTCGCCTTTCCATCGAGCGTGACCGAGTGAATCTGATAGAACGCCGCATCCGTGGCGCCACCGAACAGGATGCGACGACCGTCGGAAGACCAGGCGACTCCCTCGATGCCCCAGAAGTCGGTGGTGAGGACTCGGCGGTCGCCTTTACGGTTCACGACGCTCACCACGCCGCGATCGTCGTACTTCACCGGATGCTCCATCACGGCGATGCGGCCGCCATCAGGTGACACCCGCACATCCGAGAGATAACCCGCTGATTCGAGCAGCACCGTGCCGATCGGATACTCCAGCCGATCCTTGCCGTCGACCTGGTGAATGACCGCGAGCTCGGATCCATCGGGTGACCAGTCGGCCTCACGCACGTTGGTGAGGAGCTCGCGCGGCGCCCCGCCGCCGAGCGGCATGCGTGCCAACGTCCCGTCGAACAGGCGCTGTCCCAGGTATCGCGCGTTCACCAGCACTGCCAACTCGTCGCGCGAGGAGACGCCGAGCAGATGGGTTGCCGGAGCACTCAATGAACGCGGCACCGGAGACTCGGGCCGGAGCTCGTAGATCCGCGGCGTGTTGCCCTCGGTGGCGGCGCTGAACACGATGGTCTCGCCGTCGTGCGTGAAGCGGGCGTTGAAGATGGCCTGCGGCTCGTACGTGCGCTGCACGAACCTGACGTGATCGAGCGGTCCCTGATTCTCTCGCCCCCGCCCGACGAGGAACCCCGTGGTCGCGATGCCGGCGAATGCGACCGCGAGGGCGACTCGCCGCACTCGAGGCGATCTCCAACCCGTGGCAGCCGTAGTGCGCGCGGCACCCGTCGGGTCCGTCCTGACGGTGGCGCTCGTGAGCGCCTCCGCGAACTGCGCCGCGCTGCCGAAGCGATCCGCGGGCAGCTTCTGGAGCGCGATGAGCACCGCCGCATCGACAGCCGGCGGCACTGTGCGGCGCAGCGCGGCGGGCGCCACCGGGTCGCTCGTGAGAACCTTCGCGATGATGGCCTGGGCGGTGGGGCCCGTGAAGGGCGGCTCGCCAACGAGCATCTCGTACGTGGTCGCTCCCAGCGCGTAGATGTCGGACCGGGCCGTGATCTCCCGCTCCCCCATCGCCTGCTCGGGACTCATGTAGTGCGGCGTGCCGAGGCTCATCCCCGTCTCGGTCATCCGCGCGCCCCCCGCCGTGCTCACGGCGAGGGCGATCCCGAAGTCGGCCACGAGCGCCTGGCCATCGTGGAGCAGGATGTTCTCGGGCTTGATGTCGCGATGAATCACGCCGTGCCGGTGGGCGTAGTGCAGCGCACCGGCGATCTCGGTGGCGATCCGGATCGTGTCGGCGATCGGGAGCTGCTTCTCGCGGACCAGCCGGTCGCGCAGCGACTCGCCGTCCACGAACGGCATGACGTAGTACGCCGTGCCATCTACCTCGCCCGAGTCGATGAGGCCGAGGATGTGCGGGTGCTGCAGGCCGGCGATCGTCTCGATCTCGCGAAGGAACCGGTCCGCGCCAATCACCGCCGCGAGCTCGGGCTTGAGGACCTTGAGCGCCACCTTGCGCCGGTGCTTCAGGTCCTCGGCGAGGTAGACGGTGGCCATGCCGCCCTGCCCGAGCTCTCGCTCGACGCGATACCGTTCGGCGAGCGCGGCACTCAGACGGGTGGGCGTGTCGCTCATCTCGCGATGCCCGCCCGCACCTGCTCGAACCACCCGATCGCCACGACGGGCAGTGTGGCCGCCGACACGCGGCGCACCAGCAGCAGCCGTCCGTCGGCCGCCACGTCGTACGTCGCGTGGCCGTTCCGCGGCAGGATGTCGAAGCCGCCGCGCAGCACGGTGTCGCGCGACGCCACGGCGAACGTGGGCGCGAGCGACACCTTCGCGCGGATCAGGAGGCTGCCCTGCGGACTTGCGTAGTACAGCGAGCGCCCGTCCGGCGACCACACGGGCTGCTCGCCGCCGTTCGCCGATACCTGCACGCGCACGTCGCCCGTTGGGAATGCGCGGACGAACACCTGCGTGAGCCCCGACTCGGCCGACGTGTAGGCGACCCACCGACCGTCGGGCGAGAATCGCCCTTCGAGGTCCGCCCCCGGAGTCGCGACGAACGCATGCGACGTGGTGTCGCCCGCCAGCCGACGGTAATAGATGTCCGCGGTGCCGAGTGTGCCGGTGCGATACAGCAGCCACTCGCCGTTCGGCGAGACCGCGCCCTCCCAGAGTGCGAGACGCGGATTCGCCTGAAGTCGCACCGCGGCGTCGCTGCCGTCCCAGCGGCGCGATTGGATCTCCGTCACGCTGTCGCCGAGGGTGCGATAGATGAGGTGTGCGCCGTCGGGCATCCATTCTGGCCGGCTGTTGCGTCGTCCGTCGGACGTGAGCCGCGTGCTCGTGCGCGTCGCGCGATCGATGATCCACAGGTCGATGCCGTTCCGGCCCCCCGCCGCCGTGGCGATGCGCTTGCCGTCCGGTGACAGTCTCGGCTCCTGATAGTCACGGCGATCGTCGGCCACCAACGTCGTATCACCGCCCGGTTCCAGGAGCACGAGATCGGAGAGGCCCGACCCCGGCACGTATATGAATGTGCCGTCGGACGCCACGAACGCCGCGGTGACCGCGTTCACCATCGCAACGCCCTGGAAGACCTGTCGCGACGGCCCCGTCGCGTGCGTCGATGTAGGGTTCAGCGGTGCCATCGCCACGATGCCGCCACTGCCGCCGCTGACGAGCCATCCCCGCACGACGCCGAGCCCCATGGCCGAGTCCACACCGACCGCGGTTGCGGGCGCAGACTCGATGGTGCGATGCATGACGCGCGCGCCAACGACGTTGCCCGTCCACGACGTGTAGAGCACGGATTTGCCGTCGGCCAACGCGATCGGATAGCGCTCCGAGGTGCCGTTTGGCGTGTTGCTCCCTTCGAGAGCGCGGAGCGTTCCGCCGTTCTCCGGCACGACCGCGAGCCGACCATTGTTCGCGACGAAGATCAGCCCCGCTGATCCCCAGCTCAGTCCCTGCGTGTCGCCCACCTCGGCAAGCGATTGTATGTCGCCGCCAGCCGTTCGCACCTTCTTGAGCTGACCGCCTGAGACGAACGCGATCCAAGCGCCGCTCGGCGAGAAGGACGGTTGGTCCGCGCCGTCCGTGCCGGCGAGCGGTACCGCGTTCGCTTCACCGATGGCGCGCACGTACAGCATGCTCCTGCCGTCTCGGCTCTCGCCGGTGACCGCCACCGTGCGCCCGTCCGGCGACACTGCCATGGGCTCCTGCCCGTTCGCGACGTGCACGCCGTCGGGAAGGATGAGGCCGAATTGTACCGGAGGCGGCGCGGTAGAGTGATGCGCCGCCCGCCACCACCCGACGGCGCTGGCGAACGCAACGAGCGTCGACAGAGCGATCGCTGCGGCACGCGGCGCACGACTCGACGACGCGGACGACACGCCGTACGTCGCCCGCGCGCCATTCGTCGTGTGCTCGAAGGCCTCGACGAACGCTCGGGGCGTCGCGAACCGATCGGCCGGCAGCTTGGCGAGCGCCGTGAGCACAGCCTGCTCCACGGCCGCCGGCACCGTGTCACGCACGGTGTGCAGCGACATCGGCTTCTCGGTCAGCACCTTGGCGACGATGGCCTGTACCGTGCCGCCAGTGAATGGCGGGTCGCCGGCCAACATCTCGTACGTGACGGCGCCGAGCGCGTACACGTCGCTGCGTGCGTCGATGATCCGCTCCCCCATGGCCTGCTCGGGCGACATGTACTGCGGCGTGCCCAATGAGAGCCCCGTCTGCGTCATGCGCGCACCGCCGGCGCTCTGCACGGCGAGGGCGATGCCGAAGTCCGCCACCAGCGCATGCCCATCGTGCAACAGGATGTTCTCGGGCTTGACGTCGCGGTGGATGACTCCCTGCGCATGCGCGTGGCCCAACGCGTCGGCCACCTCGCGCGCGATGCGCAACGCGTCGGGGATCGGCAGCTGGCGCTCACGCTCGAGCCGCGCGCGCAACGTTTCACCAGGCACGAACGGCATGACGTAGAACAGCAGCCCCTCGGCCTCGCCGCTGTCGAGCAATGGAAGGATGTGCGGATGCTGGAGCCGCGCGGTGGTACGGATCTCCGTGAGGAACCGTTCACTGCCCAGCGCCGCACCGAGGTCGGGATGCAGCACCTTGATGGCGACGTCGCGATCGTGCTTGAGGTCGTGCGCGAGGTACACCGTAGCCATGCCGCCGGCGCCGAGCTCGCGCTCGACGCGGTAGCGATCGGCGAGCGCGCGGGTCAGTCCCTCCGGCACGATCGTCGTCACTGTGATCGCCCTCCATCCATCACGCGGTCGGGAACCGTCGATTCCGGCAGGTGCATCCGTGCGAGCAGGGAAAGGAATCGCGGGTCGCGACGAAAGCTCCGCCTGAACAGAAAGCTGTTGTTGAGGTACGGCGCCCAGACGTCGTGCGTCGCGTACGCCCGCTCGAGCTCGCGAAATGCCGCGTCGGTCTCCCCGAGCCGTGCATGCCACACGGCGCGGTCGAACGACAGATCCCGGGTGTTCGCCGCGGCCAGCTGGGCGCGCCACACTCCCTCGCGGCCCGCAGTCACGAAGGCACGGCGCAGCACGTCCACTCGCGCACCGGCAATCTTCGATACAGCGTCGAGTCGCGAACGCGCATCGAAGAACTTCGCCGTGTCACCACGCTCGAGGTACTCTCGCGCTGCCCACTCGAGAGCCGCCGGAAGCGCCGGATCCAGTTCGAGCGCCTTCTCGAATGCCGCCAGCGCCTCGTCACCGCGGCCCGAGGTTTCATGCGCGTAGCCGATGTTGTAGTGGATGATGGGTGACAGTGGGTCGATGTCCCGCGCCCGTTCGAGCAGCGACAGCGACTCGTCTCGTCGCCCGACCACGTTCAGGAGGTCTGCGCGCCACTTGAGTCCAGTGGCGTAGCGTGGGCTCTTTGCGAGAGCGCGGCGAGACAGGCTGTCCGAGGCGCTCCAGTTCCAGTCCTGCACCATCAGGAGATAGCCCAGCGTGGCGAGACCCTCTCCGAGCTGCGGATTGAGCGCGACTCCGCGCTCCGCCGCCGCTCGGGCGTGCGGCAGTGCCGTCGCGGCGTTACCGCTCCAGTACGCGCTCGTGACCCACGCATCGGCGAGACCGATCCAGGCCAGCGCGAAGGTCGAATCGCGCGCGATGGCCGACTCGAACAGCGCGATCGACCTGGTGAGGTCGGCGGCGTTGCGCCGGTTCCAGAAGAACCGGCCTTGAAGGTACAGGTCGTACGCCTCGGGATCTCGCGTCGCCGTGCCCGTGTGCACCGATGTCCGCTCCGCGAGGAGACGCCCCTTGAGCGCCGTGATCACCTCGCGCGCCACGTCGTCCTGCACCGCGAAGATGTCCCCCGCCGCGCGGTCGAAGGTCTCCGACCACAGCGTGCGGCCCGTGCTCACGTTCACCAGCTCCGAGGTGACCCGGATGCGGTCGCCGGCTCGCTGTACGCTTCCCTCGAGCACGGTGGCGACGCCGAGCTTGCGCCCGATCTCAGCGACGTCGCCCTCCTTGCCGCGAAAGGAGAACGCCGAGGTCCGTGCCGTCACCTCGAGCCCGGGGACCTTCGCCAACGCGCTGATCAACGTCTCGGCGATGCCGTCACCGAGGTGCGCATCGGCGCCGCCGGCGCTGCGGTCCGCGAAGGGGAGCACCGCGATGGAGCTGAGGTTCGCGCCAGCGGATGGAGCTCTCCGTTGCCACGCCACGCCGAGCGCGAGAAGCAAGCCGACTGCGAGTGCGCCGATCGCAGCGGGAACCCACGATCGTCGCCCGGTCGGGCCAGTGGCTCCGGGTGCCACGAGCGCGCGCGCGAAGTCGCCACAGCTCGGAAAGCGATCGGCCGCCGCCTTGGACAGCGCGCGCTGCACGTCGGCGTCGATCGCCTTCGACACCGCGGGCCGAGCGCTCGTGATGCTTCGCGGCGTATCCGTCATGAGCCGCGCGATGATCACCTGTGCGGTCGCGCCCGTGTGTGGCGGCTCGCCGGTGAGCAGCTCGTACGCGATCGCGGCCAGCGCGTACTGGTCGCTGCGCGCATCCACGGCGCGGTCGCCTGCCGCCTGCTCGGGACTCATGTAGTGTGGCGTACCGAGCGAGATGCCGGTTTGCGTCACTCGATCGCCGCCCGCCTCCGCGACCGCGAGGGCGATGCCGAAGTCGGCGATCACCGGTTGCCCCGCCTGGAGCAGGATGTTCTCCGGTTTGAGATCGCGATGGATCACGCCGCGCGCGTGAGCGAAGTCCAGTGCACCCGCCATGAGCGAGACCAGCCGAAGCGTCTCGTCCACCGGGAGCTGCCGCTCTTTTTCCAGGCGGGCGCGCAGCGTCTCGCCTTCGAGATACGGCATCACGTAGTACAACTGACCGTCGGCCACGCCGGAGTCGAACAGCGGCAGCAGGTTCGGGTGCTGCAGATTCGCCGTGACCCTGATCTCGCTCAGGAACCGCTCGGCGCCGAGCACTGCCGCGAGCTCGGGGTTGAGCACCTTGACCGCGACCTTGCGCTGATGCTTGAGATCCTCGGCGAGATACACGGTCGCCATGCCACCGGCGCCGAGCTCGCGCTCGATGCGGTAGCGATCGGCGAGGGCGTCGGCGAGTCGTTGCAACGTCGCAGTCATCGCATTCTATCGCTTCGCCGCTTCACGGCGGCGGAACTGCTCGAACCAGTGCTGCATCACGATGATGCGCACCTGGTCGGCGACCACCGGCTCGGTGACCAGGATGCGCCCCGACGCGCGGTCCACGTCCCACGCGCTGCCCATGCCTGGCACCTTCATCACTACTTCGCTCGCGCTCACGGCCATCGGCGGGCCTGGCGACACGTGCACGGAGTGAATGGCGGTGCCGCTGACATTCTGGTAGTAGATCGTGCGGCCGTCACCGGACCACCGCGCACGCTGGCCCCCGCCCGTCGACACCTTCAACTGTCCACTCGCGTCGGCCACCGGAAAGCGGCGCAGATGAATCTCGGGCGATCCCGATTCGAGCGAGGTGAACGCCGCCCACTGCCCATCTGGGGAGATGCTGGCGTCGGACTGCCCCCACTCGGCATGCAGGTAGGGGCGTGCCGCCGACTTGGAAGAGGGGTTCACGACGTCCACGGTTCCTAGGCCGAGAAAACCGCCGAGCGTGCGCGGCGCCGTGTTGTTCGAGAATACCAGTACCGTATCGGAGACCCAGTCACTGGAGTGCTGATCGTTCGGCATGCGCAGCACGGCGACGGCCGGAGCGCTGCGATCGATTGGCTGGACGAACACATCCTCGGCGTCAGTGCGAGGACTCTCCGCGGTGAACGCGAGCCGTGCACCGTCCGGCGACCACACGGGGGAGTGGCCGCCGCCCTCCTGGGTGAACCGTGTGAGCGTGCCGAGATTCGTGTCATAGATCCACGTGAATCGGTTGATGCCCCGGGCCGATCCGACGGTGAAAGCGATCATCCGGCCGTCGGGAGAGAACCGAGCGTAGCTCACTACCTTGGGCGCGAGCGAAAGCGTGTCCACCTTGCCGCTGCGGTCCCGCATCAGCGTGCGATACTCGACGTCCAGCCCGGCGCGGTACACCAGCGTTCCACTCCGCGTCACCACGAATGGCGCCACGGCGCCATCCGGTCTCAGGTCGAGCGCCACCGCGGAGGGCGCGCCCTCCACAGCGTGTCGCACCCGGTCGAACTTGATGGTGTAGAGCCCACCAGAGGGCGAACCGTAGATCAGATCCCCGGTCGGCAACAGCTGGGCTGACGCCGCCTCCTCGAGCACGGTGAACATCGTGTCCGCAGCGAGGTCGTAGTACATCAACTTCGCTCGCTGGCGATTGTCCACGTACAGCACACCTCGGCCGTCGGGGGTGAGTCGCGGTCGTTCTGCCGCAGCCGCCTTTCCGAGCATCCGCAGGCTACCGCCACTGGAGAGCACGGCGAGGACGGAGTTGGTCTCGAAGACGATGCTGCCGTCCGCGCCCCAATCGAGGGCGCCCGCGAGCAGGGAATCCGAAGGAAGGAGCGTGATCGGTGACCCGCCCGCTACGGCGATCTTGCGCAGATGACCGTTCGTCTGATATGCGAGCCAGTCGCCGTCCGGCGAGAACGAGGGTGCCTCGCCGGACTCGGTACCGGGCAGGAGCCGGTACTCACGCTGCCCCGCTTCGCGAAACGCGATCCCTTCGTCGGTGGAGAACGCGAACCGAGTGCCGTCGCCGGAGACCGCGAACCGGCTGAGGTCGGGACGAGCGTTGGGGAGATCGAGCGCGAGTGCCACCGCCGGCGCCGGCACGACTCCGTCGGCGCGTCGCCACATCAGCGCGACGGTAGCGAGGCTGGCCAGCGCGACGGCCCACCCGCTCAGCGCGGCGTACCGCGTGGCGCGCGACCGCACGAATGGGTGGGCGGCGTGCGGGTCCGACGCCATTTGCGTGGAGAGACCGTGGCGCCCGTCCTGCAGCGCATCGGCGAACGCTTTCGCGCTCTCGTAGCGATCGGCAGGCAGCTTCTCGAGCGCCGTGTGCACGGTGACGGCGACGTGGGCCGGCACGGCCTTCCGCAGCGACGTGATGGACACGGGTTCGCTGCTCAGCACCTTGGCGACGATCGCCTGCACGGTCGGGCCGCTGAAGGGCGGCTCGCCAGCGAGCGTCTCGTACAACACCGCGCCGAGCGCATACACGTCGCTCCGCGCGTCGATCACACGCTCGCCCATCGCCTGCTCGGGGCTCATGTACTGCGGCGTCCCCAGCGAGAGCCCCGTCTGCGTCATCCGCGCCCCGCCCGCCGACTGCACCGCGAGCGCGATGCCGAAGTCCGCGACGATCGCCTGCCCGTCGTGCAGCAGGATGTTCTCCGGCTTGATGTCGCGGTGGATCACGCCGTGGCGGTGCGCGTAGTCGAGCGCGCTCGCGATCTCCCGCGCGATGCGCACTGCCTCGGGGATCGCGAGCTGGCGCTCCCGCTCCAGGCGCGCGCGCAGCGTCTCTCCGGTCACCAGCGGCATCACGTAGTACAACAAACCGCCCGCCTCGCCCGAGTCCAGCAGCGGGAGGATGTGCGGATGCTGCAGCCGTGCCGTCGTGCGGATCTCGGAGAGGAACCGCTCGCTGCCGAGCGCCGCGCCGAGGTCGGGATGCAGCACCTTGATGGCGACGTCGCGATCGTGCTTGAGGTCGTGCGCGAGGTACACCGTGGCCATGCCGCCGGCGCCGAGCTCGCGCTCGACGCGGTAGCGATCGGCGAGGGCGGTCGCGAGCCTGGCGACGGATTCCGTCATCGCGCCGCCGTACCGCGTGGCTGGCGCTTGACCATCCAGATGTTCGCCTCCACCTGCTGCGCGCCGTAGTACAGCGTCCGGCCATCCGGCGCCGCGACGATGTTGCGGCCGTCGTCCGGCGGATACGGCAGCGCACCCGTGATCTCCCGCCGCGCGAGCGACTCGATGTCCTGCATCACCAGCGTTCCTCGCGGCCCGAAGTAGATCACGTGCCGGTAGTCCGGGAGCCAGGCGAGCTCGAAGCCGTCGGAATCGTCGTTCAGCCGGCGGACCCGCCTGGTGGTCACGTCGTAGAGCGCATGGCCCCGCGCCACACCCGAGCGATCCATGACGTAGCCTGAGAGCCAGCGGCCGTCGCGCGACCAGTAGCCCGGTATCAGCACATCGTCCCCGATGCCGAGCCCGGAGAGCGTGGTGTCCGTCTTCGCCGTCATCGGCCATGGCGCCGTCCCGATCC
>JBDSDB010000272.1:0-4965 GCA_039920785.1 Gemmatimonadaceae bacterium
GACGGCGGGCTGCGCATCGGAGCGCTCGTCCGCAACTCCAACCTCGCGCACGACGCGACCGTGGTGCGCGACTATCGCGTGCTCTCGGAGGCGCTGCTCTCGGGCGCGTCGGGCCAGCTCCGCAACATGGCGACGACTGGTGGCAACCTGCTGCAGCGGACGCGATGCATGTACTTCCGCGACACTGCCATGGCCTGCAACAAGCGCGAGGCCGGCACGGGCTGCTCCGCCATCGGCGGTGAAAATCGCTCGCTCGCCATCCTGGGCACCAGTGCGCAGTGTATCGCGACGAATCCCTCGGACATGAACGTCGCGCTCGCGGCACTCGAAGCGGTGGTTCACATCCAGGGCGCGGCGGGAACACGCGCGGTGCTCATCTCGGACTTTCACCTGCTGCCTGGCGACACGCCGCAGCGCGAGACGGTACTGGAGCCGGGCGATCTGATCACGCACGTCACGCTGCCCGCACCGAAAGCGAGCGCCACCTCCACCTACCTCAAGCTGCGCGACCGCGCGTCGTATGAGTTCGCGCTCGCGTCGGCGGCCGTGATCGTGGAATCCGCCGGCGGTCGCTTCGGTCACGTCCGCATCGCGATGGGAGGCGTCGGGACGAAGCCATGGCGCATGATCGAGGCCGAGCGTGCGCTCGTGGGCGCGAGTGTGACCGAGGAGTCGATCCGCAGCGCCGCCACCGTCGCCCTCCACGACGCGAAGCCGCAGAGCAAGAATGGATTCAAGGTGGAGCTCGCAAAGCGATGTCTCTCGCAAGCGCTTCGCATCGCAACCGGGATGGCCCACTCATGACACGCGCACCATCCGCGCCGGTCGCGCCGAGCGTACTCGGCGGATCGCTGCCACGCATCGACGGTCCGCTCAAGGTCAGCGGCACGGCGATCTATACCTCGGACATCTCGCTGCCGGGGATGCTCTACGCCGTGCCGGTGGGTGCGACGATCGCCAGCGGGAAGGTGAAGTCCATCGACGCCGCGGCCGCCCGACGCATGCCCGGTGTGAAGGCCATCTACCATCGCGGCAACATCAAGCCGTTCTTCCGCGCGGCGCCGCCGAAGGGCTTCTCCGGCATCCTCGACGAGAAGCGTCCACCGTTCGAAGACGACGTGATCCACTACTGGGGCCAGTACGTCGCCCTCGCGGTCGCGCGCACCTTCGAGCAGGCGCAGGCCGCGGCGCACGCCGTGCGCGTGACCTACACGACGAGCGCGCACGATGTCACCACGACGCTCTCGCCGAGTGGCGAGGTGAAGGAGAAGTCGAAGCGGGGCGATGCGGAGCGGGCCTTCGCAAGCGCGGCGACGAAGGTGGACCAGCGGTACACCACGCCAACGGAGACGCACAATCCGATCGAGCTGCACGCCACCGTCGCGGATTGGCAGGGTGACAAGGTGACGCTGTACGAGACGTCGCAGGCGATCATGAATCACCGCGAGGTGCTCTACCAGATGCTCGGCGTCCCCAAGGCGAACGTGCGCGTGGTCTCGCACTTCCTCGGCTCCGGCTTCGGGGGAAAGCTCTGGCCGTGGACGCACTCGATCCTCGCCGCGGGCGCGGCACGCGAGCTCCGCAAGCCGGTGAAGCTCGTCGTCAGCCGCAAGTCGATGTTCCAGACGGTGGGACACCGGCCCATGACGTCGCAGCGCATCCGGCTCGGCGCCGATGCCACCGGCAAGCTGGTCTCGCTGCAGCAGGATTTCCTCAATCACACGTCCATCCTCGACGACTACGAGGAGGACTGCAGCGAGGCGACGCCGTTCCTGTACAGCGTCGCGAACCTGAAGGTGACGGGCGGTCTCGCGCGCAAGAACGTCGGAACCCCGACGGCGATGCGCGGGCCAGGCGCGGTGCCAGGGCTGTTCGCGCTCGAGTCGGCGATGGACGAGCTCGCGGTCGCGCTCAAGATGGATCCCATCGAGCTGCGACGGCGGAACGAGCCGACGCTGGACGAAGCGAGCGGCAAGCCATTCTCGTCGCGGCACCTTCAGGAGTGCGTCGACACCGGCGCGGCGAAGTTCGGCTGGTCATCGCGCACGCCAGAGGTGGGATCGATGAAGCGTGACGGTATCACGCTCGGCTGGGGCATGGCGGTGTGCTCGTGGATCGCCGGACGCTTTCCCGCCGAAGCAACCGTCACTCTCAAGCGCGACGGAACGGCGGTGGTCGAAACGGGGACGCAGGACATCGGCACGGGGACGTACACGGTCCTCGCGCTCGTCGCGTCCGAAGGCACCGGCATTCCGGTGGAGCGCATCGACGTTCGACTCGGCGACACCACCCTTCCTCCCGGCCCCATCTCGGGCGGATCGCTGGTGACGGGCTCCGTGATCCCCGCAGTCACCGACGCAGCGCGCGGTGCGGTGAAGACACTGCTCACCGCTGCCTCGAGCACGCCGAACGGGCCATTCAAGGGCGTGAAGCCGGAAGACCTCGAGCTCAAGGGTGGCCGCGTGCAGCGCAAGGGGGCGACGTCGGGCGGCGTATCGGTGGGCGACGTGCTGGCGCGCGCCAACATGAAGGACGCGCATCATACCGCGAGCTCGGGCATGACGTTCGGATCGGTGGATCGCGAGCATTCGCTGCACTCGTTCGGCGCGCACTTCGCCGAGGTGGTCTGGCAACCCGAGATCGCACGGCTGCGTGTGAGCCGCGTGGTGACGGTGATCGACGCGGGGCGGATCATCAACTTGAAGCCGGCGCGCAATCAGATCGAAGGGGCCGTGGTGATGGGAGTCGGGATGGCGCTGCTCGAGGAGACCACGTACGACCAGCGGTATGGCGCGCCGATCAATGCGAACCTCGCGGATTACATGGTCGCCACCAACGCGGACGCACCGGCGATCGACGTGACGTTCATCGATCATCCCGATCCGCTCATCAACCCGATGGGGGCGCGCGGCGTGGGCGAGATCGGTCTCGCCGGAATCGCGGCGGCGATCACCTCGGCGGTGTACCACGCCACCGGAATCAGGGTTCGTGAGCTGCCGGTGAAGATCGAGCACCTGCTCCAGACGCAGATCGCCTGAACGCATCTGTCGCGGCACCGCCGCGTTCGGACGTCAGTTGACATTGCGCGCGGGGTCGCCCATCGTCTCGCGTTCTTGATGCAACCTTGTTCCTTCTCCGACGCCGGAGTCGAGATGACAACCGTTAGGATGCACCCCGCGTTACGAGTCGCCGCAGTTGCCGCACTGCTCTCACCCATGGGCGCCACGCCGCTGCTCGCTCAATGTTCGCAGGCCGACAAGGCCGCGTTGGAGGCATTCGACAAGTCGTGGGGTGACGCGACCGTGAGCGGTGACCGAGCCCGGATGGCACCATTCGTCGCCGAGAGCTTCATGGCCGTCAACGTGACGGGCACGGTAGACAGGCAGACGACCATGGCGAATGCCGAGCGTGCCGCTCAGCTGAACAAGGCGAATCCGCCCGCGCCCGCGACACCGGACCGGTACGTCATCACCTGCACCCCGCTCACGGCCACGATCACGCACCGGAACACGGTCATCGACGCGGCGACCAAGATGCCGGCGTATTCGCGCAGCGTGCATTTCCTGGAGAAGCAGGGGAACACGTGGAAGGCGGTCAGCAACGCGGGGTACGCACTGACGGACCAGCAGCAGCTCCTGTACATCGAGCAGGATTGGAACGATGCGACCATGCGCCACGACGCCGCCTGGACGGAACGGAACTACGCGTCCTTCGCCAGCGACATCAGCAGCCGCACCGGCGCTATCGAGGGCAAGGCCGAGGCGGTCGCTTCCGCGCGATCCGATAAGCTCGTGTACGATGCGCTGGATCTCTCCGAGGTAGTGGCGCGAGTCGAGGGCGATGCGGCGGTCGTGACTGGGGTCAACCACGTGCGCGGCAAGGATGCGCAGGGCAAGGCGTTCGACCGTCGGACCAGATTCACCGACACCTTCATCAAGCGCGATGGCCGGTGGCAGGTGTGGGCCACGCAGGGGACGCTGATTCAATAGTCCCGAAGGATGCAGTGCGACGAGCCCGGACACGGCGCGTCCGGGCTCGCCGTGCGTGTAAACCGACCACCTCGTCGCTCCATGAAATTCGCCGCTGCGTTGATCCTCGCCGTTCTCCTCACGGGTTTCGCGACCCGCGCCGACGATCCTGCCATCCTTCTCGAGGAGTTCATCTACGAGAGCGGGCCGTATCCCTCGGTGCACGCCTCCACGATCGTCGAGACGTCGTCTCACGCACTCGTCGCGGCGTGGTTCGGCGGCACGCGCGAGCGGAGCCCCGACGTCCGCATCTGGCTCTCTCGGAGGGAGAGGAACGGATGGACGCCGAGTGTCGAAGTCGCCAACGGCGTACAGCCCGACGGCACGCGGCACCCGACGTGGAATCCCGTCCTGTTCCAGCCGCGCAACGGGCCGCTCATGCTCTTCTACAAGGTGGGCCCGAGTCCGGAGCGCTGGTGGGGCATGCTGCGCACGAGCAGCGACGCCGGCCGCACGTGGAGCGAGCCGCGGCGCCTGCCCGATGGCATCCTCGGACCAATCAAGAACAAGCCCGTGCAGCTCGCCGACGGCACCATCCTCTCGCCGACCAGCACGGAGTCCGAGTCGGAGCCGAGTCGCTGGCAGGTGCATTTCGAGCGGAGCAGCGATGTCGGGAAGACGTGGACCGCGACGCCGCCGCTCAACGACGGCGCGACGATCGCCGCGATCCAGCCGAGCATTCTCTTCCGCGAGAAGCTCGGCGGAGGCAAGCTGCTCGCCATCGGCCGGACGCGGCAGGGGAAGGTATTCTCCACGGCATCCGACGATGCCGGGAAGACGTGGAGCGCGTTGTCGCTGATCGAGGACTTGCCGAATCCCAACGCTGGGATCGACGCGGTGACGCTGGCCGATGGCCGTCACCTTCTCGTGTACAATCCGGTCACGCGCGGCCGGTCGCCGCTGGCGGTGGCGCTCTCGCGCGACGGTCGTGCGTGGA
>JBDSDB010000273.1:0-25973 GCA_039920785.1 Gemmatimonadaceae bacterium
AGTGCGGGAGATGACACGACGTCGTACGTGCCCTCGAACGCCGGCTCGCGCGCGTTCTGCGTCACGTCGACTGTGCGGGCGTTGATCTGCACCGCGGAGCCGAACAAGCCGATGCCACCCTCGAGCCGGTTGATGATCCCCGATCCCGTGAACGGATCGTTCCGCGACCGATAGTAGTCGTAATAGTTGCTGTCCACCGCGGCCAGGCTCGCGCGCTGGCGGAAGCCGGGGATGAACACGCGCTCCAGGCTGGCGGCGAAGTAGTTGCGCAGTCCACCGGGCAGCGTGAGATGCGTCGAGTCGCTGAATAGCAGGAAGGGACCGAACGGCGACTCGATGCGCAACAGATAGCTGCGCGCGCCGCTCACGTCGCGCCACGTGAAGCGCAGCGAATCGACATCGCGGTTGAATGCGTCGAGGCGGGAGCTCGCCGAGACGGCGGCGATGTTCGGCACCACCGTGCTTCCCGTCACCACCGTGCCGTCGGGCGTGCGAACGCGAAGCTCGTAGCGCGAGCCAGGCCGGAGCATGAGTCCCGTGGTGACGTTGCCGATGTTCAACGGGACCACGTAGCGGCCGCTCGAGTACGTGCTCGGCTTTCCGTCCACACGCGCTTCGATGCCGCGTACCGTACCACCCGGTCCCGAGATCGTCACCTCCGCACCGGAGACGGGCACTCCACCGCCGGTGTTGATCGGATCGAGCGGATCGAAGCGTTGGTTCTTGGAGATGTCCACGCTGCCCGACAGCGTGCGCTCCACGAGTACCTGCTGTTGCAGCGCTCCCGGATCGAGCACCGCGTGCACCACGACCTGCGGCACCTGCACAGCGACCGTCTGCTGGTCGAAGGTGCACGCCGCAGCGACCAGCATCGCACAGGCAGCCAGCATCGTCGAGGGCCAGCGCCACATCAGAATCCGACCGTGAGCCCGAGGCTCGGCAGGAGAGGGAACTGCGACGACGCTTCGCGCGTCGGCGGGTTGCGCGTGTAATCGAAGGTGTAGATGAACACGTTCTTCGCGTTGTAGGCGTTCACCACGCTCAGGGTCGGCGTCAGCAGCATGCCGCGCCAGCGTGACGCGCGCGAGACACTGAGGTCGAGACGCTGGAACAGTGGATACCGCGAGCCATTCCGCACGCCGCCCACGGGCTCCAACTCTCCCGCGACACCGCCCGATCCGAACTGATGCGCGCCCGGATCGTACGAACGACGCGCGATCTGCCCGACGATGTCGGTGAACGGCGTGCCGCTCGCGACGCCGAGCCGTGCCGAGAAGGTGTACTTCCGGCCGGGCTTCCAGCTGCCGACGAGATTCAGGTTGTGGCGCCGATCGTGTCCGGGCCAGTAGCCGCCGCCCTCACGAGTCCGCGTGCTCACGCCGAAGGTGTACGAGAGCCAGCCGCTGAAGGCGCCCACGTCGAGCTGTCGGAGCAGGACGTCGAACCCGTACGAGGTGCCCGACGCGTCGAGGAACTCGTCGCCGCGCACCGCCGGGTCGTCGGCCGTGTTCTGCTCGAGCAGATGGCGATACTGCTTGATCCACCCCTCCACGCGCGCGAAGCGCAGCGGCCCAAGCCACTGCTCCGCTCCCACGACGAGATGCCGCGCGCGCGACACCTCCACGAACTCGTCGCTCGCCACCCAGAAGTCGAACACGCGAACGGGGATGTCCTCACGGTTGAGCGAGTGTAGCCACTGTGCGTACTCGCCGGCCGCCATGCTCAGCGCGAAGTCGCGCGTGACGAAGTACTTCGCCGAGACGCGCGGCGAGACTCCCGACCAGCGGCGGCCGCTCAGATACTCGGCGCGCACTCCCACCTCGGTGAGCAGCTTGGGCGTCGGCTTCCAGGACTCCTGGTAATAGAGCGCTCCGGCGTCGGGCGATTGGTTGAGTGCGTAGAGCTGCGTGCCCGCGGAACGCGATCCGACGTCGTATTCGATGCCGTAGTGCGACGCTTCGTAGCCCAGCCGGCGTTCGTGCGCGCCGCGATGCCAGTGCAGCGCACCCGCGGCGCGTAGCTCGCTCACACTGTTCGTCAGCGAGAGTGCGCCGTTCCCGAGGTCGAGCGCGGTGGCGAAGTGACTGATCGACACTTTCTGCTCGACGCCGACGCTGTCGGCCGCGCCCATCATTGGGCCGCGCGCGCTGTCGCGCCACACGTTCCGCAGCGTCATGCCTGCCACCTGATTGGACCAGGTGAAGCCGAACGCACCGCCGCCGGCACGCGACGAGTCGCCGAACTGCGTGAAGTCGCCGTCGAGGACATCCGAGCCGGCGTACGCCGTGAGCTCCACGCGCGCGTTGCCGCGGCCGAGCGCGCGCACCGCATGCAGCTGCGCGTCGGAGAAGTGATACGGAAAGGTCCGCTCCGACAGTGCCGAGACGAGCTTGTCGGCGTACGTGCGGCGACCCGATAACATCCAGCTGCCGCGTCCGTCCTTGGACGCGCTTCCCACCACGAGACTCGACGCCAGCACCGACACCGCGAGAGAGCCGTGCAGTCCTGTTCGCGCCGGCTCGGCGGAACGCACGTCGAGCACGCTCGACAACCGGCTGCCGTGCGCCGCGCCGAAGCCACCCGTCAGCAGCTCGATCTCTCCGACCGTCTCGTCCAGAAAGGTGCTGAACAACCCGCCCAGGTGAAACGGATTGTAGATCGGATAGCCGTCGAGCAAGATGAGGTTCTGGTCCGACTCGCCGCCGCGCACGTTGTAGCCCGACGAGAAGTCGTTGCGCGCGTTCACCCCTGGCAGGAGCTGCACCGTGCGTAGGACGTCGGGCTCGCCGAGGGCCGGCACCCCGCTCACGGCACTGGGCGTGAGTGACACCGTGCCGACGTTCGGCCTGAGGTCGAAGCGATCGCGCTCGGGGGGCCGCGCGCGTGCGCGTACTGCTCCGAGCGTGAAGGGAGCGCTCACGAGGCGCAGGGTCGTTGTCGTCGCTGCGCCGGCCCGCACGACCACGGGCTGCTCGAGCTGCCGGTAGCTGAGCGCGCGCGTGCGCAGCACGTACTCGCCGGGCGAGAGGTCGGGGATGCTGAAGCGGCCCTGGTCGTCCGTGAGTGCGCCGCGCCCCGTGCCGACGAGCATCAACGTCACGGCCGGCCGATGCTCGTTCGTGGAATCGTCCACGACGATGCCGTCGAGCGTCCCGCGCGCGGCCTCCTGCGCGTCGGCGCGAGTCGGCCAGGCCAGCGTGAGCGTCACGAGCGCAACGAATCCGAGGCGGCCCCACCGTGTAGCCGTGGGTCGGGCGAACGAGCAGGTGCGACGGTACATTTCCCTGGGTCGAAAGTGGCGCGGTTTCGCCGCGCCGGACAACATATAAGCGGGACCAGGCGTCACCCCGACGAGCGGCGTCAGTGCGCCGCACCACGACACTGATGGAAGAACCCGTCTCCCTCGGCCTCGCGATCGCGTTCTCCGCCGGGCTGCTCAGCTTTCTCTCGCCGTGCGTGCTGCCGCTCATCCCGAGCTACCTCACCTTCGTCACGGGTGTGGGTTTCGATGATCTCGGGCGCGCTCGGCGCTCGGCGCTCGTGCACGCGCTGCTCTTCGTACTGGGCTTCACGCTCATCTTCGTCGCGCTCGGCGCATCGGCGACGGTGGTCGGAAGGCTGCTCGTCGCCTACCGCGTGTGGATCACCCGCGCCGGCGGCGCGCTCGTCGTGCTGTTCGGGCTGTACCTCCTCGGTGCCGTCCGTGTCGCGGCGTTCGACCGCGAGCGGCGTGTGCATCTCGCCAACAAGCCTGTGGGCTACCTCGGCACGGCGCTCGTCGGCGTCGCGTTCGGCGCGGGGTGGACGCCGTGTCTGGGACCGATCCTCGGCGCCATCCTCACGTACACCGCGGCCACCGCGGACCTGTCGCGCGGCCTGCCGCTCCTGCTCGCGTACTCGCTCGGCCTC
Organism: Gemmatimonadaceae bacterium; assembly: GCA_039920785.1. Classification (GTDB taxonomy): domain Bacteria; phylum Gemmatimonadota; class Gemmatimonadetes; order Gemmatimonadales; family Gemmatimonadaceae; genus AG11. The sequence continues at coordinate 3,910 of JBDSDB010000273.1, forward strand.
GCGTTGCCGTTCCTCGTCGCCGCCGTGGCCGTTGAGCGATTCCTCGAGACGGTGACCCGGCTCCGCCCGTACCTCGCGCGCGTCTCGCAGCTCAGCGGAGTGCTGCTCATCATCGTCGGTGTGTTGATGATGCTCGACTACTTCACGGTAATCGGCACATATCTGCAGGCGATCACGCCGGACGCGCTGCGAAATCGCCTGTAGGCACGCTCATACCGGCATTCCGGCGGAGGGTTCTCCATTGTCCGGTCGGTCCTCCGACACAGGACTCTGCGGCGCCGCGATCCACTGGCGCGCCAGCCGAAGCAGCTCGCGGACCGGCACGGGCTTGAGCAGAACATCTCGGCAGCCGGCCGCTCGGCACCGCGCGATCACCTCGGGTTCGTCGCGCCCCGTGAGCGCCACGGTCACTCTTGGCAACGCGTGTAGCCGAGTGAGCTCCGTGAGTATCGTGAGCCCGTCACCGTCGGGGAGCCCGAGATCGAGCAGCAGGATGTCCACCGGCTCGGCACTCGCCGCGGCCACAGTTTCGGCAATGCTCGACGTCGTCGTCACACGGTGGCCCGTTTCCTCGAACAGCACCCGCATCGCGTCACTGACGAGCGCGTTGTCTTCGGCCACCAACACGTGCGGCAGCGGTGTCGACGTCACGTGCGCGGATAGGGAATCGTGAAGTAGAAGCGACTCCCCTCGCCCAGCTGGCTTTCGAGCCAGATCCGGCCGCCGTGCAGCTCCACCAGCTTGCGCGCGATCGTGAGGCCCAGTCCCGTTCCATGGTGCTGACGCGACGCGCTCGAGTCCACCTGTGCGAACTCGCGGAAGACCAGGTCGTGATGCTCGGCGGAGATGCCGATCCCCGTGTCTCCCACTTCCACCACGCATTCCGGTGCGCCGTCGACCATGCCACGGAACGCACGGACCCAGACCTGGCCTCCGGTCGGCGTGAAGTCGATCGCGTTGCCGAGCAGGTTGCCGACGATATGCGTGACCTTCTCACGGTCCGCATACATCGGCTCCAGGTCCGACGGCACCTCGGTGACGAGCGTGAGCCCTTTCTTGCTCACGAGCGACTCGTTCAGCGCTCCGAGCTGCGCGAGGACCTCGGCGAACTGGAACCGTATCGGCGCGATGGTCAGCTGGTTCGCCGCGCCGCGCGCGTAGGTGAGAATCTCGCCCACCTGCTCGAGGAGCTGCCGACCGCCGTTGATGATCCCGGAGATGCTGTCGAGCTGGCGCTCGCTCAGGGGGCCGAGGATCCCGTCGCGCAGGATCTCCGCGTGCGTGATCACCGCGGTGAGGGGCGTGCGCAGGTCGTGGGAAATGTTCGCCAGGAACTGCGTCTTGAGCGCATCGCTGGACTCGAGGTCGGCGATATGCTGAAGAGCCTGCTTCAATTGCGCCTCGAGCGCGATCACACGACCTTCGCTGCTGGTCGAGTGCGTGAGCGCGGGAGGCGCGGACCCATCCGCGCGTTGCATTGATTGAAGTTTAGAGGAAGACGGCGAGGGTGCTAGGGGGCAGCCAACGAGTCCGTTTCCTCGATCGACTCCTCGATCTCCTCCTCCAACTGCTGGCGCTGCAGCAGAGCGGTATACCGCCCACCCGCCGCGATCAGGGTGGCATGCGTTCCCCGCTCCACGAGCCGACCCCCATCGAGCACGATGACCTGGCTGGCATCGCGCACCGCGCTCACTCGATGAGACGCGATCACGGCGGTGCGGCCGGCGAGCGCACCTCGCAGGCCGCGCAGGATCTCGGCCTCCGTGTGGGTGTCCACCGCCGAGAGGGCGTCGTCGAGCAGGACGAGTCGAGGTCGCCGCGCCAGCGCCCGCGCCAGCGCGAGCCTCTGCTTCTGCCCACCCGAGAGGTTGATGCCACGCTCGCCAAGCATCGTCCCGTACCCGTGCGGAAAGGCGGCGACTGTGTCGTCGAGCTGCGCGACGCTCGCCGCCCAGCGGTCCGCCGCCGCGTCACGATCCCCGAGGTCGCGCGACTCCTCGCGCGCGCGCTCGTCCACTCCCTCGGGGTCCACGAGCGTGCGCGTCGCATCGCCGTATGCGAGGTTGGCCGCGATCGTGTCGCTGAACAGAAAGCTCTCCTGCGGCACGTAGCCGATCTCCGCTCGCAGTGTTTCCAGAGTGAGTGATCTGATGGGGACTCCATCCAGCAGGATCTCCCCCTCCTGCGGCTCGGCGAGGCGCGGGATCAGATCGATCAGGGCGCTCTTGCCGCTGCCGGTCGACCCGACGACGGCGAGCGTCTCCCCCGCCGGCACGGTGAACGATACGTGGCGCAGCACCCAGCGCGGCTCCGCGCCGTCCGGAGTGGGGAAGTGGAAGCCAACGGCGCGGAACTCGAGCGCACGCCCCGACTCGGCGGGAGGAAGCGTCGCCCGCACCGCGGGCGAGCGAATGTCCGGCTCCGCATCGAGCACGTCGAGCAGACGCGTCATGGACGCGGCGCCGCGCTGGAAGAGCGTGATCACCCAACCCAGCGCGATCAGTGGCCACGTGAGGAGGCCGAGGTAGAATCCGAACGCCACGAACGCGCCCACCGAGATCGTGCCGCGAACAACCAGGCTTCCACCCAGGCCCAGAACGACCACCGCGCTCAATCCCGCGAGCAGTCCGAACATCGGGTGCATCGCGCCGTAGAGCCGCGCCAGTCGCATGTTCTTTTCGAGATACCGTTCATTGAGCGTGGCGAACCGTGCGATCTCGGCGCGCTCCTGCCGATATGCGCGTACCACGCGCACACCGGCGAAGTTCTCCTGCGCCAACGTCGTCAGCGCGCTGAACTCCGCCTGCACCGCCTCGAACCGGTTGTGGATCGCGCTGCCGAGGCGAATCGTCGCGATGGGCAGCAGCACCATCGGAAGCAGCGCCAGCACGGTGAGGCGAACGTCGATGCGCAGCATGAACGCGAGGGCGAACGCGGCCCCGAAGATCGTGTTCGTCAGATACATGATCGCTGGGCCGGCAGCCATGCGGACGGCGCTCAGGTCGTTCGTCATCCGGGCCATCAGGTCGCCGGTGCGCATCCGGGCGAAGTAGGAGCCATCCAGCGTCGTGAGGTGTACGAACAGTGCCTGCCGAAGATCGAACTCGATGTATCGGCTCAGCCCGTTCAACATCTCACGCATCCAGTACCGAATTGCTCCACCGATAAGCGCGACGCCGACGATGCCCGCCGCGATGAGCCATATCTGCCGCGGTGGCGCGCCAGCGCGAAGGTCGTCGATGCCGGCCTCGAGCAACCAGGGCACGATCGCGCCGAGCGCAGAGGAGGTGACTACCAGCACGAGTCCGGCGACGAGTGGCTTCGGGTAGGGCCGGTAGTACGGGACGAGGCGCCGCAAAGCGGACGCGGCTGGCATGTGGCTTGCCACGCGATTGGGGTTTACGGTACTCTATAAGTTATTGAATCATCACGGCTTCGCCGACTGGCACGTGAACGAAGCATCGCACATCAGGAGGAACCGCATGACGAAGTATATCCGCCACCTCGGCGCACCGCTCGCGCTGGTCGCTGCGCTGACGATGGGTGCGTGCACGGCATCCGATAGCAAGAGAGACAGCTCCGCGCTCGGCAGCGACACCGCGCTCAACCGCGATCTCGCGCTCGCCGGCCAGGACTCCACGGCGCAGCCACAGTTGCGCGACGTGCCGGCCAATCCGACCGCTGAGGCGCCGGCCCCAGCGCCGGCCCGTACGCCCCCGCGTCCGGCCCCAGCGCCCCCACGTACGGTTCCGCGCACTACTCCGCGCACCACCCCCCCGGCGCCGACGACCACGACGACCGCCTCCGGGAACACGGTCACGCGCAACCCCACCGGGTCGGCGGCCACGAGTGGCGGGGGCGCGGTCGGGACGATCGCGTCGGGAACGGCGGTGAGCCTGCGTTCCAACTCTCGCGTCTGCACGAACACCTTCACCGTGGGCCAGACCTTCACGGCCTCGGTGGCCAATGCGGTCACCGGCACCAATGGCGCGACGATCCCCGCCGGCGCCAACGTGACGCTCGAAGTGACGCAGCTCAAGCGCAGCGAGAACGCCAACGACAAGATCGTCATGGAGTTCGCGGTCAAGTCGGTGAGCTTCGGTGGGCGCAGCTACGCCGTCTCCGGTGACGTCGCCAACGCCGACGTCGAGCGCGTGCGGAACCAACCGAAGAACAAGGATGTCCAGAAGGTCGTTGGCGGCGCCGTGATCGGCGCGATCGCCGGCCAGATCCTGGGCAAGAGCACCAAGTCGACCGTGGTCGGCGCGGCCGCGGGCGCGGCGGCGGGGGCCGGCACAGCGGCGGCCACGGCCAACTATGAAGGCTGCGTGCCCGATGGCGGCTCCATCGCCATCAATCTGACGGCGCCGCTGCAGGTGCGCGTCACTTCCTGACCCGATTCTGAGCCGCGCTCGATCTTCAAGGCTGAACGCCAGGGGGCGCCGGGTGTATGACCGGCGCCCCCTGTTGCGTCCGGCGCTAGGGCGCCAACACTTTGTCCCGTCCAGGTGCATGTAGGCGTGACGGCCTGTCGCGCCTCACCTGGTCGTTTCCATCCGCTTGTGGAGAGCTCTCACGATGCATCGCTCGAGTCGGAAGGTCGCCGTCGTCAGCGCGCTCGCCATGATCCTGCTGCCGTCGGCGGCGCGGGCCCAGGGCGTGCGCCGCGACAACAGCCCGTTCGGCGGTAAGCCCGCGCCGATCGTTCCGGTGAGCCTCGCCAGAGCCGTCATCGAGGCCCCTGACAAGGACATGGCGCTGACGGACAGCCAGCGCGTGCAGCTCACGCTGATCCAGCGCCATCTGGACTCGGTCAACGCGCCGATGCTGGCGCGGCTCGACTCGCTCAAGCCGACGTGGCGTCCCGCGGGTGGTCTCAGCGACCTGAGTCAGGAGCAGCGCGACGAGTTGGTGGCGAAGCGCCGGGCTCAGATCGCCATCGTGGACTCGCTCACGCCCAACTTCGTGAAGTCGCGCGAGCGTGTCATGGCGCTGCTTCGGCCGGAGCAGCAGGATCGAGCGAACAAGGTGGAGAAGAACGCGCGCAAGCGCGCCGAGGAAGTCGCGAAACGCGAGCTGGAGCAGATGGATAATGTCGGCATGCAGCGCGGCCGGCGGGGAGAAATCCGGGATGGCACGGGCCGCGCGCCGCTGGGCTGAAGTCGGTCCGCGCACGAGTGTCTCACTCTCCGTGAGCGCGAACGCGTCGGTCCAGCCGCAGGAATCGCCCGAGCGGCGAGTTGCGGCGGAGCGGGATGGCGCGTTGGTCGCGCGCGCGCGCGCCGGAGACAGCGCCGCCTTCGACACGCTCGTCCGCACCTACATGGAGCAGGCGTTCCGCGTCGCCTATCGCGTGGTGGGACACCGCGAAGACGCCGAGGATCTGGTGCAGGAAGCGTTCATGGCGGCGCACCAGTATCTCGACTCGTTCGAGGCGGGTCGTCCGTTCGGGCCCTGGCTCATCCGCATCGTGCTCAATCGCGGCTCGAACCTGCGTCGCTCGCGCACGCGACGCAGCACCGAGCCTGAAGTTGATGGCATCAGCACTGCTCCCTCCGCCCTCCTGGAGAGCGAGCGAAGCGACACGGGAACGATTCTGCAGGGCGCGCTGGCGACGCTCTCGGAGCGGCAGCGCATGATCGTCACGTTGTTCGACGTGGACGGGCTGACGAGCACGGAGATCGGCGAGATGATGGATCTCGCGCCGGGCACCGTGCGGTGGCACCTTCACGAGGCACGCCAGCATCTTCGCGGCGTCCTCTCGCCCTTCTTTGGTGACGACGATGGACGACTCGATGCATAGCGACCGGGGCGACAGCTCGTTCAATCCGTTCGATCCGGCGGAGCCGAGCCGCGACGAGAGGTTGGCCGCTGCGCTGCGGCAGGTCACGGGCGACGTGCCGATCGGTTCCGTGGATTGGGACGGGCTCGCGGCGCGCATCTCTCGCGCGCTGCCGACGCGCACGTCCACGACGTGGTGGAGCTACGCCGAGCGCTGGGAGCGCCGCATGCTCCCGCTCGCGCTCGCGGCGAGCCTCGTCGGCGCGTTCGCGCTGTGGAACAGCGCCGAACCCGCGTCCGCGATCGTCGCGCAGGCCGGTGTGTCGGAGGTCGTCGCCGACGTGGCGCAGGGCGCGGCGGCGGAGGACGCGGCGCGCTCGTTCGCCCGCACCCTCACGTCCGACGTCAACATCACCGAGTCGGAGTGGGAGTGATCCCTCCCCGCATCCGTGCCGGCCTCGTGATCGCCGCGATCATCCTCTCGAGCGCGATCGCCGGCGCGGCGATCGACCGCGCTGCGCTGTCTCGTCGTCCCCAGCACGGCGGAGGCGGCCCTCCATCACGCCGCCAGACGCCCGAGCAGGAGGCTCGTCGCCGCACGGAGATGCTCGATCACATGACGAAGGACCTGGTGCTCACCACGGCACAGCGCGCGGGTCTCGATTCGATCTTCCAGCGCTCCGACTCTTCCGTGCGCGCCGTTCGCCGCGAGATGCAGCCGCGGCTGCAGGCGGTGTTCGAGAGCTCGCGCGCCGAGATCAATTCGCGGCTCGACTCCGCTCAGCGCGTCAAGTTCGCGTCGATGCGCCGCCAGGGCGGGGGCCCGCCGCGCGACCGCCACTGAGCGACGTCTGGCAGTTGATCAGTACCCGATCGCGCGTCCATTGCCGCGCGGATCGGCCACGCCCTCGAAGCCGCCGCGCACTCGCATCAACGCATTCACGAGACCAACCCCCTGGCCGATCATCACGTTGTAGCCCATGGCGCGCAACGAATCGGCGGTCGCGGCGGTGATCGCGTTGCTCTCGAACTTGAGCGAGTCGGGTAGCGCCTGATGATGCAGTCGCGGCGCGCTCATCGCGTCGGCGAGCGACATCCGGTAGTCGATCACGTTCAGCAGCACCTCGGTGGTGCTGGTGATGATGCGCGGTCCACCGCGGCTCCCCGCCACCAGCAGCACCCTGCCGCGCGGGTCCAGCACGATCGTCGGCGACATCGCGCTCAGCATGCGCTTGCCCGGCTGGATCGCGTTCGCTTCGCCCTGCACGAGGCCGAACATGTTGGGAGTGCCCGGCTGCACCGAGAAGTCGTCCATCTCGTCGTTCAGGAAGAAGCCCGCCGACGCGACGAACACGCCTGAGCCGTACAGGTTGTTCAACGTCGTCGTCAGCGCGACGGCGTTGCCGCGCGAGTCGGCGACCGCCATGTGCGTCGTCTCCATCCCCTCGCGCAACGCCGAGGTGAGCGACGGGGTCGGCGTGGCGCGATCAACGCCGATCGTCGCGCGGAGACGCGCGGCATAGCGCTTGTCCGTGAGCTGCGCCATCGGCACGGTCACGAACGCCGGATCGCCGAGCTTCGCGTTGCGATCGATGAACGCACGCTGGAACGCCGAGCCGAGGAGATGCGCCCAGCGCGCGCCGCCGAACGCCGGCAGCGTGTCGTAGCCCTCGAGGATGTTCAGCGACTGCGTCATCGTCACGCCGCCGGACGACGACGGCGGCATCGTCAACAGCGTGCGGCCGCGATAGCTCGTGCGGATCGGCGTGCGCCAGACGGCGCGGTAGCGGCGCAGGTCGTCCATCGTGATGATGCCACCTGCGTTGCGCAGCTCGCGCGTCCAGTCTTCGGCGATCGGTCCCTCGTAGAACCCGGCTTTCCCCTTGGCGGCGACCGCTCGCAGCGTACGCGCGAGCGCAGGCTGGCGCAGCAGTGCGCCGGGCACGAGCGCCTGACCGCCGGGACGGAACAGCTCCCTGCCGGCAAACTGTCCAATCAGCGACGCGTTCCGCTGCAACGACGAGGCGAGCGCGCTGTCGATGGGGAATCCGTCGCTGGCGAGGCGAATCGCCGGCGCCAGCACTCTCGCCAGCGACATCGTGCCGTACTTCGCCAGTGCCGTGGTGAGTCCAGCGACCGCACCCGGCACGCCCGACGCGAGCGGGCCGACGAGACTGCCGTCGGTGACCTTGCCGTCCGCGCCGACGTACATGTTGCGCGACGCGGCCAGCGGCGCGACCTCGCGGAAGTCGATCGCGGCCGTGCGACCGCCGGCGAGGTGGATGACCATGTAGCCGCCGCCGCCGATGTTCCCCGCCTCCGGATAGACCACGGCCATCGCGAAGGCGACGGCGACCGCGGCGTCCACCGCGTTGCCCCCGCGCTTGAGGATGTCCACGCCCGCCTGACTCGCCAGCGGGGCGTCGCTCACCACCATCGCGCGCGGCGCGCTGACGGGCGCGCGGCCCGCCGGATACGCCCACGCCGCCGGAAAGCTCGGCGCGCGGCGGTCCGAGGCCGGCGCGTACCGGCCGCTCGTCGGCAGCGGTTGCGGCGTACCGACGTCGGTGGCGCCTGACGGGGGAGGGATGCGCGGCCTCGTACGCGGCGGAGCGCCGGTCGACTGCGCCGGCGAGGTTCCTGCGAGCGTCGCCATCGCGGCGAGCGTTGCGAGGGTCTGCGTCACGAGTCGCGCGATGGTCACGTCCGAACCTCGCAGTGGGCGAGTGTGGTCATGTCGTCAGCCGCCCAGTCCGAGCCGCGCGACGATGCGCGTCGACTGGATGCGAGCGCTCGAGCCCTCGCCGGCGCTCAGACCGGTCTTCTGATGCACCGACGTCGCCAGGTCCTGCACGACATCCACCTGCATGGCGCGCGAGAAGGTGTAGCCGATGCCGTAGCCGAACACGAATGCGAAGTCGACGTCGGTCTTCTCCGGGGCGAGCTTGGCGCCCGAGCCGCGTTCGCGGAATGCGGAGTAGAACGTGGCGCCCGCTCCCAGCTCGAGCACGGAGTGCAGCCCGCGCCCGCTCGCCACGTGCAGCACGGCGAACGCCTGCGACACGCGCGCATCGGCCTCCTTCGCTGCACTGCCGAGCAGGCTCGGGACGTAGTCGAGCGGGACGCGAGCGGTCGTCGCGCGGACGCCGAGCGAGGTGCCGCCGCTGAGCGTGCGCTCGATCGCGGCGCCGTACTGCGTCGCATCGCTGAGCTCCCAGCGCACGCCCGAGGTGCCGTCCACCACGGTCCATCCCTGCTGCAGGCCGGCCCCTGCGGACACCCACATCTGCGGCTCGCTGGCACCGAACCGCCCCGAGCGGATGATCTGTGCATCGGACCGCTGCGACGGCAGCACGGCGAGCAAGGACAGCACCACGAGCGAGAGACGTCGCACGAGAGCTCCTGATGGCTTGCGAGTGTCGAATGGCGACCGGTAAGTTAGCCGAGGCGCCTGGGAGACGATAGAAAGTGTACCCGGCGGACCGCCTCGCGTTCTCTCTCCCCGCGCCGTGCCTCCCGCTTCTCGAGTCGTCGACCCGCGCGTCACCGAACATCGGAATCCGCGCACGCAGCAGATCGATCTCGCCGACCCACTCGGCATCGTGGACCTCATGAACGCCGAGGACCAGGAGGTGCCGCGCGCGGTGGCCACGCAGCGCCTGGCGATCGCGCGCGCCATCAGCACCGCCGAGACTTCCCTTCGCGCGGGCGGACGTCTCTTCTACGTGGGTGCGGGTACGTCGGGCCGCCTCGGTGTGCTCGACGCGTCCGAATGTCCTCCGACGTTCGGCACGCCGCCGGAGATGGTGCAGGGGATCATCGCCGGTGGGCTGCCAGCCCTCACCGCCGCGCAGGAGGGTGCCGAGGACAACCTCGAGCAGGCGCGCATCGATCTCGACGCGCGCGGCGTGCGTGCGGGCGACTTCGTCATCGGCATCGCCGCCTCGGGGACGACGCCGTACGTGCGAGTCGCGCTGGAGCACGCGCGATCGATCGGCGCGGCGACGGCCATCGTTGCGTGTTCGCCGCCGCCCGCGGCGACGCTCGCCGCCGCCGACGTCGCCATCGTCGCCATCACCGGACCGGAAGTCGTCACCGGAAGCACGCGGCTCAAGGCCGGCACCGCGACGAAGCTGATCCTCAACATGATCACGACCGGCGCGATGATCCGGCTCGGCAAGACGTTCGGGAATCTCATGGTCGACCTGCGCGCGACGAACGTGAAGCTCACCGATCGCAGCGAGCGCATCGTCGCCGAGGTGTGCGGGATGGAACGCGAGCAGGCGCACGCGCTGCTCGCGCGCGCGGGAGGCCGCGTCAAGCTCGCCATCGTCATGCACGCGCTGGACGTGTCGCGCGAGGAGGCCGAGCGACGGCTCGACGGCGCCGGTGGCGTGATCCGGCGCGTCGTGCCGGACGCTCCGCCGGCCGTGAGATGACACCCGCTCCCCACGCGAGTGAGCAGACCGGCGGCGTCTACGTCGGCCTGATGTCGGGCACGTCGCTCGACGGCGTCTCGGCGGCCGTCGTGCGCTTCGCTCGGAACGGCGAGCGCTATCGCGCGGAGCTACTCGCCTTTCACTCGCACCCGTACACATCCGCGCAGCGCGAGCGCATGCTCGCCGCGATGCGCGACGGCTCCGCGCGCGAGTACTGCCGACTCGCCGTGGACTTCGGCGGGTGGCTCGCCGATGCGGCGGTTGCGGCGCTGGCCGACGCCGGCGTGGCGCGCGCGGAGGTGCGCGCGATCGGCTCACACGGCCAGACACTCTGGCACGAGCCCGGTCACTCCACCTGGCAGATCGATGCACCGGCGGTGATCGCCGAGCGCACCGGCATCGCCGTCGTGAGCGGCTTCCGCACGCGCGACGTGGCGGCGGGAGGGCAGGGCGCCCCGCTCGTCTCCATCGCCGATGTGCTCCTGTTCGCCGGCGGCGGCTGGCGCGCGCTCCAGAACATCGGCGGCATCGGCAACGTGACGATCGTTCCCCCGGACGGCACGCTGGCGAGCGTGCGCGCGTTCGACACGGGTCCCGGCGTGGGCGTGATCGACTCGGTGGTGCGCCGCATCGCGCCGTCGATGCGCTTCGACGAGGACGGCCGCATCGCGGCGATGGGGACGGCGGTGGACGAGGTGGTGGCCGAGCTCCTCGCGCAACCCTACTTCGCCGCGGAGCCGCCAAAGAGCACTGGCCGCGAGCTGTTCGACGACGCGTATGTCACGCAGCTGATCGAGCGTTGCAGAGCGGCAAGACCGGGCGCGACGGACGCCGACCTCGTGGCCACCGCGGTGTCGCTCACCGCGCGCAGCATCGCCGACGCGTACCGCCGCTTCATGCCGGAGCCCGTGACGGAAGTGCTGCTCTCGGGCGGCGGCGCGAAGAACCCGGTGCTGTTCCAGCGCATCGCCGACGAGCTCGCGCCGCTCGGCGTCTCGTCGTTCGACACGCACTACTTCGACGGCGAAGCGAAGGAATCCGTCGCCTTCGCACTCCTCGCGCTGCTGCATGTCGAAGGACGGCCGGGGAACGTACCCACGGCCACCGGATCTCGCGGTCTCCGCATCCTCGGCTCGCTGACGCCGGCATAGCGGCGCGCGGAGAGACGCACCGCCCGTTCAGCGCAGAATTGCCGCGCCGGACAGAAACGCCGCGAGACGCTCGGCGGGGACAGCGTACACGATGCGGCCGGCGCTCTCCGCTTCGCCGCCGTAGATCACGCCGGTCACCAATCCGCGCACGTCGAGCACCGGGCTCCCGCTCGAGCCCTTGCCCGCGTACGAGTCGATCTGCAGCACGTCGACGAGCCGCTTGCTCACCGTGCCCGTCGTCATCGTCGTCCGCGCGCGCACGTTGATCCCCGTGCCCTCCATTGGCGTGTCCACCGCGTGCGGAAAGCCGATCGTCGCCACCGGAGAGCCCACGCGCGTGTCGCTCCCAGCGCGGCTGACCCCAGCGACCACGGGATACGGTCCGCCGCCCTCCACCTGAAGCAGCGCGAGATCGTCGTCGTCGCTCGTGCGGACGAGCCGAGCCGGCAGCCAGTCCGTCGTGTTGGCGAACAGCACGCGGATGCGGCGCGGCGGACGGCCCGCCTCGGTGCGCACCACGTGCCGGTTCGTCACCAGCTCGCCGCTCGAGGAGATCGAGAACGCCGTGCCGGCGACGAAAGTCCCATCCAGGTCGCTGGCGACGAGCGCCACGGCGGCGTCGTTCAGATCGCGCACTCGCGGAAAGTCCATCTGCGTGATCGCGCGGCGCACGCGAGTCTCCGTCGCGACGCGCTCCGACATCGCCGCCAGCGACTGTGGCGTCGAGTTCCCGCCCATCAGCTGCCGTCCCGCGGCTGCCTGGCGCGCGCTCGCCGCGTCTCGCTCGGCGAGCAGGCGCGCGAACATCGAGTCGCGAGCCTGCATCGACGCCACCGTGAGGCGGAGCGGAGCGGAGGAGCTCTCGCTGCGGGCGATGAGCGCGCGCAGCTCCCTCTCTCGTGCCGACGACCGCTGCCGTCCCACCGCCAGCACACTCGCCGCCACGAGGATCACCGCGCCGATCGCGATCGCGGACCATCGCTTGAGCGACCGGGTCTCGGCGTGCACCGCCTCGGCGATCCGCACGTTCGTGTCGCGTCGCGGAGGAGGTGTCGACACCTGCGTGACCGCCAGCGTCGCGTCGTCGAGCCGCGCCTCGAGCTGCGGACCGCTCGCGCCCAGGCTGATCACGTCGCCAGTGCTCAGCCGGTGCTCGCCGGCGACCCGCGCCCCATTCACATAGGTGCCGTTCGTGCTGCCGATGTCGTGCACCGTCCAGCCGTCGTCCGTGGCGCGCAGCTCGGCGTGCCGAGTAGAGACCTCGAGGTCCGTCTGCGGATCGAACCGCAAGTCGCTCAGCGGATGGCGCCCTACGGAGACCACCGCCTTGTCGAACCGTTCCCGCGCCCCGGCTCGTGAGCCACTGAGGATGCGGAGCTCGATCGTCACGGGGCGGGCGTTGCCGGCGCTGGAGTCGCCGCTGTCGGAGCGGTGGCGGGAGCTTGTCTCGTGTTCACGATCTGTTCGGCGCTCCGGTAGACCCACCAGGTGGACGCGACGAGAAAGGCGAGCAGGAAGAGTAGCGCGATCAGCGTTCCGCGGCTGCGGCGCTTGGACGCGGCGTCGTCGGGGATCGTCGACGTGAGCACGAACGCCTCGGGCGGAAGCTCTCGCGTCGGGCGCCGCAACACGGGCATCGAGCCCGTCGTGACCGTGCCCGTCGTCGTCACGGTGGCCGCGGGCGGCGGCTCGGCAGCGGGCGTCTGGCCCGAGTCCGTCGTGAGCGGAAAGACACGGTGGCCGACGTCGTCATCTGCGGCCGCCGGTTCGAGTCCCTCGCCGTCGAAGCGCACGACGATCACGGTGATGTTGTCCGGCCCGCCCGCGTCGTTGGCCCGGTCGATGAGGCGCTTGCACGCGGCCATCAAATCCTTCTCCTCGGTGACGACGCGCGCGATCTCGTCGGACCTCACCTGGCCGCTCAGACCGTCGCTACACAGCACCAGCTGGTCGCCGCGGCGGAGCTGCTGCCGCGTGAGATCGACCTTGATCGTCGGCTCGGGGCCCAGCGCCTGGAGGATGATGTTGCGCCGTTCGCTCTGCTCTGCTTCCTCCTCTGTGAGCTCGCCGGCCTCGACGAGCTTCTGCATCAGCGACTGATCCTTCGTGATCTGCCGCGCCACGCCGTCGCGCACGAGGTACGCGCGGCTGTCTCCCACCTGCGCGAGGTAGACGCTGTCGGCGAGCACGCCGGCCACCGTCGCGGTGGTGCCCATGCCTCGGAACTCCGGATGCTCCAGCGCGAAGCCGTGGATCTCCGCGTTCGCTGCACCCGTCGCCCGCTTCACCGAGGTGGCGAAGGTAGCGTCGCTCGGTGCCTCCCCCGTGGAGAGCGCCTCGCTGATCTCTCGGAGCACCGCCTCGATCGCCATCGCACTGGCGATCTCACCGGCCGCCGCGCCGCCCATGCCGTCGGCGACCATGAACAGCGTGCCGCGGTCGCCCACGACGTGCTGGCGCACTTCCGGCTGTAGCGTGGCGTTGCCGCGCGTCAGATCGGCGACGACGAACGCATCCTCGTTGTGCTCGCGCATGCGACCGACGTCGGTACGTCCGAACACCTGGACGATCACCGGCTTGGCGGCGGAGGGCGTTGGTTCGGCGGGCATGCGCGTCGTCACGAGATCAAGTTCCGTCACAGTTTTTCATGCTCTCAGAGTACGTGTTCCTGAGCTGCTCGACCACGTCCTCGCGAGGAATGCGCCGCCACAGGGTGCATGCAGAGGGGTCCTCGATCATCCCGGCCACTTCTGCCTCGACAACCTGGAGAATCACGCGGTCGCTGGCGAGTCTCACTTTGTTCTTCCACTCCGAAAGCTTCCCGCGGACCAGCATCGCCGATGCGGAATCCTTGATCGAACGCTCCAGCCGGATTAGCTCGATGGCATACGACTGGCTAGTCGCTTCGGCGGTCACGCTCGGTGCTCCCAGGGGCGCGCGACCGGAAGCGGCAGGCCTACCGACGGTTTCCTTCGCAGCGGACGGCGGCGGGGCTGGCAACGTGGCCGAAAGCGGAGTCGGTGCAGGGACACTCGCGGTCTGCGTCGCGGCGGTGCTGCTCCCGTTCGTCACGCGGCCGTTCATGAACACTACTCCCATGCCGAGCAACGCGACAACCAGCACCCCCGCGCCAGCCAGCATCGGCACCCGGCTCTTCACCATGGTCGGCACGCCAGAAGCGCGCGGCGGTGGCAGGGTGCCGGACACCCGCGTCGCCGGCACGCCCGCGGCGTTCGGGATCACCGCCGTTCTGCCAGGCGTCGCCACCGAGGCCGGCATGCCGTTCACCGCGGCCTGTAGCGCGCGCCCGAATTCGCTCGCCGACGCGTATCGCGCCGAAGTGTCGCGCTCGAGCGCATGATCCATCACCGCCTGAACTTCGGCGGGCCAGTCGGTCTCCGGACGCATCTCGCCGAGCCGCCGGGGACGGTCGGTGAGCCGCATGATCATCGACTCCTGCACCGTCTCGCTGGGGAAGGGGAGCTGTCCCGTCAACATGTTGAACGCGACGAGCCCCAGCGAGTAGACGTCGCTCCGCCCGTCGAGCGGGTCGCCGGCGAGCTGCTCGGGGCTCATGTACTCGGGCGTCCCCACCACGAGCCCCGTGCGCGTCACCTTCTGCGCCTCCACGTTGGCCGCCTTCGCGATGCCGAAGTCCACCACCTTCACGCAGTCCGTCCCGTCGCGGCTCCGCGTGATCATGATGTTGTCGGGCTTGAGGTCGCGGTGCACGATCCCCATGTCGTGCGCCACCGAGAGCGCCTCTCCCGTCTGGCGAGTCAGCTCGGCCGCGCGGGCCGGTGGGAGCGCCCCCGACCTCGATACCAGCGCGGTCAGCGGCTCGCCCTCCACGTACTCCATCGCCAGGTAGATCAGCCCCTCGGCGGTCTCGCCGAAGTCGTAGATCCCCGCGACATGCTGATGGTTGATCCGGCTTGCGTTCGACGCCTCGCGGTTGAACCGGCTGATGGCGTCGGCGTCCTGCACCATGCCCGGATTCATCACCTTCACCGCACTCTTGCGCCCCATCTTCACGTGCTCGGCGAGATACACCTGGCCCATTCCCCCCTCGCCCAGCTTCTTGAGCACGTGATAGCGGTCGGCGATGATCGACCCGACCAGATCGGTCCCGCCACCCTGCGAGCGCAGCGCGGTACCGTCTTTTGGGCAGAATCGCTCGTTGGCGGGGTACTCGGTACCACAGGTGGGGCAGAGCTTCAGTGCACTCACGCTACACTCTCGACGCGCAGAATCTGGTCGCCGACGAGGATCCGCTGCCCCTTCTTCAAGACGCGGTCGCCATGCACCGCGAGGGCTACGCCGTTTCGGCTTCCTGCATCGTGCACGAAGAACTCCGCGTCCTCGCTGCGGACCTCCGCGTGACGACCACTCATCGTTGGGTCGTACGGGAAGACCCAGTCGCCGGATTCGCGGCCGAGCAGCACCGTGCGCGCCGGCGAGAGGTGAAACGAGTCCCGCACGCTGCCGTCAGCGCGAAGCTGCTCGAGCACGGCGATGTCGGCGGTGGGGACGAGTGATCCCATGCGGCGCGTGGCATCTGCGTCCGGCGGATGCGGTCCCGGGTAGCCCAAACGGCGGAAGCGCAGCAGCTGCGACCCGACGAGCATGACGTCGCCGTCCGACAGCCGGGAGGGTGCGTCGATGAAGCTCCAGGTGCCGTTGCGGGATCCGAGATCCCGCACGAGGAGTCCGCCTTCGCGCGCCTCGAACCGCGCGTGCATCGGCGACAGGTACACGTCCTCGAAGCGGATGTCGGCATCTCCTCGGCCAACCACGGCCTCGCCGCGCTCGAGTACGAAGTGCGCCGAGGGATGCCCCTCGTCGTCGAGGAGGGCGAGGCGCGGTCCGTGCTCGCGGACCCTCGCGCCGAGCACGAGCCCGCCGAAGGGCCCCGTCTCCTTGCTCACTCGCTTGCCGACGCGGGTGCCGCACTGCGCGCAGAAGATGTCGATGTCGGTCAGGTACGCAGCACCGCACGACTCGCAGCGGCCCGTTGCCTCCGGGGCGCCGACGCGGGTGCCGCAGTGTCCGCAGAAGGGCAGCGCCGGATCGATGTCCCTGGCGCATCGCAGACATTTCGCAGCGGACGGGTGGGCGGTACGAGCCATCTTCCCCGACGCGCCGGTCGAGCCCGCCGTCCCGGTGAGCGGTGCGGAGATGCCGGAGTTGCCCGTGGTGTAAGGAGACAGGGAGCGCGCAGCAGAAGCCGTCATGGGCTTTCCGCAATCGATGCAGAAGCGAGCCGCCGGCTCATTCTCTCGCCCGCAAAAGGCACAAGCTGTGAGCGCGCTCACGCCAGGGTGGGAAGGGACATGATCCGCGAATATACCGGGGAGTTTGGGGGGCGCCAACTGGCTCAACTACAGAACCAGTAGCGGGTACTTGGGGTCCCGGTACTCGGATTGGCACACGGGCTCCCGGAATACTGGGCCGGGATTGAACTCCAGTACCAGTGCTCGGTACACGTACTTGGGCGTGGGAGACGGCGTTCGCAGTTGACGCCACTGCGTCGCCGCAGGCTCAGAGGTGGTCACGCGGACAGCGCCCGGTTCAACTTCCGGGAGCCCGTATGCCAATCCGGATGCTGGGACCCCAAGTACTCGCTACCGGTGTTGCAGTTGAACGGAGAGCGATCCAACCATCCGAGTCGCCCCTTACTTTCCAGCATGCCGCAACAAAAGCTTCTGCTCGCGACTACCTCGCTGGCGCTCGCGCTCTCAGCCGCGTGCGCACGAACCGTCGTCACAGCGCCGGCCCCAGCCCCGGCCCGCGTCGCCGCCGCGCCGTTGCCCCCGCTGCCCCCCGTGCCGGCGGTGGACGGTCCGCTCGCCATCCGCGTGCAGTACCCGGGCGCCGAGCAGGTCGTGACCTCGCGCGACTCGAACTTCATCTTCGGATCCATCGGGAGTGGCAGGGCGACGCTGCGCATCAACGGCCATCCGGCACGCGTGTATCCCAATGGGGCGTTCATGGCGTTCGTGCCCAATCCGCCGGCGTCGGCGCCCCGATACGACCTCGTCGCCGGCCGCGGCACCGACACTGCGCGCCTCACCCGTCCCATCCGTTATCCAGTGCGCAGCGCCGTCGTGGCGCCTACCGCCACGCCGCCCGCCACGGCCACTCCGCTCACCAAGCCCGCGGAGCTGGCCACGTCGCGCGCCGACACGATCGCCGCGCTCAACGCGCGTGTCGATTCGCTGCGGGGCGTGATCTCGCGCGACCAGCCGATCGGCTGGGTCCAACTCGGCCAGCCCAACGTGGCCGCCGACAGCGACCGCACGGTGATCGGGCGCCCCGTCCCCGGCGGCACGTACAAATGGTTCCTCCTGCCCGGCACAGTGGTGCCGCTCGTGAGCCGCTCCGAGGGGACGGCGCGCGTTCGGCTCGATCGCGATCTCGACGTCTACGTCGATTCCGCCGAGGCGCGCGACGTGCCGGCCAGCGAAGCACCGAGCAGGCGTGTGACGTCGAGCATGCGGGTGCGGCCCAGCACCGCCGGCGTCGACGTCGTCATCCCGATGGGCCAGCGCGCACCATTTTTCGTGGAGGAGGGTGAGCGCACGCTGTCGCTCACGCTCTACGGTGTGCGCGCCAACACGGACCTCGTCAACTACGCCCCCGCCGACACCATGGTGCGCACCGTCGAGTGGGTCCAGGAATCGAGCGACCGATCTCGGGTCACGGTCCACCTGCGCGCCGCGCCGTACGGCTACCTCGTGCTCTGGGAGAACAACGCGCTCGTGCTCAAGGTGCGCGGACGACCCGCCGTCGACGAGGCCCGTCCACTCACTGGGCTCACCATCGTCGTGGACCCGGGCCACCCCCCGATCGGCGCGACAGGTCCGACGGGGCTCTGGGAACCACAGGTCACGCTGCCCATCGGCCTCAAGCTGAAGGCGCTGCTCGAGGAGCGCGGCGCGCGCGTCGTGATGACGCGAACCACGCCCGACGCGGTCGCACTCGGCGAGCGGCCGATCATCGCGCGGCGCGCCAATGCGCACGCCTTCGTCTCCATCCATCTCAACGCGTACGGCGACGGAACGAACCCGTTCCTTGCGCCCGGTACGGGGACGTACTTCTTCCGCGCCCACAGCGAGCCGCTCGCGCGAGCAGTGCAGCGCGGCATGGTCTCGCAACTCGGGCTCGCGGACCTGGGCGTGAACTACAACAACCTCGCCGTCGTGCGCGGCACCTGGTATCCGGCCGTGCTGTGCGAGGGAGCGTTCATCATCCTCCCGGATCAGGAGGCCGCGCTCCGCACGCCCGAGTTCCAGGAGCGCTACGCACGCGGCGTCGCCGATGGGCTCGAGAGCTACTTCCGCGCTCTCGGTTCGCGGTGACGCGGGGTCGACTCCAACTCCTCCTCGCGGCGTGGCTCGTCCACGCGTTCGCGTCGACGGCAGGGGCGCAGCCCGCGCCATGGCACCGCTGGCGCACGCTCGACACGGAGCACTTCCGCGTGCACGTGGAGGCCGGAATGGAGCGCGAGGGGCGCGTCGCCGCTGCGGCCGCCGAGCGCGCGTATCAAGGATTGTCGCGCGATCTCGCCACGCCGCGCGGCCGCATCGACCTCGTGCTGTCCGACGACGCCGACTACTCGAACGGCTACGCGAGCGTGGTTCCGAGCAACCGCATCGTCGTCTTCGCCACGCCTCCCATCCAGAGCCCGGGACTGCGGCTGAACGAGGATTGGCTCGCGCTCGTCATCACGCACGAACTGATGCACGTCTTCCATCTCGATCGCTCGCGCGGCATCTGGGGCGTGGCGCAGCGCGTGTTGGGCCGCGCGCCCTTTCTCTTTCCGAACGCGTACGGGCCCTCCTGGCTCACCGAGGGTCTCGCCGTCTACGAAGAGTCGCGACTCACCGAGGGAGGGCGACTGAAGGACGCACAGCACGAGATGATCGCGCGTTCTGCGGCGCTGGAGGGGAAGTTCCCCCGCATCGACGAGCTCAGTGGTGGGACCTCGCGCTTTCCCCGCGGAGAAATCGCCTACGCGTACGGCTCGCTGTTCATCGACCACCTCGCGCGCACGCGGGGCGACAGCACGGTGCGGCGCTTCGTGGATGAACAGAGCGCGCTGCTTCCGCCGTACTGGCTCGCTCGCGCCGTGCGACGCGGCTTCGGCGTCCCGTTGTCGAGCGCGTACGCCCGATGGCGCGACAGCGTGACGCAGAGCGTGGGGGTTCGGCGCGACCCGTTGCCCGGCTGGCGCGAGCTCACCACGCACGGCTACTACGCCGGCAACCCGCGCTGGATCAACGACTCGACCATCATCTACACCGGCACCGATGGCCGCGAGACGAACGCCGCGTATCTGGTGACGACGAGCGGCATGCGCGTGCGCGTCGGCCGTCGCAGCTCGCAGGAGGCGAACGTGCCGCTCGCCAACGGCGGGCTGCTCTTCGCGCAGCTCGAGGTCGCGTCACGTGCGGAGATCCGCGCCGATCTCTATCGCTCGATGCGTGGCGACGTCACGCGACTGACTCACGGGGCGCGCCTCATCCAGCCCGACGTGAGACGCGGCGGCAGCATCATCGCCGTCGAGCTCGCGGCGGGCCGCTCGAACCTCGTGCTGCTCGACTCCGCCGCTCGCGATCGGCGCGTGATTCGCACCGGCGCGCCCGACGAGACGTGGAGCGAGCCACGCTGGTCGCCGGACGGCACACAGCTCGCCGTGGCGCGACGACGGCATGGAGGACTCTATTCCATCGAGGTGATCGATCTCGGGAGCGATGCGGCGCGAGTCGTGACGGAGGGGACGTATCTACTCTCGTCACCGAGTTGGACCGCGAACGGTGCGGCACTGATGTACGTGACCGAGGCGGATGGCGCGCCGCAGATCGCCATGCGCGGCGTCCTCGCTCCTTCTCCTGCGTTGCCGGAGACACGACTCTCCTCCGCGCAGACGGGACTCATGTCGCCCGAACTCTCGCCGAACGGACGGCTCATCGCTGCGGTGTCACTGCGCGCGGACGGCTATCACATCGGCTTCGCGCCGGTCGAGAGCCTCGTGCACCGCGTCGTCGAGCCACCGACCTCCTTGCGCGACGTCGCGGAGCGCGCCGAGTCACGCGGCGACTACGCGCGGTACAAACCGTGGCGCACGCTCCTGCCGCGCTACTGGTATCCCATGATCGAAGCGGCACCAGCGCGCGGCACGCGGCTCGGTGCGACGACGACCGGCTCAGACATCGTGGGCCGCCACGCCTACTCGGCGTTCGTGGCGATTCCCACGACCGGTTCGTATCCCATCGCCTCTCTCGCGTATCGGTACGCCGGACTTCGTCAGCCCCTGTTCGACCTCGCGGTCTGGCAGGATTACGAGGCCGAGCGAGAGCTGTTGAGCGGGGGCACGACGCAGTATGTGGGGACCTTGCTGAAGCGTAGGCGCGACGCGTCGCTCGTGGCCAGCTGGGTGAGACCGCGCGTGCGTTCCTACGCCAGCGCCAGCATCGGGACGGGTGTGGAGCACCGGAGCTTCCTCACGGATCCTGGTGAGTTCCTCCCGCAGCTCGATTCCACGTACGGAAGGTCGTACATCTTTCCGCGCGTGCTCGCGAGCGCGAGCTGGAACAACCTGCAGCATCCCGCGCTCAGCATCTCGCAGGAAGACGGCCTCGCGCTCGCCGCGACCATTCGCCAGCGCTGGCGCACCGATGCCGGAGCACGCACCCGCTCGACGAGCGCCGTCGGCACCGCATCGGCGTTCAAGTCGCTCCCCTTCGGCGGCTTCGCGCACCACGTGCTCGCGCTCCGCGTCGCCGGAGGGATCGCCGATCGTCGCGCCGCCACGGCGCTGGAGGTCGGCGGCACGAGCGGCAATACCCTCGGCCTGTTGCCGGGCTACACGGTCGGCGAAGGCCGGCGCACCTTCGGCGTGCGCGGCTTCCCCGCGGCGAGCACGTACGGCACGCGCGCGGCCGCGGCGTCGCTCGAGTATCGCGCTCCGCTCGCGATCCCGAGCCGAGGGCTCGGTGTGCTGCCGTTCTTCCTCGACCGGAGCTCGGTGACGCTGTTCGGAGACGCCGGCGTCGCGGCGTGCCCGCGCGATCCGTTGTACGTCACGACCTGTGCGCCGGCGCTGCGCACGCCGGCGTCCAATCCTTCGAGCGGCGTGACGGTGAGCGGAGTGCGCGTCGGCCGCCCGATCGGGAGCGTGGGCGCCGAACTGTCGGTGTGGGCCGCCGTGCTGGACTGGGACACTCAGCAGACGATGCGCCTTGGCGTCGCCATTCCCGTCCTCGGCCGATCGACCTCGACGAGGACGACGCACGCGGTGAGCCCGTACGTCGCGTTCGGCTTCTCCTTCTGATCCTGCCCCTCGGACCATGACCGCACCGACGATTCATCCCACTGCGTTCGTCCACGCCGGGGCGTATGTCATCGGCGATGTCACGCTCGGCGCGCGTGTGAGCGTGTGGCCCACCGCGGTGCTGCGCGGCGACACGGCGCCAATCGTCGTGGGATCGGAGAGCAACGTGCAGGACGGCGCGGTCGTGCACGTGGACGCGGGTGTGCCGTGCACGATCGGCGCGCGCGTGGCGATCGGGCATCGCGCCATCGTGCACGGCGCAACGGTGGGGGACGACTGTCTGATCGGAATGGGAGCGATCCTCTTGAACCGAGTTCGCGTTGGACACGGCTCCATCATCGGCGCGTGCGCGGTGTG
>JBDSDB010000274.1:0-2652 GCA_039920785.1 Gemmatimonadaceae bacterium
CGAGCTGCTCCAACCGGTCCAGATACGGCCGCGCGTCGGCGATCGGGATGCCGTAGATGGGACCCGAGTGCACGATCGGATCGGCGGCGGACATCAGGATGGGCGGATAGTCGGGGTATCGCCCCGCTAGCGCCTTCCAGTTCGCCACTCTCGCCGGAAATGGCGCATTCAGCTCGCTCGCCTCCAGCCAGAGCCGCTCACGTTCTGGCAAGCGGCCCTTCAGGGCGAGGAGACGCGCATGAGCTGCGGCGTCCTCGGACTCGAGCGTCCAGCTCCTGACGAAATCGTATCGCAGGAACGCCTGCGCGAAGCCGGAGTCGAGCTCGAACGCCCGGCGGTAGTAGGCGAGGGCGGAATCGGTCTCGATGCGTTGGAAGCGCCGTTCCCCCTCGAGGAAGGCGCGCAGCGCGTCCACCGATGTCGTGGTCAGCCCCGTGAGCACCGGCGACGGCGGTGTGCCCCGCTGCCACACCTGCCGGAGGATCCCCCAGGTGAGCGAATCGGTGAGCGCCGCGATGTCGCGCGGCGCCGCGAGCGCGGTGGCTCGCGCGATCGCCGAGTCGCTGCCGACCTGGTGCAGCGATACCGACGCCCGCACGCGATCGCCTTCGTTGATCAGCGTGCCCGTGAGCACGCTGCGCGCGCCCAGGTCACGGGCGAGCGCGCGTGCGTCGGCCAGGCCGAGCGGCGACGACGCCTTCCGCGCGCGCATGAGCAGCGTGACCGCATCCACCGTGTGCAGCGAACCAACGCCGTCGAGGTTCGTGCTGAGCGTGACCACGAGATCCTGGCCGAGCCGCGCGAGCGACGAGTCGGACACCGCGCTGAGTGGCATCACGGCGATCAGGTCCGCACCTGTGACGACAGTCGAAGCGGGCGTCGCGTTCGTGCGTGCGCGAGTCGCGTAGGCACCGATGGCCACGAGCGCGATCGCGATGGCGCCAGCGACGGCGTAAGGCAGCCGCCGGCGCGAGCTCCTCGCGGTGGGTCGCGACGCTGTCCGGGGTGGCGTCGTCACCGATTCGAGCGTCGCGATCATCTCGCGCGCCGATTGCGGTCGGTCGGCAGGATTCTTCGCCAGCGCACGCGTCAGCACGTCGGCCACCGCGTCGGGCACGTCGGCTCGGCGCGACCGGATCGGCGCCGCCGCCGCGGTGATGTGTGCCGTGATGACTTGCTGCGTGGAGCCGGTGAAGGGCGGGGCGCCGGTGAGCAACTCGTAGCCGAGCACGCCGACTGCGTAGAGATCGGCCCGGTGGTCAGTCGTGGGATCGGCCGTCGCCTGCTCGGGTGCCATGTACGCAGGAGTGCCGATGGCGAATCCGGCCGACGTCATGTTTCCCGATTCGCGGAGCGCCTTGGCGATACCGAAGTCGGCGACCACGGCGTGGCCGGCGCCGATCAAAACGTTCTCTGGCTTGATGTCGCGGTGGACGACGCCGTGATCGTGCGCGAAGGCCAGTGCGTCGAGCACCTCGCGTAGCAGCCGCACCGCGTCGGCGATGGGGAGCGGACCCTCGCGAACGATCCGCTCGCGGAGCGTCTCGCCCGTGACGAACGGCATCACGTAGTACAGCGAGCCACCAGCCGTTCCGGCGGAGAGGATGGAGACGACGTGCGGATGCTGGAGCTTCGCGATGAGCTGAATCTCGCGACGGAATCGATCGGCGCTCACGCCGGCGGTCTGCTCGTCGGAGAGCACTTTGACCACCACGTCGCGGTCGAGATTCAGGTCTCTCGCCACCAGCACCCGAGACATGCCGCCCCCGCCCAACTCCCGCTCCACGCGGTAGCCCTCGCCGAGGGCGCGCTGGACCTGCTCGGCGAGAGGGGTGGACACGCGTGAAGTCGGGTGAGGGATGCCGGTATCGCCCTCAGGCCCGGCGCGCGATGGACGGTCCGCTCAATCTGTCCCCCGACTCTCGAAATGGCGAACCCGAACCGTCGCTGGCCACCGCGTCGGCTCCGAGGGTCCTACCACTGGATGGAGATGCTCGGCCTAGCGCTTCGTCCAGATGATGATCGCGCCACAGCCGCGATCGTATTCTGGTGGGCCCTGATCACCCATGCGGTATGCCGCGATCACTCCGATCTCGATGGGCTCGACGTCGTTGATCGACATGCCCTCCATGCCGTCGATTACGATGTTCGTCCTGCAACGCATCATGCCGCCGCCACGGCCGTTGACCACCTGCGACTTTCTCCCCTCGCCGACGATCTGGTAGCCAGGGATCAACTTGATCACGTCGCTCGCGTATGACGTACGAGAGCGCCACGCCATCTCCTCCGGGCCGAGGAAGACACCGAATATCTTGTGCTTCTGCTGTTCGTTGAACTCCTTGTAGTGCGAGCGCGACCCGACGACGCGGATGGAGTCGAGGTTCACGATGCGCTGCATCCGCACGTCGCCCGTTATCGTAACGCCGCTCCGCAGCTCCACGGGCATCTCGGCGGCGCCGTATCCGACGCGCCGCACATCGAGCACCTGCGTGCCGGCCGGCAGCCCACTGAGCGAGTAGCGGCCGCTCGCGTCCGTCTTGCCCATGGCGCTCGCGCCGCGCACCCTGACCTCGGCCGACGCGAGCGGGGCATCGCCCGTTCCGCGCACGGTGCCGCTCAGCATCGCGGTCCCGGAGAGGGGAAGGGCGGCGA
>JBDSDB010000275.1:0-14454 GCA_039920785.1 Gemmatimonadaceae bacterium
CGCACCTTCTACATCCTCGACGAGCCGACGACCGGTCTCCACTTCGAGGACGTGCGCGTTCTGCTCCACGTGCTCCACCGTCTCGTCGATCGCGGCAACACGGTGCTCGTCATCGAGCACAACCTCGACGTGATCAAGACGGCGGATTACATCATCGATCTCGGTCCGGAAGGCGGCACGCGCGGCGGCACAGTCGTCGCCTCGGGAACGCCCGAAGAGGTCGCGCGCGTCGAGGCGTCGCACACGGGCCGCTACCTCCGCGGCATGCTCAAGCAGTCGGCGGCACGACAGCGAAAGGCGGGATGAGCCCATGGTGTCGCTTCTCGACATCATCGGCCCGGTCATGGTCGGCCCCTCGTCGTCGCACACGGCGGGCGCGTGCCGGCTCGGCCTCCTCGCGCGCGGACTGATCGGCGGCACTCCCGAGCGCGCACGCATCGAGCTGCACGGCTCCTTCGCGCGCACCGGCGAAGGACACGGCACTGACAAGGCGCTCGCCGGCGGGCTGATGGGCTTTCGCCCCGACGACGAGAGGCTTCGCGACGCGCTCGACATCGCCGAGCGAGAGGGGCTCGACTACACGTTCGAGAAGACCACACTCTCCGACGACGCGCATCCCAACAGCGTGCGCCTCACCGTGGAGCGCGGCGACCGGCACGCCACGATGATCGGCGCATCGCTCGGCGCGGGCCGCGTGCGCGTGAGCGAGATCAATGGATATGCCGTCGAAGTGAGCGGAAACCTGCACACGATCGTGCTCATCGCCGAGGACGTGAAGGGATCCGTCGCCGCGATCGCGACGATCCTCGCTGAGCACGGGATCAACATCGCCACGCTTCGACTCTCGCGGAAAGAGCGCGGCGGCGACGCGTTCATGGCCATCGAGATCGACGAGCAGCCTGGGGAGGCGGTGCGTGACGAGATCCGTGGGCTGCCGTGGGTGCGCTGGGCGTTCAGGCTCGACAAGGTCAGCGCCTGATGTATCGCTCACTTGCCGACGCGATCCGCGACGCCGAGCATCAGCAGATCCCGCTCGCGCGCCTCGCGCTCGAGACCGAGGCGAAGGATCAGGGCCGCCCGGTGCAGGAGATCAGCGATGCGCTCCAGCACGCGCTCGACATCATGCGCGGCGCGGTGGACAAGGGGATGACGGGCGATCTCTATTCCGCGTCCGGACTGGTGGGCGGAGACGCCGCCAAGCTGCGCACGGGGCCGGCCGGGCCACTGGCCGGAACGCCGTTCAGGGACATCCTCGCGCGTGCGCTCGCCGTGCAGGAGGTGAACGCCGCGATGGGCGTCATCGTCGCCGCTCCCACCGCGGGCGGCGCGGGTGTGCTACCGGCGGTGCTCACCGGGCTCGCCCACGCGCGCCAGATCGGAGATGACGCGGTCGTCGACGCGCTGGCCGTAGCCGGTCTCATTGGAGCCGTCATCGCCGAGCGAGCGTCGCTGTCGGGCGCCGAAGGCGGATGCCAGGCTGAAACGGGCGCAGCCGCCGCGATGGCCGCCGGCGCCGCGACGGAGATGCTCGGCGGCTCGCCCGCGCAGGTCGGGCACGCCACCGCGCTGGCGATGCAGGGGACTCTTGGTCTGGTGTGCGACCCCTTGGGTGGGCTGGTGGAGCTGCCGTGCGTCTTTCGCAACGCCACCGGCGCGGCGATCGCGCTCACGGGCATCGAGCTGGCCATGGCCGGCGTCGAGTTCAAGATCCCGGTCGACGAGGTGATCGACGTGATGGGCGAGATCGGACGATCGATGGATGTCCGGTATCGCGAGACCGCCGGCGGTGGTCTGGCGGCCACACCAACCGGACGACGTCTCGCGAAGGAGAGGCTCGTGCAGATCAAGAAGCGCTAGGGACTGGAACTCCGGGCCGCCGCACCGTCGACCGACACATTCGCGGGCGGCGGCGCCAGAGAGCTGGGTACACGATCACCCAGTGCGTTCCAGTTCGCGATGGCATTGATGGCGAGCGCGAACGAGCCCTGCGATTCCCAGCGCCAGAAGGGCCGGATGCCGAACAGCAGCAAGTGGCCCTTTCCAACCGGCGCGTCTACGACAGCGGCGCGACCCGCGAGCTCCTCGCCCGCCACCAGCATGCCAGACACGAGCAGCGAGTCCGCGCGCGCATGAAACCGGAGCAGCACGCGCGCGCGGTCACGCTCCGTCTGATTGACCACGCTGGTGTCCACACCCTCGGACAAGTTTGTCGTGTCGCGCGGAGTCACCGCGAGCACGGGCGCCTGATTGAAGTACACGGAAATCGTCCGATTCTCATATCCGGCGAGCACCGGCGACTCGACCGTCTGCTGCGCGCGCACGACGCTGCCGCGTACCTGGAGGCGCGGTGTCGCCGTGACCGACACCGTGGTGTTGAAGCCGAGCTGGATCGGCAGTGTCGCACTGTTACCCTCGGTGAGCAGCAGCCCGCCGCGCTCGACGAACCGTCGCAGCGCGGCAGCACCGTCGAGCCCCATCCCAGGCCGGATGTCGTCGGTCTCGTCGTATCCACCCAGATACGGTGTGCGCGGAGTCTTCTTCCACGGAATGGCCGGACCCGTCATCGGGCGTCCGTTCAGCAGTGCCGTCGCGGCGCCACTGACGTGGGGAAACACGACGACGTCGATGGCGTCCAGCACCCCGCGGCTCCGCAGATCCTGGTCGGAGATGTACTTGTACGGTATGCCGAGCTGATCGAACGCGTACCGCACCCAGCCTTCGTTCTGTGTCTCGAGCCACGAATGCACGAGCGCGATGCGCGGCAGCGAGATGAGATGTCGCCGTACCGCCGGCAGCCGCGTCACGGCAGTTGCGCCAAGTCCAAGAGCGCCAAGCGCATCACGCGTTCGCTGCGAGGCGTCAGCCAGCAGAAACGTCCCAGCAGGAAAGGTGATGCTGCCCACCGAGAACGCGGAGTCGGTCACGCTCACCCGTCCTGCGGCCACCTTCCACGGAAGCACGGCCGAGCGCCAGTCGCCGAGGTGCGGGACGATGAGCACGTCGCCGGTGCCCGAGATGGCTCCCGCGACGGCCGCGTTCTCGGTGAGCCTCTTCATCGGCCTGGTCAGGACCGAGGAGTCGGCGATTGCGTGCGTGCGCACATGTCGCAGCTCGTCCAGGGTCCAACCCGTGTCGTCGTACGGCGTCGGATCATCGGGCTTGTACTTCTGAATGGCGAGGAGCGTGCGAGCGGTCGCCGTGTACGGCTGGTCGAGCCGCACGATCCAATCGCCGGCCTTGACCTCGGTCGTAGCGGTACCGGTCGGCGCCCGATCGGCCGCTGCCTTCGATCCGTCGCCTTTCAGCGTGAAGTCGGACGATGCGGTGTGGACCTCGGTGCCATGCGCACGGAGCAGGTTGACGAGATCGGCGGCCTCGGCGGCGCGCCGCTGCCCGCGCGGCACTACGTACGCGTAGGGAGCGGCCCTCGTACCTCTGGCGATCATCCGCTCCGCCTTGGCGACATTGTTCTCGAGGAACGTCGCCGCATGGTCCGCCACGTACTTCAGCGCGACCAGCACTCCGGATTGCTGATAGTTGATGTTGGTGCGGATGCACCATCGCACGTCGTTCACCGGAGGGTTCGGCCGGTCCCAGCGGCGCTCCGTCGATGCGGCTGGCAGCTTCACCGTATGGCAGTCGGCGCCTTGCGAGGTGTAGGTCTCGTAGAAGCGGCCGATGGAGTTGTGCAGGTTCGCGATCGCGAGGATGTAGTTTGGCGCCCACCCGTCGTAGAAGCCGTGTGTCCAGACGCCCGGCAGTCCGCGCCGGGTGAGCTCCGTGATCTCCTGATACGCCAGCGTGTGCCATTCGTCGACGACGATGGGGTCGAATTCGTCGTTGTACGGCCCGGTCCCGGTCGACGTATAGAGAAACGGGACACTTTCGTGGAGGTCGTGGCCGACCGTGGGCCGCCAGTGCAGAAAGGTGCGCATGTAGTTCTGCGACAGCTTCTGCGACAGCACCATGCCATCGCGGTTGTTGTCGTGCGCGGTGTACCGCCCCCAGTAGACGAGCGGTCCGGTGCGCGGTCCGAGTCCGAGCGATTTCGCCTGGCGATAGACATCCACGACCTTGTCGCGCCCATCGACCTCGAGGATCGGCGTGATCAGTGTGATCACATTGCCGCGAATGACCCTGGCTTGCTGACCTTCGTCTACCGCGAGCCGGTACAGCAACTCCATCAGCATCTCGGGGCTTCCGGTCTCCGGAGAATGAATCGCGCCAGTGAGCCAGTAGATCGGCTTCGCATCCCTGATCAACCGCGCGCGCTCGGCCGGGGTCAGGCCCCGGGGGTCGGCGAGGCGCGCCGCCATCGCCCGGTACTCGTCGAGCTTCGCCAGCACGGAGTCGTCGGCGATGGCGGCGACGATCATCTCGCGCCCCTCGTCGCTCATCCCCATCGAGAACAGCTTCACGCGCGTGGACGCCTCGTCGACGGTCTTGAAGTACCGGGCGACATCGGCTGAATACGACAGCCGTCCGATCGTCCCGGGTACGTAGCCCAGCACCGCGAGCGGTGTTGGCACGCGCGATGCCGGCAGGTAGTCCACGAGCTCGGTCGTGAAGTTGTACCGGGCATGCTTCGGCGTGAGCTCGCGAATTTGGCGCGTGTACGCTGTGTCGATTGGTTGCTCGCCCGCCTGCGCCGCGAGTACGGATGGGACGAGGAGAAGCAGCGAGGAGAGGCGCGACAGGCAGCGACGAGCGGGCACGAGCTACTCCCTTGGTGAGGTATGCTCGAACATCCGTCCGGGTCTCGCGCGGGGCAAGTCGCGGCGGGCGACCGTCCTGACGGTGCGTGATGGAACGACTGGGCGTCTCCGTCGTCTTTACTGGTACCTCGCGCGCCCGTAGCTTGCCCGAACGTGCCGCCCGCGACTGAAACGCGTCGCGTGCGGGGCCCGTAGGGAGGGGCAACCAGAGCTCGCCAGGTATCGAACATGCTGACGAAAGAAGACGTCGAGAGCTTTCTCGTTCGACTCAGCGCCACTGGCGCGACCTATTCCGAAGTCGAGCCCGGCTTCTGGATCGTACGCCCGAGTCCGGACAGCGACCTCTCGATCGCAGTGAACTTCTCGCCCCCCGTCGTGCTCCTTCGCATCGACGTCATGACACTTCCGTCTGACGGCGTGCGGAGCGCGACGCTCACCCGCCGGTTGCTCGAGCTCAACGCCTCCGACCTGCTCCACGGATCGTATGGCATCCAGGATGAACAGATCGTTCTCACGGAAGCGCTCGAGTTGTCGGCTCTCGACTTCGAAGAATTCCTCGCGAGCTACGAGAGCATGACGCTCGCACTCGCGTCGCACCTTCGCGAGCTCGGCTCGTACCGCGAGGCACGCTGACCCATGGGCATTTTCGACCGTCTTTCCGCACTGTTCAGCTCCAACATCAACGATCTCATCTCTCGGGCCGAAGACCCCGAGAAGATGCTGACGCAGATCCTCGTCGACATGCGTGGCCAGCTCGTGAAGGCCAAGCAGCAGGTCGCCTCGGCAATCGCCGACGAGAAGCGGCTGCGCGATCAGGCCGACGCGGAGTTCAAGCAGGCGCAGGACTGGGAGCGCCGCGCCATGCTCGCCATCCAGGAAGGCCGCGACGATCTGGCCAAGCAGGCGCTCGTTCGCCAGGCCGAGCACCTTGGTCACGGCGAGCAGCTCGCCCAGACCTGGGAACAGCACAAGCTCGACACGGACAAGCTGAAGAACCAGTTGCGCGATCTCAACGACAAGATCGAGGAGGCCAAGCGCAAGAAGAACCTGCTCGTCGCGCGCCAGCGTCGCGCGCAGGCGTCGCAGCGCATCGCCGAAACGATGTCGTCGCTTTCGGAGAAGAGTGCGTTCGAGGCGTTCGCGCGCATGGAAGAGCGCATCGAGACCAACGAGCGCCAGATCAAGGCGTCCGCCGAGATCGACGACGAGTTCAGTGGCGACACCCTGCATCGCGAGTTCAAGCAGCTCGAGAAGGGCAGTGTCGGCGTGTCGGTCGACAACCAGCTGCTCGCGCTCAAGCAGAAGATGGGCATGCTGCCCGCCGGCGCCCCGCAGAGCAAGGCCATCGGCGCCGGGCAACGCGATGAGGAGACGGTCGCCGCGGACATCGAGCGGCCCGGCGACGAGAAGGGCCGGTGAGCGGCGAGGCTCCGGCTCGCCAGTTCAAGTTCGCCCCGATCCTCACCGCGACGGTCTTCACCGTCCTGCTGCTCTGGATCGCGGGACGGGTCGCCGAGGTCATCCTCCTCCTCTTCCTCGGCATCATGATCTCGCTGTACCTCGGCGCGCTGGCCGGGGTGCTGCGCCGCAGACTGCACATCCCAGAACGGTGGTCGCTGGCCGCCGCCGTGCTGCTCAGCTTTGGCGGGCTCGCCCTCCTGTTTTCCATCCTCGTCCCGCCGCTCATCGCGCAGACGCAGGAGCTGGTGAAGGTCCTCCCGAACTACATCACGGGGTGGGAGGCCTCCATCGATCGCATGGCGTCGCGGATTCCCGCGCTTCGCTCCGTGTACGCACCTGGCGAGCACAAGATCCTGCTCGCCGTGTACGAGCAGGTCGCCGGTCAGTTCAACAACGTGGTGCCGAAGGTCTTCGGGGTCGTCGAGGTGCTCATCAGCCTCTTCTCGGTGTTCGTGATGGGGCTGTATCTCGCGCTCCATCCCGCTCTGTACCGCGAATGGCTCATCGCGCTCTTTCCGCCGATCCATCGCGACCTCGTGCGCGACGTGCTCACCGATTGCGCGGATTCGCTGCGCGCGTACATCGTCGGGCTGCTCCTCACGATGACCTTCCTCGGTACCCTCACGGCCGTCGGGTTGGCCATTCTACGGGTGCCGTACGCGCTGACCTTCGGTGTGTTCACAGGGCTCGCGACGATCGTCCCCTTCTTCGGGACGCTGCTCGCCACGGCCCTCCCGGTGCTCTTCGTCATCACCGGGCCGGACGGCGGGACGCGAGCGCTCTGGGTCATCGCTATCGGCATCGGCGTGCACCTCATCGAGGGAAACATCGTCTCGCCGTACATCATCTCGAAGAAGGTCGATCTTCCGCCCGTGCTGACGATCGTCTTCGTGCTGATCGTTGGGAGGATGCTCGGTGGGCTGGGACTGCTCGTCGCCGTGCCTGCGCTCGCCGTGATCATGGTCGTGGTACGCCGCATCCTGCTCACGCGCCTCTACGAAGGGCAGGGGTTCCGCCGAACGACGCGCGAACGCCCGGTGCTCCTGCGGCTGCCCGCGCCCGAAGGCGGCGTCCTTTTTCCCAAGGCGCAGTTCGACGTCGTCTCCTCTCTCGAGCGGCGGACGACGGCAGTCCCAGTGTAGATTGGGCGTTCGTCGCACACCAACGCCGCCCACTCGCACGCACGACAGCCGCCATGTCGCGGGACTTACGCTTCCTGATCCTCGCCGACGCACTGTTCGGCCCTGACACCTCCAAGACCGCCAACGCCGCGATCCGCTACACGCCGGATCGCGTCGTGGGTGTGATCGATGCCACTCGCGCCGGACGCACCTCGCAGCAGGTGCTGGGATTCGGCGGCGCCATCCCCGTGGTCGCGTCGCTCGACGAGGGACTCGCACTCGGGCCGAACGCACTCCTCATCGGTATCGCCCCGTCGGGCGGACAGCTGCCCGCAGAGTGGATCCGCCTCGTCGGCCGCGCGATCGAGAATGGGTTGGAAATCTGGAGCGGCCTCCACACCTTCGTCGCCGATGTGCCCGAACTCGCGGCGCTCGCTGAACGGCATGGTGTGGCGATCCACGATCTCCGCCGCCCGCCCAAGAATCTCACCGTGGCGCGAGGACGCGTGCGCGATGTGCGCGCGACCGTAGTGTTGAGCGTCGGCACCGACTGCAACATCGGCAAGATGACGGCGCAGCTCCAACTGCTCGACTCCGTGCGGGCACGAGGCATCCGCACCAACTTCGCCGGCACGGGGCAGACGGGCATCCTGATCGACGGGCGCGGCGTCGCTGTCGATGCCGTGGTCGCCGACTTCATCGCCGGCGCCGCCGAGCAGCTGGTGGTGGAATGCGCCGCTGACGCCGATCTGGTACTGGTGGAAGGACAGGGCTCGATCATCCATCCGAGCTACTCCGGCGTCACCTACGGTCTGCTTCACGGTTCGCTGCCGCACGCGCAGCTGATGTGCGCGCAGCCGTCGCGCACCGCCATCAACGGGTGCGAGTGGGTGAAGATCCCGCCGCTCGTCGACTTCATCCGTCTCAGCGAGAACGCGGCGGCACCGCTCCGCCCCGCGCCGGTCATCGCCGTCGCGCTCAACACCTTCGACCTCGACGACGAGGCGGCCTCGCGCGCCATCGAGACGGTGCAGCGAGAGACGGGACTGCCGACGACGGATCCGGTTCGCTTCGATCCGGCGCCTCTCGCGGACGCGATCGCCGCGTTTCACCGCGACCGGGCGCGATAGTCGGCGCGGAGGTGTGCGCCTTGGACGGATCGAGTGGCGTCAGAATGGAGGGATCGCGTGGCGTCCGAACGGCAGGGGAACGGATCTCAACGGATTCCCTGGAAAGATCTCGTTCACTCAACCCTGAGATGTTTTTGAGCGGCGGTGCACAGCCTCGGCCCCACGACCCAAAACAGTTGGCAGTTGTCGTTGCGGTTCCCAGCGACCTCCGCGCCCCCGCGAGAAACACACAGCGACTTGGTATTTCTCGCGGAGGCGCGGGGAACGCGGGGGAACGGTCCATCGGGAGGCTATTTGCTCCTCGCGGACATTGTTGCCGGCGAGCCTTCGTTTTTTGGTGTTCGGCGGCAAGATCTTCCTCCGAGACGCCGGTCGGTGTCGCGGTTGTTGTTCTCCGGCTCGATCGGGAGCCTACTTTCTGCGGCCTCGTCACCCCGCTCGGTCGGCGGTTGACGTATCCGTTGATCCGTTGCAGCCGTGTCATCCGTTCCGGTGCCGTTGGGACGCCGCGAGAGGCCCCACGCCGGGATCACACCGCTTCGAGCTCTCTCGATGTCTCCGGCAGCCACCACGACCACACCGCGGCGATGAGCAGCAATCCGCCAGCGTAAAGCAACGCGGACCGATAGTCGTTCACCGGAGCGAACAGGCCGAACACGAGTGTGCATACCGCCGCGGCGATGCGCCCGATGTTGTAGCAGAAGCCTGCGCCCGTGGTGCGCAGCAGCGTTGGAAAGAGCGGTGGCAGATACATCGTGAACAGCGCGAACACGCCCGAGAAGAATCCCGCCATCGGGAACCAGAACCACGCCAGCGCGCCGACGCTGCGCGGCACGATGAACGCGCCGATGATGCCGAGTCCCAGACCGGCGAGGAACAGCACGATCGCACGACGATTCCCGAGAGCCCGCGCGAACCACCCCGCCGAGAAGTTGCCGAGGATCGCCATCACGTTCACGACGAAGAAGGACGCGGAGACGATGCGCGTCACGTCACCAGGCGCCGAGCCGGCGTCCACCAACAGTCGGCGCAGGTGCTGCGATTGCCAGAACTGGAATAGCCACCAGCCGGAGAGCCCCAGAGCGCATGCGACCGTGGTGCGCAGCGTGATCGAGGCGACTGGTCCACGAAACAGCTCGCGCGCGCCAGGCTTCGCTCCTGCGCTGGCCTTCTCGGCGCGCTGCCACGCTTCCGGCTCCGGGACGTTCCGGCGAATCCAGAATACGAGGAACGCCGGCAACACTCCCACCAGGAACACGTAGCGCTCCGCCTGCGGCGGGAGCACGAGCGACAGGAGCATCACGGTGATCGCCGCCAGCAGGATGCCGATGTTCACTCCCGTCTGCAGCATGGCCGCGAGCCATGGACGCCAGCGACTCGGCCAGGTCTCCGAGATCAGCGACGCGCCCACCGCCCACTCGCCGCCGATGCCGAGCGCGGCGATGAAGCGGAACAGCAAGAGCTGCCACCACGTCTGCGCGAACGCGCACAGCCCCGTGCACACGGCATAGGTGAGGATCGTGAGCGAGAGCGCCCGGCTCCGTCCCAGGATGTCGCCCAGGCGGCCGAAGAAGGAGCCGCCGAGCGCCCACCCGAGGAGAAAAGCCGCCTGGATGTACGCGGTCTTCTCCTTCACCGCAGGATCCGCGCTGCTCACCGCGCCGATCAGCTGGATGACGACCGGTGTGGCGACGAGTGTGTACAGGTGCATGTCCAGGCCGTCGAACAGCCAGCCGAGCCAGGCCGCCGTACCGGATTTCCACTGCTGAGGAGAGAGCTCACTGAGCCGCGTTGCGTTGTTGGCGGCGACGTTGGCTGCGATAGCCTCGTCCGTCATTCGTGTGGGAGTCGGGGTCGGGGGCACGCGCCAATCACGCGCAGTCGCGCGCGCGGCGCAAGTCGGTGCGCGCGCGCATTTCACCCGCCGTGCCGTACACCGGTTGCGCGCCGCCGACGGTGCACGCGCAGACTGGCCGCATGCCCCTCGTCCTTCGCGCTCGCGCCCTGTGGAAGAGCTATGCCGCCGGCGTGGCCGGATGCTCGGCGCGCGTCTGGGTCCTGCGCGGCGCCAACCTCGACGTCAACGAGGGCGAGTGCGTCGCGGTGCTCGGCGCCCGCGGGTCCGGAACCACGACCCTGTTGCACTGTCTCGCCGGCCTGAGGCGTCCCGACGCGGGCACGATCGAGCATGCGCTCGACCCACGCTTCCTAGACTCCGCGCGCGCGGGCGAGGTGGGCGCCTTCGCCGGGCGCGAGGCACTACTGCTCTGCGACGACCGTGGCGAGCGAGGCGAACGCGCCTGGTCCTCAGAGCTGCCCGTCCGGCGCTCTGGCCGAGGAGCCGCGCTCATCGCGACTCACGAGCTCGCGCGCGTACGCGACGTGGCGGACCGGGTCCTGCTGCTCCGCGACGGCCGGCTCACCGAACTCGATCGCGCCGCCGGTGTGCGGCGGGTCGCCGAGCGGCGAGTAGGGCAGGCTCGCTAGCGGTGCGTCGGAGCCACGTCCTTGCGATACGCGTGGATCAACACGTCCTGGAACTGTCCGCGCGTGATCGGCGTGAACACCTGTCCCGAAGAGAGCTGGTAGCCGAAGCCGTGCCGCTCGAGGATGCCCAGACATTCCGACATGTTGTCGACGTCCGGGCTCATGTGATGGTGGAACTCGATCACCATCTGGCTGATCTGCGAGATCGCGCCGGTCGTCACGAGGTCCCGCAGCACGGGAAGCTCGCTCCCCTCCACGTCCAGCTTGAGAAAGCTGATCGGGCCCTTGATGTACGAGGACAGTCGCACGGCTGGCACTCGCACCGCTTCGCCGGGCATGCGATCCTCGAACACGCTCATCACCGCCGATCCGGGATGCTTCGGATCGTGGAAGAGATCGAGCGTCCCGTCGGTCTCGGCGAGCGCTGCGTTGTGCAGCGTCACGCCGCGCAGATCGTTCGCGCGCAGCGTCTCTTCTATCGCCGCGCAGGCCCACGGCGCCGGCTCGAAGGCGGTGATCTGGGCGTTCGGATACAGCGCCTTGAAGAACAGGATCGCCATCCCGATGTTGCTGCCGCAGTCGAGAATGACCGGTCGCGGATCGTCGGTGGCGAACCAGTACTCGCGCTCGGCGAACACCTCGCGGTAGAGGAAGCGCATCCACTCGGCTTCCAGATACCGCATCTCGAACCCGGCCACATGCGCCCAGCCGGGGCCGTCGGTATCGGAGCGGCGCAGCAGCTCGTGCAACGCATGTGCGCCGTAGGTTCGCCGCGCCGCGCCACGTCTAGCTCCGAGTGCGGAGAAGGAGCCGAAGCGGCGATAGCGGATCGCGTGGTCGAGCAGCGAGCGGCCGAAAGACATGATGGGGCGTGCAGGGCAGCGGAATGTGCGGTCGATGCGCGTACAGGCTCGACGCCTGAGCGTCCGCGGGGCAACCCGCGCCGCGGCCATCAGCCCAGTGTCTACTTCCGTTGACCCTGGCGCGGTGCGCCGTCTACCTTGCCCCGATGCGTCAGCCCGTCGTCGCCCTTCTGCAGAGCACCACACGCCCGCACTCCGTCACCGACTGGCGCGAGCATGGCTTCGACTATCTGCTCGACGTGGGCCTGGACGTGGCCGGAGTGCTCCTCGGCGCGCTCGTTCTCTGGATGGCGGTGCGGCTCATCGCCCAACGAATCGAGAAGTGGGGGGACGATGGCCACCCTTCGCTACACTCGGCGCGCGAGCAACGCGCGAAGACCGCGGCAAAGCTGTTCCGCAACATGGCGCGCGCGCTGCTGCTCGTGATCACAGCGCTTCTCGTGCTGAGCCAACTCGGCTTCAACATGTCCCCTCTGCTCGCGAGCGCCGGCGTCGCCGGGCTCGCCATCTCGTTCGGGTCGCAGAGCCTGGTGCGCGACTACGTGACGGGGTTCTTTCTCCAGCTCGAGCATCAATTCGCCCTGGGCGACGTCATCCGGATCGGCGGCGTTGAGGGGACGGTGGAGAACATCACGCTCCGCCTCGTCTACCTGCGAGACGCCAACGGCGCGCTACACATCATTCCCAATGGGCAGATCGCACAGGTCACCAACTTGACGCGCTCGTGGGGCCGAGTGGCGGTGGACGTCGAGGTTCCGTGGCGGGACGCGGACCGCGCCAAGCAGTCCGTCGACCGCGCAGCCAACGCGCTGGGCGTCGATCCTGCCTGGTCCGACGCCCTACTCGATCCTCCGCGCTTCATGGGGATCGAGCGGTTCGCGGGGGGAGCAGTCACGTTGCGCGCGGTGGCCCGCGTCGACCCGTATCGCCGGGACGATGTCGCGCGGGAACTGCGTGAGCGCATCAAGGCGGCGCTCGATGAAGAGGGGATCGCTGCCTTCGCCCCGCTCCTGCCTCCCACCACGTAACTTTCGCCGCTCGCTGCCCGCGCGCCGTCCGGCATTCCTGATCCGCGTCCGACATGCCCGAGTTTCGTCTGTACAATACGCTGACCCGACAGGTCGAGCCCTTCGCCCCCGCGGACGGTCGAACGGTGCGCATGTACACCTGCGGTCCGACGGTCTACAACCCGGCGCATCTCGGAAACTTCCGGACCTTCCTGCTCGGCGACCTCACGCGGCGGGTGTTCGCGCTGCGCGGGTGGCAGGTCCATCAGGTCATGAACCTGACCGACGTCGACGACAAGATCATCAAGCGCGCGCTGGAGCAGGGCACGACGATCGGCCAGGTCACCGAACCCATCGTCGAGATCTTCCATCGCGACCGCGAGTACCTCCGCATCCAGCCCGCGGAGGACTACCCGATGGCGACGCACTTCATTCCGCAGATGATCGCGCTCGTCGAGCGGCTCGTCGCGCGCGGCGTGGCGTATCAGGCGGAGGACGGCTCGGTCTATTTCGCCATCGACAAGTTTCCAGGATACGGAAAGCTCTCGCGGATCGACACGCGTGAGATTCGCAACGGCGCCCGCGTCCTTCAGGACGAATACACCAAGGAGAACGCCCAGGACTTCGCCCTCTGGAAGGCGGCCAAGCCGGAGGAGGAAGCGTCGGGTGCCGTCTGGG
This sequence comes from Gemmatimonadaceae bacterium, assembly GCA_039920785.1. Lineage (GTDB taxonomy): Bacteria > Gemmatimonadota > Gemmatimonadetes > Gemmatimonadales > Gemmatimonadaceae > AG11. The sequence goes on from JBDSDB010000275.1 coordinate 13,463, forward strand.
ATTCGCCCTGGGGACGAGGACGTCCGGGCTGGCATCTGGAGTGCTCGGCGATGGCGATGGACCTGTTGGGGGAGACGCTGGACCTACACTCGGGCGGGATCGATCTCGTCTTCCCTCACCACGAGGACGAGATCGCGCAGAGCGAGGCGGCCACTGGGAAGCCCTTCGCCCAGTGCTGGAGCCATGGCGCCTTCCTGCTCACCGACGGGACGAAGATGGCCAAGCGCGTGGGCAACGTGCTCACCGTGCAGGGGCTCCGCGAGTCGGGGGTATCGGCGGCGGCACTCCGACACTTCGTGTTCAACACGCACTACCGAAAGGAGTTGAACCTTTCGGACGAGGCGCTCGAGGCGTCGCTGCACGGGGTCAGGCGGGTAGGTGATTTCCACGATCGTCTGTTCGACCCTTCTACGCTCCAGCTCGGTGGTACGCCAGAGCTCGCAGTAGCGGCGACTGAGGCGATCGCTGAAGCGGATGCTGCGCTCTTCGACGATCTGAACGGGCCCGAGGCGCTTGCGGCGCTGTTCACCTTCATCCGGCGGGCGAACGCAGAGTTGGACAAGCGCGGTGGAGATCGGGAGGGGGTGGAGCGGGCGAGAGAGGCGTTCGAGCGGATCAACGGGGTGCTCGACATCGTGCCGGAGCGAGCTGGAGTGGACGAGGAGTTGGAGCACTGGATCGACGAGCGGTTGGTCGCGCGGCGCGACGCGCGTGCTCGGCGCGACTTCGCCGAAGCCGACCGGATTCGCGCGGAGCTGACCGCTCGTGGCGTGACGATCGAGGACGGGGGTGGAGAGACGCGGTGGAAGTTTGTGTGAGTCGCGTAAGTCGCCGTCTCAGCCCGGCTTGACTGTCTCTCCCCTGTCAACTATCCTAAGAGTCTCGCGCAAAAATGGCCGTCTGCTGACGTAGCTCAATTGGCAGAGCACCTGATTTGTAATCAGGCGGTTGCGAGTTCGATTCTCGCCGTCAGCTCTGCTGGGTCGCACGTC
>JBDSDB010000276.1:0-28828 GCA_039920785.1 Gemmatimonadaceae bacterium
ACGTACGACGAGTGTGGATAGAGCTTGGTCTGGAACATGGTCGCCCGCACGAGACCCGTACTGCCGACGATGGGCACGTGCGTCGCGATGACAACGTCGCCGCACGCGACGTTCTCTCCGTTGACGACCGCGACGAGCGGATCCTGGAGCACTTCGCTGACCTCCGCGTGCTCGACGATGGTCACGCCGGCAGCCTCCGCCGCGGCGGCGAGGCCCGCGAGGTACCGAAGCGGATGCAGAAGCGCCTGATCGGCGAATGCGACGGCGGGCCGCTCGTCGAGCGCACCGGACCGACGGTAGGACGCATGAATGCCAAGCTCCTGAGCGAGCTCCACGTCGGCCAGGAGAGAGCGACCGTCGTTGTCGGGCTCGAAGAAGGGCGGGCAGAGCCAACCGGGGACGCGCGCGAAGTCGCATGCGATGCCTTCGCGTTCGACGATCGATTCGATCAGGTCGATCGCGACGGCGCCTCCATCCCACGCGAGGCGCGCCGCTTCGCGACCGAACCGGCGGGCGAGCTCGGTGATGCGGAGATCGGTGATCTGCGTGAGGTGCGCCGAGGTGTTGCCCGTCTCGCCCGAACCGATGCGCTCGCGCTCCGCGATTGCGACGCGCTTGCCGGAGCGGGCAAGAAGATAGGCGGCGGTGAGTCCGGTGATCCCCGCTCCGACGACGAGCACGTCGACCTCGCGCGGTACGCGCGCAGCGCGAGGAGGGATGGAGGCGGTCGATCTCCAGAGTGATTCGGGTCGCATTGGCGGTTCGTGAGCGGAGTACCTTGGGGTGATCAGTGCGACTGACGTAGGAAAGCGAATGTCGTCGTCTCGTCACGCATCAGCAGCCAGATGTATCGCGCGAGCGAGCCCGCGCGCGTGATGGCTCGTGTGCGCGCTCAGCAGACGCAGCGCGGCGCGTGGTCTGAGCGGTCCGAAGTACGCGTGCGCCATGCGCGGAAGGGGGCGTGCGTCCGAGGCGCCGCGTAGTGCCGACGAGGCCTCTCGCGCGGCGTGACGCAGTCGCGCGATGCCGTCGGTCAACGACAGTTGCTCCGACGCGACTTCGTCAGGGCGCACCTCCGCCGGCGCCGGCACTCCGCGCGGAAACCGCCGACTGAGCAAGAGAAGAGGGAAGAGGAACGTGCGCAGTCCCCATGCGCGAAGCGGTGTCACGCGGAGCCGCATTCCGGCACCGCCTGCCGCCGCATCGCGGCCGAGCTGGTACGCCTCGCACACGTGAAGCACGACCGAGGCCGGCGTCCACTTTCCCGGAGCGGGTCGCACATGCCACAGATCGGCGGGAACTCGCTCGCACGTCGCCACGAACGCGTCCACCGACATCTGGTGCTCGGCGATCGCCGCGGCCCAACGTCGCGTCTCTCTCACGGCGAACACGCTGCCGCGATCGAGCGCTCCGCACGTGGGCCGCCGCGTCCCCCCGTCATCAGACGACGGGCGGGTCGCTCTCGCGCGCCCGGTGCCGATCGCCGGCGAGCGCCTTCATGAATCGCATCGCGACCTTCTTGTCAGCCGCGCGGGCGAGTATCACTCCCTCGTCCGCCGATCCGTCAGACAGCGTCGCCGACACGCCCGCGCGCTCGAGCAGCGTACTCGACGCGCCGAGGGCGAGGATCGTCTTGCAGTGGCGGTACTGGTTCGCCACGAATTCCATCGTGTGCCCATCCCTGGCGAGCGCCTTGACGCCGGCACTGCCATCGGGGAGGATCAGCGCGTCGAACAGCACGGGTGGAGAATTCTCCATCGACGCATCGGCCTCGATGGCATCGCCACCAGTAGTGGCAACGCGTCCGAGCCGCGGGCCGACGAAGCGCGGCACCGCGCCCGCCTCGGTGAGCGCCGCGTGCAGCGCGACGAGCGACGCGCCTTCGACCCCGTCGGCGACGAGGATCGCCACCTTCCGCGTGCGAACGCCAGTCTCGCCGGGCCGCGCCGTGAGCGACAATGTGGGGGACACGGTCACCTCTGGCGTGGCCGGCTGCGCGAGCACGCGCGGCATCGCCTCGGGAAGCTCCATGCCGAGTCCCTCGGCGACCTGTGCGGCGAGATCCTCGTCGACGTTGCGCAGCGATGCCAGCACGCGCACGCGGATCGCCGGCACCGTGAGCTTGCTCAGCTCGAAGCGGAAGCCGCCGGCGATGTGCGCCTTCTCCCAGTCGGTCTGGCTGTTGTAGAACAGCGTTGCCTGCGTGTAGTGGTCGGCGAACTTTTCCGGTTTGCCTCGCAGCTTGTCTTCCTTCACCGGCTCCGGGAACGACACGAAGCCGCTCGCGCCGGCCTGGAACGGGGCGCCGCCGGCGAGAGAATTTGGCTCGTACGACACGCGCCCGCGTGGGATGGCCTGTCGGTGCAATCCGTCGCGCTGGTTGTTGTGAATGTGGACGACGGGCGAGTTGATCGGGATCTCGTGGAAGTTCGGCCCGCCCAGCCGCGTGATCTGCGTGTCGACGTAGGAGTGGATGCGGCCGGCGAGAAGTGGATCGTTGGAGAAGTCGATTCCCGGGATGACGTGCGCCGTGCAGAACGCGACCTGCTCCGTCTCGGCGAAGAAGTTGTCGGGGTTCCGGTTGAGCGTGAGCCGTCCAACCGGCGTCACCGGAATGAGCTCCTCGGGGATGATCTTCGTCGCGTCGAGCACGTCGAAGCTGAACTGCTCCGCCTGCTCCTCGGTGAAGATCTGGAAGCCGAGCTCCCACTCGGGATACTCACCGGCCTCGATCGCCTCCCACAGGTCGCGCCGATGGAAGTCCGCGTCCGCGCCCTGGATCTTGGCGGATTCATCCCAGACGAGCGAGTGAGTGCCCTGCTTGGGATTCCAGTGGAACTTGACGAACACCGAGTCTCCCTCTGCGTTCACGAGCCGATAACTGTGCACGCCGAAGCCCTGCATCGTGCGATAGCTCCGTGGGATTGCCCGGTCGGACATCGCCCACATCATCATGTGCGACGACTCGGGCATCAGCGAGATGAAATCCCAGAAGGTGTCGTGCGCCGAGGCCGCCTGCGGCATGGCGTGATGCGGCTCGGGCTTCACGGCGTGGATCAGATCGGGAAACTTCATCGCATCCTGGATGAAGAACACCGGGATGTTGTTGCCCACGAGATCCCAGTTGCCCTCGTCCGTGTAGAACTTGACGGCGAAGCCGCGCACGTCGCGGGCGGTGTCCACCGAGCCGCGCTCGCCGGCGACGGTGGAGAAGCGCACGAACACCGGCGTCTGCTTGCCGGCCTCCTGGAAGGGCGCCGCGCGCGTGATGTGTGTCTGCGGGGTGAAGCACTCGAACACACCGTGTGCCCCCGACCCGCGCGCGTGCACGATGCGCTCCGGAATCCGCTCGTGATCGAAGTGCGTGATCTTCTCGCGGAGGATGAAGTCCTCGAGCAGCGTCGGACCGCGCAGGCCGGCCTTGAGCGAGTTCTGGTTGTCGCCGATCTGGACGCCCTGGTTGGTCGTCAGCACCTGGCCGGTGTTGTCCACCCGGACGCGGTCGAGCGGCATGGTGGTGGGATCGTCGCCCTCGCCTGCCGGGCTCCCCGTCTTGTCGTTCGCGTTCGCTTCGGTCCCGGTGCTCGCGCCGACCGCTGGGTCCGTCGCGGAGAAAGAGAAGCCGCGCATGGGGCACACCGCATTTGCGCGGCCGAACTCGCTGGGCTTGTTCGCGTTGAACGGGACCAGGGCGACGAGCGCGTCGGTGGCCGCCATCTTCTGGGCGATGGCATCGCCGCCGGTCGCGGGCGAGGGATGAGCAGGTGCGCTGGCGGTATTGCGCGCGGCGGCCTTGGCCGCGGTGGGTGCCGGCGCGGAGGACTTCTTCTTCTTTGGCATGGGCATCGGTTGGAGAGGCAACGCGACTTCGCAATCCTCGTTCCGGCGCTCGCCGCCTCGCGCTATTCGAAAACCGTGCGGCTGCGTTCGCCGAGCGCGTCAGTGCTCGGCGATGGACGCAAACGCATCGGCCGCCGCCCGGATCTTCGCCCCATACGCCACCTCCTGACCGTGGCCGTTGTAGAACGTCGCGAACTGCTCGTACTGCCCACGCTTGAGCGCCTCGAGCATGCGCGACGTGGGCCCGCCCCCTTTCACGAAGTCGAACAGGCCGAGGATGTGGTAGCGCTCGTCGGCCGTGAACCGGTCGAACATCTCACGGGCCGAGTCGTACCCGATGGTCGCGTGGTTGAACCCCATGATCTGCGGTGCGCCCATGCTGATTGACAGCATCGCCGCAGGTTCGTCGAGGGCGCGCGCAATGCTGAACGCCGCCCACTCCGCGGCCTGTCCCACGCCATGCAGCCCGTTCCACGCGTCGGTACTGGAAGCGCGGTATCTCTGCTTGGTCCAGCGCTTCGCCGGGTCGAAGGTGAAGTGGTCGCGGAACTCGGACTCGTGACTCTTGCCCCATCGGTCGAAGAACACGTGAGTCTCGAACCGGATGATGAGCTGTCCCGCGTCGGTCATCCCCTGGCCGCTCGACTCGACGCACAGGACGCCCACAGCTGATGCCCTCGATATCCCCGTTGCGCTGCAGAGCGGCGCGAGGACCCCGCCGTAGCGGTTCCACGCCTTTGCCGCCTGTTCGGCGACGGGTCCGGCGCCGACGGGAAGGATCGGCTGGGCCGGGGCGAGCGGGAGCGTCGGAGCGCAGAGCGCGTCGTCGCGGCAGAGGAAGCCATCGGCGGTCGGTGTGCTGGCGAGGCGCAGGTAGTCCCCGTGCACGAAACCAACAAGCGCGCCGCTCGCCACGCGATACCAATCCCCTTCGCGCGCGAGCACGTCGACGTGTGCTCCGCGCGCGAGTCGGCCGAGCAGCGAGGCGGTACTCGAGCCGGAGGCGCGTACGTTAAGAGTTGCAGCGGTCACCGTGGCGGTCATCGACATGGGTACTCTCCGTGCTCGATCCCTCGGGCGAGATCTTCATCCGTGGTGGACAGGCATGCAGCATTGCCTGCCGGTAGCCGAGCAGAATAATCTCGTCGTCAAAGGAGCGCGTCCACCCGGGCCGCCAGTTTGCTCGGCGGATGGCTTGCCTTGGCCAGTCGCGCACCGAGCGGTCGGGTGTGCCGCCCGCGTCGTCTCGGATGCCCCTTATGACGCCGTAACCCTTCTGTGCGTCGAACCACTTAACGATGCCACCCTGCGCGTGTGGTGGACGCGCCGCAGTCTGGTGGTGGGTTCGTGCTGCCACGCCAAGATGCGACGAATGCCTGCACAGCGCGCTCGCTTGGTGGCGCGCTTGGGTAGGGAGATCATGGCTTGTCGCCCACGACGATGATGACCCACTCGTGATATCTACTGTTCCGCACGTTCGGATCTGTCTTCTCCTTCTCCTTCACAAGGCTCTCCACATACCCTCCGCCCCAGGTGGTGGGGAAGCCGAGCTTGGTCATCGCGTCGGCAAACGTGGAGGCCAATCGTTCTCCTTTGATGTTTCCCGTCGTCGTCAGTGCGTACAGTCCGCGCATTGGACCGACGTTCCCTGCTGCTCCTTGATTCGGTCGAACCTGCAGGCCAGCCGCTTCCAAGACCTGATGTAGCTGCAGCGCGAACGACAGACCCTCGTGCGTGGTCGGGAGCGCACCGGTCGAGGCGATCTGACCCTTGAACGGTGCCAGGGTCGATCTGAGCGACGCGACCTGCGCGGGAGATAGCAGGCGCGGGGCGCGGTACTTCGCCAGTTCGAGCGCCGCCACCTGCCCACGTTCATGGGCTTCCGCAGCACGTGCGTCGGATTCCGCAGCACGTGCGTGAGCTTCCGCGGCGACCTTGCTGGCATCGTACAGTTCGAGCCGCAGGTGTCGCTCCTTCACGCTTCCCATCCAGACGACCAGCCCCGTCGAGAGCACGCCGACGGCGAGACTGGCGAGCAACGCTACACTAGCGATGTCGTGCAGGCGGGACGCGAACGCAAGCGATGGCTCCATCTTGGTCGCCTTCGAGTCGGTGATGCTTGGAGTGATCATCGTGGAATCGCCGTTCAGCGGGTGAACTCGACTCCAAGGTACGCCAACACGGCGTCAGCATCCAATCCGAGCGACTCCATCCGTCCAGCTCCAGGTGCTTCCCGTCCGACACCCACCGCCACTGCTTGGAACCGCCGAGCGCCGGGAGCACGGGATGTGAACAGGGCGACGCGAGGCTCCGCTGCGTTCCGGATTTGAGCGGCGCCGAGAGCGGGAACGGCAACGGCTAGGAATACGGCAACGGCAAGTACATCAGGATGCTCCAGTATCGAGTACCGCAGTCAAACGCTTCTGCTTGGCATACTCGCGGTTGCGGTGGGTTCGCTGCCGCAGTCCTCGGCACTTTCCCCGCGATCGGCGAGTTTCTTGTGCAAGGCGGCGCACAACGCATTCATTTCCCTGATGCTCGACATTCATCTCGACGACGCGAGCGTAGAGCCCCCTGGGCGCGCAATCGAATACACGCATCCCGCCGCGCGTGCAGTGGCCGAGCACGTGCATGCGGCGCTCGCTGGCCAGGCACCGCGTGCGCGCGAAGCCATGCTCCCCGACGTCGAAGCGATCGCGAGCGCAATCGACGTCGCCTTCTGGGGCAGCCTGCGCCGTGAGGAGGGGACGTCTCCGCGCGTCACGCTCGCCTTCGTGTCCGAGGCGGACTCCGAGCAGGCGCTGCGATTCGAGCGGCCCTTGTCGCTGAACGCCGCGGCTCTCGCGCGACTCGCGCCCGCTGTCGAGCAGCACGGCGTTCATCTGGGCGTGGCGCGGATGGGTGGACGCTCCGGAAGCCTGCATATCTGGGGCATCACTCGGCATCTCCGATCCTTCGCGCTCGTTCTCGAGGTAGTCGCGCCGGGCCTGCTGGTGCTGAAGTACTCTCCGGGCGACGGCGGCAAGTTCGTGAACCTCGTCGTGCTCGAAGGCGACGAGGTGCAATTCGTCGATCATGGAGCCGTCGCACGATCGGAGGCGCATGCGCCGGCGGAGTCGCTCGAGCCTGCGGGTCACGGACCAACGCCGCTCACTCGGCAGTTCGGCCTGGACGACGCAGCGTGCTGGTGGGCGCCGATCGCCGAGACGCTCGTGGAGATCGCCGTCGCGATGCGGGCGCACTCGCGCGGCGGCACGCTGCTGGTCGTGCCGCGAGACACGGAGGGCTGGCACGTCTCCCTGATGCAGACCAATCCGTATCGCATCGCGCTCCCGGATGACGCGACGAGTGGAGACCGGCCGCGTGCAGGACGCGAGCTGACACCCGACGACATCGCGGTGATCGCCGGGCTGACGGCCGTGGATGGCGCAACAGTACTGAGTGAGGCATGCCACGTGCTGGCCTTCGGCGCCAAGATCATTCGTCGCCGCGGCAGGCCGCAGGTGCGTCAGGCGCTCCTCTCACAGCCACTCGCCGGCGACCATCCGCGCGAGGTCGCCCTCTCGCGGATCGGCGGGACGCGCCATCTCGCGGCCGCGCAGTTCGTGTCGGACCAGCCCGACACGCTCGCGCTCGTCGCCTCACAGGATGGTCGCTTCACCGTCTTCCGGTGGTTGCAGGACGTCGGGGCAGTCGGAGCGCGTCGGGTCGATCTGCTGCTCATCTGATCCCACGCGACGTCGAATTAGCGCTCTCGACGGTGGCGCGCGCGCAGTATACCTTGTCGCCGCGAATGAGGCCCACCCACTCCGCACCCAAGAGCGCGCCGATGCCGACCGCCGAGCCGCCGGACTTCCACATCGTCGTTCCTCCGTATGGCCGTCCGTACCTGTGGGCCGTGGGCGAAACCGCACGCTGGCCCTTCGCCACATCGCCGCGCGTATTCTCGAACATGCTCTCGCTGTCCGTCGGAGATCGACAGGTGCACGGCGTCGTTTACACCGACGGCGGCATCTCCGAGACTCAGTCGGCGGCGATAGAGTCGCTCGTCTCGGCCGCGTTCGGAGATCGATGAGCCGTTGCTGACGGCGCGCCTCCACCCTGACGGAGGCGCGCGTGCAGGGGGCGTCCGCTTGCGAACGGACATCGTCGTCATCGGCGCCGGTCAGGCCGGTCTCTCCTCGGCGTATCACCTGAAGCGGCTGGGCCTGCGGCCCGTTCGAGAGTTCATCGTTCTCGACCAGTCGCCACGGCCCGGCGGTGCGTGGCAGTTCCGCTGGCCATCGCTCACGCTCAGCACCGTGAACAGGATTCACGATCTGCCCGGGATGCGCTTCTCCGACGCGGTGCCGGATGACGCCACCGATGTCGAAGCCGCCGTGGCGGTGCCGCGCTACTTCGCCGCGTACGAGCAGCGGAACGAGCTGCCCGTCTATCGTCCGGTAGCGGTGAGAGTCGTGTGTCCTGGCGACGACCGCTTCCGGATCGAGGCCGACGTTGGCGACGTATCCGCACGCGGCATCATCAACGCGACCGGGACCTGGGAGACTCCGTTCATCCCCGAGTATCCCGGGCGCGACATCTTCCGCGGCAGGCAGCTGCACACGAAGGACTATCGTACGGCGGACGAGTTCGTGGGCCAGCATGTCGTCATCGTCGGCGCGGGCATCTCGGCGATCCAGCTGCTCGATGAGATATCGCGGGTGACGAAGACAACGTGGGTCACGCGGAGGCTCCCGGAGTTCCGCGAGGGACCATTCGACGAAGCCGTGGGCCGCGCGGCCGTCGCATTGGTGGAGGATCGCGTGCGACGCGGCCTCCCGCCGAGCTCCGTGGTATCCGTCACCGGACTGCGTATGACACCGACGGTCGAGGCCATGCGCGCGCGCGGCGTGCTGCATCGACGTCCCATGTTCACGGAGATCACCGAACACGGCGTGCGCTGGGACGACGGCACTGAGATCCGCGCCGACGTGATTCTCTGGTGCACCGGCTTCCGCACGTCGCTCGATCATCTGGCGCCGCTCATGCTGCGCGCGCCCGAGGGCGGGATCGTCATGACGGGGCGGCTGGCGACGCAGGTGGCGAAGGACGCGCGCGTTCACCTCGTCGGATACGGACCATCGGCATCGACGATCGGCGCGAACCGCGCCGGTGCCGCCGCGGCGGCGGAGCTGCTGCGCCATCTCGGGTTGCCGGCCGCGTCGTGAGCGTGAGCGGCTCGCCGGGCGTGCCGGCGCGCGTTCTCACTGCTGCGGAATCGGATCGCCCTCCGAGTTGGTGTCTCCCTTGAACGACTCGTTGAGGTCCATCAGATCCATCGGATCGCGCGGCGTCGCGGGCGTGCGCTTGACGACCCGTTGAGTCGCGGGGCGACGCGTCGCGGAATCACGCCGCGCCAGGGAATCTCGCGGCGTCACCGCGGCGTTCAGGCGAAGGGAGCTCGCGCGGCGCAGGGAATCGCCGCGCACGGAATCTCGCATCGCCCGCGCGGCCAGCGTGTCGGCCATCGGCGTGGTGCCGACGATCCCACTCTCGTTGGCGTACGTCGGCGCGCCGGTCCCAGCGGTCGGCGCAGCGGGCGTCGACGGTGAGGTACCAGCAGGCCGCGCGACGATTGGCGTGGGCGCCGACGCACCTCTCAAGTCCGCGACGCCCGACGAGCGACTCTCGAGCAGCACCGCGGACCCCGCAGTGATGAGGAGAGCCGCGGCGATGCCACCTCGCACAGCGTATCGGCGCCACGCAACCGGCCGCCGCCGAGGCGCCTGGAGCTTGCGCACGACCTCGACCACCGACCAGGGCTCGGCCGCCGCGCTGGGCCCACTGACCGGCTCCGGTTTGGAGAGATGATCCTTGCGGTGGAAGGCGATGCCGGGGAGCGGGGTGAGCTTTGGCGGGTGGAACCTCGGCGTGAGGAACCTGCCGGTGTCGAGGCGGATCTCGGAGTCGTCGATGTCCTCGAGTGCCGCGGCGCGCCGTCGCTCCAGCTCGACCTCGCCCGCCTCCTCGATCTCCTCGCGCAGCGCATCGAGCCTCGCGCGATCGCTCTCGGCGGCGTTCTCGATGGCCGCGAAGCGATCGGCCACCTCCTCTGCCAGCGCGTTGCGCTTGGCGAGCAGCTCGGCGCGCTCATTCGCGATGATGCGCTGCATCTCGAGCCGTTCGGCGGCGAGCAGCCGTTGCGCCGCGGCGAACTCGCGCTCGAGCTTCGCCTTCTCCTCTCCGAACGCGGCGCGCAGTTCCTCGCCTTCCACGGCGAGCCTGCGTCGTTCGTCTGCCTCGAGGCGCGCCACGTCGGCACGCGCGATCGCCAGCTTCTCCCGCTCGACGCGCTGCTCCTCGAGCACCTCGGCGCGAATGCGATCGCGCTCCGTCTCCCCCTCGGCGACCGGATCCGCCATGCCGATGAGGGCGAGGTAGAGCGTCAGCTCGGCATCCGTGGCCGGCTCGACGAGCAGTCGCGCGGTCTCCTCGTGCAGGCGGTCGGGCAGATCGGGGCGGAGCTCCGCGAACGAGCGCCCCTCCGATTCCTCGGGCTGGATGCCGACGGTCAACATCGCCATCGCCAGTCGCACGACGGTCACCACGTCCTCCGAGGTCGCGTCGCTGGTGCGGACGCGAGCGATGGGCCCGGCGGCGAACGAGACGCGGACGCGGTCGCTCGTGGGCTCGAGCAGCAGCCGGTCCGTGGTGATCCGGCGGTGCACGATGTTCTGCTGGCGTGCCCACTGCAGCAGCCCATGCACCTCGCGCAGAATCGCCGCGGTACGCGTGTTCGTGAATCGCTCGCCGCGAGCGACGAGATCGGCGACGCTCGGATCGTCGAAGTACTCCCGCACCACGGCATACGCATGGTCGCCGATCCACCGTCCCTCGATGACCGAGATGAGGCGGCGGTGACGGAGGTGGCTGAGCAGCTTGGTGTCCGACGCGAGCTGTTCGAGCGCGAACGACTCGTCACCCTCGGGCGGCCGGACGACCTCGATGAGGACGCGCTCGGATCCTTCGCGGCGTGTGCCCGCGCCGGCAATCGATTTTCTGGTGGCGATCAGGAACCGGGTGCCCTGGCCGACCGAAAGCTCGCCGACGATGTCGAACGCGTCGGCGAGCTCGTGGATCTCGGTTTCGGTGAATCGTGACGGGTCGGTCATGTCTGGCTCCAAGGACTACAATGGGCGCGCCAGACAGGTGTGCTATGCGCGAATGATGCCGCCAGCGCTACCGTCTCGCGGCGGCCTCATCCGTATAGCCCCGCCGGCGCCAGCGGGGCGCAAAGGACTCGGCCGCGTCTAGCTTCTACCCCACAAAATAGACCTTGGAACAGAGGAGACCGCCACCCACCGTAGCGCGACGGTCTCCCCTCTGGGAATCATCGCTGGGAGAACGTCACCCGCGGATGCGCCACACCACCGACCGCCGCCAGCTGGATGTCGGAGCCCGACCAGACGCGGCGAAAGCGTTCCATCACGCCAGCGGCCTCGCTCATGCGCCCCCGTGCCTTCAGCGCACGTGCCAGCCCATGCAGGGACCATCCATTCTCCGGGAAGCGTGCCAGGTCCTCGCGGAAGCTGCGCTCCGCATCGGCGGCGAGGCCGGCGTCGAGTTGCACAACGCCCAGTTCCTGCCGCACCGGCACCGTCCATTCGGGCGGCTCGCCGTAGACGAGGGCGTCTTCCAGGCGCGCCGCTTCGCGCAGATGCCGGACGGCACGTGGATAGTCCTTCTGGCTCGCGGCGATGTGACCATCGAGCGCCTCCGCCGCGATGCCGAGGACGGCGGCGGAGGTGTTGAAGTCGAGCCGGAACTCCGCAGCGGACGGGCGGGCCGCCGCGGCGCGCACCTGAACCAGCTCGGCTTCGGCGTCGCGCACGTTGCCACGCGCGGCGAGCGCGCGACCCCGCGCGTAGTGCCACATGGCGCGAGCGTGCACCAGATCCTCTGCCGGCGCCGGCGCCTCCAGGATGTCGTCCCATTTCGCGAAGCGAATCTTCATCTGGAGGTGCCGCGTGGCGTGATGTTGCGCGAAGGACATCGCGGGCACGCGCTGGAGCTCCGGCGGTGCGAGCGTCACGAGCTTCTCCGATGCGGAGAGCGACTGCTGGCTCCGGCCGATGAGGCTTCCCACGAAGGCGAGGAAGGCGTAGTTGTGCGGGTAGTAGGCGCCCACGTACGGCCCCATCGACGGCTTCTGATCGCCGATGAACGTCTCGTCCGCATGAACGGCGTGCTCGTTGGCCTTGATGGCATCGACGTACCGTCCCACGCGCACATAGATGTGTCCCGGCATGTGGACGAGGTGACCTGCGCCAGGCATGAGGTTGGCGAGCCGCTCGGCGATCGGGACGGCGCGTTTCGGGTCCACGGCCTCCACGGCGTGGATGAAGAAGTGGAGCGCGCCGGGATGGAGCTTGTTCGCGGCGATCACCTTGTCCAGCTGCGAGACGAGCTCGCGCGTGTGTGGCCGCGGCGAACCGTCCTTCTCCCAGTAGTTCCAGGGGCTGAGATCCATCAGCGACTCGGCGTACAGCGTCCTCGCATCCGCGTCGCTGGGGAATCGAGCGACGACGTTGCGCATGGCGAAGGCGTAGGCGGAATCCAACGCGGATCGATCGGCGGCCGGCGTGGCGACGTAGCGCTTCGCCAGCGCATCGATGAGGCTGCGCTCACGCGGGGAGACGAACGATGCGGCGGCGACGGCCTTTTCGATCGCGACATGCGCCGCGACGCCGGAGGCGGAGTCCATGGGAACGTTGATGTTCGGCCCATACGACAGCGCGGAACCCCAGAAGCACATCGCGCACCGGGGATCGAGACGTGCGGCCTCGTCGAAGGCGCGAATGGCTTCCGCGTGATTGAAGGCGTAGTAGAGGCGGAGTCCCTGGTCGAAGTAGCGCTGTGCGCGCGGCTCGTGGGTGGTGACGCCGTAGTGATGCTCGCCAAGGTTGTCGTAGAGCGGAACGGTGGAGCGATCGGATTGCGCGGCTGCGGGGATTGCACCGGCGGTGGCCAGTGCCATGCCGAGCGCGGCGAAGAGCGATGTGCGCATGGGTAGGGTGGGTGGGTGGGTGAAATATAGAGGATCAGCGAATGGCGATGACCTCGAGGTACTCCGACTCCACACGAGTGCCGCCGTCGCTCGCGCGGTTGTGATCGATCCAGAGGGCGAGCAGATCGCGCTCGAGTTGCAGGCTGCGCTCGGCGTCGAGGCTCGCGAAGGCGTGCGCCGTCGGCTCGTAGCATTCGCGGAACATGCGCACCGTCTCGGCTGGGGGCGTGCCGTAGTCGAACGCGATGCGGCGGCGCACGCAGCCGATCCGCGCCGCACGGCCGAGCCGCTCGCGGGCGACGGCCTCCTCGCCCCAGAGCAGCGCGGGCGCGGAATCCGCGCGCGGAGGGAGGTAATCCGCGACGATGTGCAGCATCTGCCCGACGAACCCGGAAGGCGTCCAGCTGGCCACGACGACGCGCCCTCCCTTCCGGACCACCCGCAACAGCTCGTCCGCGGCGCGCGCGGGACGGGCGGCGAACATCACGCCGAACATCGAGACCACCGTGTCGAAGCTGCCGTCGGCGTACGGCAGCGTCTCGGCATCACCGACGTCGAAGCGAACGTCGAGCTCCTCAGCCGCGGCGTGCGCGGATGCCTGCGCGACGCGGTTCGGGTCTCTGTCGATGCCCGTCGCGACGGCTCCGGCGCGCGCGGCGGGAAGTGTGAGAGTGCCGGTGCCGCAGCCGACGTCGAGCACGCGCTCTCCCTCGGCCAGGCCGAGCCGGGTGATGCACTCCGCGACGCACGACGCGAAGCCAGTAGCGACGCGACCGAAGTCGCGGGCGATCCACGTCGTGCGGTCCACGTCAGTCGCTCGCGGAGTCCGACGACTTACCCGTCTCCCCGATAGCGGCGAAGATCGTGGGAGAGAGGCTGCGTGCCGGGTCGGTGACAGAGCCAGAGCCAAGATTGCGGAAAGGCATTTTCGTATCCTCGTGTTCGCGGATGACCGGCGCCAGCCAGGGGCGTCGTCGATGTGCGAGAGAGGATACGAGCGGCGGTGCGGCGTCACCGCGTGGGAAATACGGGAGGCCGAAAATCCTGTACGGTGGTTTTCAGTCGGCGCTACGGGGAGTTCATTGCGCCCTCGCGTGTACCGCGCGATCCGGGGTTTGCGCCGATACGGGCCTCAGCGTGTCGGCGCCGTTCCCCCCAGACCGTGCTCCACCGTCCACGCGGCGAGCTGCGCGCGCGCGGAGAAGCCGAGCTTGGAGAGTGCCGCCGCGACGTAACCCTCCACCGTGCGCTCCCCGATGCCGAGGGACCGCGCGATGGCGCGGTTGGACTTGCCCTGCGCCACGAGGCGGGCGACGTCTCTCTCTCGAGAGGTGAGGCCGCCAAAAGACGACTTCGCCGCCTGGCTCGCGGATGGCTCCGGCATTGCTGGGATCGAGGCCGCCACCGAGCGCTCGAACATCTCGCGCAACTCGACGTCGGGGATACGAGCGGCGAGTTCGACAGCGACCGATCTCGCCTCGTCGAACGCCTGGCGCGACTCGGCACGACGGCGCTGCCGGCGCATCAGGTCTCCTCTCGCGACGTGCACGCGCCAGAGGAGCGGCCGCGCCTCGCTCGCGATCGCGGCATCGCACGCGACGCGCAGCGCGTCCTCCGCGAGTTCCATCTCGTCCATGCGTGCGAGGGCCAGCGCGCGAACGAAGGCGAGCCTCGGCACGCAGCCTGCCTCCGCCGCAAGCCTCGCGTTCACGATCTCGAGCGCGCGCGGCAGCGCGCCCTCCTCGAGCGCGACTTCCGCGCGCGCCACGGCGAGCTCGCGCTGCGCGAGAGTCGGCGAGTCCTCGTCTCCAGGCCGCAGCGCATCTCGCCCGAAGGAGGACGGGACCGCCGCCTCGTCGAGCAGCGCGTGTGCGGCGCCGTACTCGCCGAGCTGCGCGAGTGACACGGCGAGCGACGCCGCCGACCAGCGGGTCCAGATGCGCGAGCCGATCCGGATGGCGATGTCGTGCGCGCGCTCGAACATGGCGCGTGCGGCGTGCGGCGACCCCAGATCGAGCAGCATCACGCCAAGCACACGAGACGAGCCGCAGACCCACTGGAGGTGGTTCATCTCTTCGGCGATCGCCAGCGATTCGCGCACGTACGGGAGGGCACGATCGTACGTGCCGCGCCACGCCAGCGCGTCCGCCAGCAGGTAGAGCACGAACGACTGGCCCGCGCGCCAGCCGATCTCCCGCGTGAGGCGAAGTGGACGGTCGCCTTCGAGCACCTCGCGCGCGAGCGCCGTCGGTCCCCACGTGGTGCACGACGTCCCCGAGGCGCCGGCGCACCCGCAGAGGAGCGCGAGCGCATTGGCCAGCCCTCGCTGCGCGCCGATCGCTTCGTGCAGCCCGATCACGCGGACGTACATCTCCGACGCGCCCTTGATGTCGCCGGCGATGTACCGCACCATCGCCAGGAGATCCAGCGTCTCGGCGACACCTCGCGTGTCGCCGAGCTGCTGGAAGAGCGCGAGCGCCTCCTCGTGATCCCGGAGCGCCGGCGCCGGCTGGTCGAGGTTGACGCGCCAGTTGCCGACGCGATTGAGACTGCGCGCGATGCGCGACGCATCCCCGATGGAGCGCGCGAGCGCCAGCGCCTGTTGACGGTAGTCTCCAGCCAGGGCGTAGTCTCGCGCAGCCCAGAGCATCCCGAGGGCGTGGAGCGCCTCCCAGGCGTCGGCGTCGCGCGCATCACGCCGGGCCAGGTCGAGTGCGGAGGTGAACTCGTCGTGCGCGCCTCCAAGGTCGCCGAGTGTCTCGAGCGCGCGGCCGCGTGCGAGGCGCAGCGTCGCACCCGGCGTGATGCCGGCGCGGCCCGCCGCATCCAGCGCGCGGTCGAGATGCGCGAGCGCCTCGCGCGGTGCGTGAAGCGCGAGCGCGTGATCGGCGGCGCGCACCGATGCGTCGAGCGCCCTGGGCCAGTCCATCGCGCCGTACGCGTGATAGGCGAGTGACTCGACGAACGATTCGACCGGACCGCCTTGCCGCTCGAGCGTGTCGGCGACGGCGCGATGAAGCGCGGCCCGCTCGCGCGCGAGCAGCTCACCGAGGATCGCCTCGCGCGTGAGCGCGTGCCGGAAGGCGAATCGGTCGGGTGCCACCTCGGTGACGAGCTGTGCGCCGATGAGCTCGCGCACGAATCCCAGGAGAGCGCGCTCGTCCTGGCCCGTGAGCGCGTGCAGGAGCTCGAAGTCGAACCGTCGCCCCGCGACCGCGGCCATCGACGCGACGTCGCGCGCCGGAACCGTGAGACCCGCGAGCCGGCGGCGAACGGCTTCCACCGCCGTGCGCGGCGCCTGCACGCGTGCGAGCTGTCGCGCGTGCCACGCCCCGTCGGCTCGGCGCGCCACCTCGCCCGCGCTCACCATCGCCTTGAGCACCTCTTCCACGAAGAACGGGTTGCCGTCGGTCAGCTCATGGATTCGCTCGGCGAAGCCATCGCCCGGGGGCGCGCCGTCGAAGATCGCCGCGAGCATCCGCGAGAGCTCGGCACTGGAGAAGCGTGAGAGGCTGACCTCCGTGGCGAGGCGCGTCCGATCGATCTCGGCGAGCAGCTTCTCGAGCGACGGCGCGATCTCGTCGCTGCGAAAGCTCATCGCCAGGGCGATCGGCTGCGTGCCGATGCGACGCGCCAGATGCAGCAGGAGGCCGAGGCTCGCGTCGTCGCCCCAGTGGACGTCCTCGATGGCGAGAAGCACCGGCTGCGTCTTGCCGAGCCGAGCGAGCGTTTCGGCGACGGCGTGGAAGAGCCGGCGACGCTCCTGTTCCGGATCGAGCGCTTCGAGCCGCGGCGCATCGGAGAAGATGGACGCGAGCTCTGGAAAGACGCGCACCAGCTCCGCGGCCGCGGGCGCGAGCACGTGTGCGACCGCGGCGGGAGAGGCCGTGGCGGAGAGCTCGCGCACCAGGTCGAGCAGCGGCGCGTACGCCATCGCGCGATCGGCCTCGAAACACGCGCCCCTGAGCACCACGAAGCCCTGGCTCCGCGCCTCGTCCGCCGTCTCGCGCAGCAGCCGCGACTTGCCGATGCCCGCCTCCCCTGCAATGAGGAGGATTCCACCGGCCCCGTCGCGCGCGCGGCCGAGCACGGCGCGCGCCGAATCGAGGGCCGGTTCGCGCCCGACGAGGATGGGACAGATGACGCTTCGTTCAGCGAACACTGAGTGGGGTCAGGAGGTCGCTGAACGCTGGAGCGTCAGAGCGGCGGAAGCAAGGGAGCAATGCGCGGGCTCTGAAGACGTAGGTCGGACGGGACGCACCTTTCGCGGAGACGCGCACGCCGGCCCGGCCGCTCACACCGCCGCGTCGTCCACTCTTCGTTCGGCGTCAGGGTCGATGATCCCCCGCGTGGAGCCGCGTCGTCCGCCGTCGCTCGCGCCGTAATCGTCGCGGTAGAACTCGACCAGCTCGAACAGGTACGCGATGGCGAGCGGTCCGAGGAGCACGCCGAGCAGACCGAAGTACTTCACGCCGGCGAAGGCGCCGATCAGCGTGATCATCGGATGGATGTCCGACACGCGCTTGTAGATGAGCGGGCGAAGCAGGTTGTCCAGATTGCTCGCGAGCACGCCGCCGATGAATGCGAGTCCTGCCGCCGCCCCAAAGCGATCCTGCAGCAGCAGGACGACCACGCCCGGCAGCCACACGAGGGCGCTGCCGAGCACGGGCAGGATGGACGCGAACGCCGTGACCGTGCCCCAGAACAGCGGGCTTGGCAGGCCGACGATCCAGAAGCCGACGCCGACGAGCGCTCCCTGCAGCACGGCGACGAGGACGGTGCCGAGCAGCGTTGCCTCCGTCACACTGACGAATCGATCGCGCAACGCGTCGGAGGTCTGTGGGGAGAAGGGGATGTACGGGCGCACCGCCTTCCACACGTCCTCTCCCGAGCGCAGCATGTAGTAGAGGCCGAAGAACGCGATGACGAGATTCAACGCGGCAGACGTGGCGCCGCCGACGAATGCGAAGAGCTGGCTGGAGAGCCATGAGACGATCGTCCCACTGGCCTTCGCGATCTCGGCGCCGACCTGCACCGTGCCGATCTGGAGCCGCCTGATCTCGGCGAACGCCGTGCTCCCTTGCACGCCGCGCAGCGCGCCCGGCGCCTCCCCGATCACGACGCCGATGAGCCACACGAGCGGAAGCCCGATGGCGAGCAGCGCGACGATGAGTGTGACTGCCGCGGCGCGTCCCGGTCTCATCCTGCGCGCGAGGCGGTCGTACAGGCGCACGAACATCACGTAGAGCACCGCCGTCCCCAGCAGCCCGCTCAGGAATGGCGCCAGGGCGAGGACGATGGCGATGCCGAGCGCGAGGATGAGCAGCGCGGCGCGATCTCGCGGCGACTGGAGGAATGACAAGGGGATTCCGCGTGTGAGAGGCGCGCACCATCGGACGGGCGGCGCGCCTGATGCGTGCTCAGCATGGCGCGCGCGCGTGTGGCACGCAAGATCGCCTCCACGTCTCGCACCCCCACGTCTCCCACTCCAGCGTCACGCCCCGCATATTCGATCAGTGGCGCCCCGATGTAGTGGCACTCAACGGTAGAGGAGGCACGTGTGCAGGCGACGTCCTATGACGCGATAGTAGTAGGGTCCGGCATCTCCGGCGGCTGGGCCGCCAAGGAGCTGACCGAGAAGGGACTCAAGGTGCTCTTGCTCGAGCGCGGGCGAAACGTGGAACACGTGAAGGACTACGTGAATGCCACGAAGGCGCCGTGGGAGTATCTGCATCGGGGCGGCCGAACGCGCTCGATGGAGGAGGAGTACCCCGTGCTCAAGCGGGACTATCCGCTGAACGAGAAGAACCTCGCATTCTGGGCGAACGACAAGGAATCGCCGTACACGGAGGTCAAGCGCTTCGACTGGTATCGCGGCTATCAGGTCGGTGGCCGATCACTGATGTGGGGTCGGCACAGCTACCGGTGGAGCGATTTCGACTTCAATGCGAACGCGAAGGACGGCATCGCGATCGACTGGCCGATCCGGTACGCGGAGATCGCGCCGTGGTACGACCACGTCGAGCGTCACGCCGGCATCAGCGGCTCGCGCGACGGTCTCGCGCAGCTGCCCGACGGCCAGTTCCAGCCGGCGATCCCGCTCAACTGCGGGGAGGAGCTGATTGCCGGCCGAGCGCACAAATTGTTCGGCGGCAAGCGCCGCATCGTTCCGGGCCGCGTCGCCAACCTGACGCAGGCGAAGGAGGGCCGCGCGCCCTGCCAGTTCCGCAATGCGTGCTGGCTCGGCTGTCCGTACGGCGCGTACTTCAGCACCCAATCCTCGACGCTTCCCGCCGCGGCAAAGACGGGGAAGCTCACGCTCAAGCCGTGGTCGATCGTCACCGAGGTGCTGTACGACAAGAACGCCAAGCGCGCGACCGGAGTGCGCGTGCTCGATGCCGTCTCCGAGCAGACGACGGACTACACGGCGAAGATCGTGTTTCTCTGCGCGTCGGCGATGAACTCGACGTGGCTGTTGATGCGCTCGGCCACCGACGTGTGGCCTGGCGGGTTGGGGAGCAGCTCGGACGAGCTCGGACACAACCTGATGGACCATCACTTTCGCTGCGGCGCCGAGGGATCCATCGAGGGGATGGAGGACAAGTACTATCACGGCCGTCGTCCGGTCGGGTTCTACATCCCGCGGTATCGCAACCTGTTCGGCGACAAGCGCGAGTATCTGCGCGGCTTCGGGTATCAGGGGAGCGCGAGTCGCTCCGGCTGGGCACGTGCCGTGAAGGAGCTGGGTGTGGGCGCCGCCTTCAAGGACGAGATGTCGCTGCCGGGCGACTGGACGATCGGAGGGACGGCGTTCGGAGAGATGCTGCCGAACCACGCGAACACCATCGCGCTCGATACGGCCAAGAAGGACAAGTGGGGGCTCCCGGTGTTGAAGATCGATTGCGCGACGGGCGAGAACGAGAGCAAGATGCGCAAGGACATGATCGCCGACATGGCCGAGCTGCTCGAGCAGACGGGCGTGAAGCGCGTGAGTACGTACGACAACGAATACTTCCCCGGCATGGGCATCCACGAGATGGGGACGGCGCGGATGGGCAAGGATCCCAAGTCGTCGGTGCTCAACTCGCACAACCAGGTGTGGGACGCGCCGAACGTGTTCGTCACGGACGGTGCGTGCATGGCGTCCGCCGCGTGCGTGAATCCATCGCTCACGTACATGGCCCTGACCGCGCGTGCCGCGGACTTCGCCGTGAACGAGCTCAATCGACGCTCCCTCTGATCCGGCCCGAACCCATGTCGACAGACAACGAAGTGAAGGAGCCGAGTCAGACGATGGACCGGCGTGAGGCGATCCGCCGCGTGAGCGCCCTCCTCGGCGGCGCGGCACTCGTGGGCGGGACGAACTTGCTCACCGCGTGCGAGAAGGCGCAGTCGCCGCCGCCCGTCAAGGCGCCGGTCGCCGCCGGCGCATTCACGAGCGACGAGATCGCCCTGTTGGACGAGATCGCCGAGACGATCCTTCCGGAGACGAAGACACCAGGCGCGAAGGCCGCGAAGACTGGTGCCTTCATGGCGCTGATGGTCACCGACGGGTACAGCCCCGAGGAACAGCAGCGGTTCCGCGACGGGATGCGAAAGGTGGACGAGGCAACGCAGCAGGCGCACAAGGTGACCTTCATGGCCGCCACGCCGCCGCAGCGGTTGGCCGTGCTGACGGCGCTCGACCGCGAGCAGAAGCACGCGATGGATGCGCGCGATGCGGTGATCCGCGCCAAGAAGGGGTTGCCGCCGGTGCCGGTCGTGGCCGACGCCGGCCCAGCGGGCAAGGAGGGCGATGCGTACCTCTCGGACCAGCGCCAGGAGAACGCAGCGGCGTCCAAGGCGAACCCGGCGCCGACGATCACGGCGGAGTCGCCCACACATTACTTCCGCATGATGAAGGAGCTCGCGCTGCTCGGCTACTTCACATCGGAGATCGGCACGACCAAGGCGCAGCGCTACGAGGAGACGCCGGGCAAGTGGGAGCCCTGCATTCCGTACGAGCCGGGCGATCTCGCGTGGGCGGCGCACGCATGACGCGGGCTCACACCCCGCCGTAGCGCTCCGTCCGGATTCGCTCGGGCGCGATGCCCTCGCGCACGAGCGCGTCCGCGACCGACTCCACGAAAGGGGTGGATCCGCACACGTAGACGTGCGCGGGCGCGACGCTCCATCGCGACAGGACGTCGCGCAGAAGCTCGCGGTCGAACCGCCGGTCGAGATCCGTGGCCCGTCGTGCGGCCTCGCGCGTCGTGGTGAGCACGAGGCGGAAGTGCGGATCGCTCGCCTCGGTGGCGAGAAGCTCATCGCGGAAGATGATCTCCTCCCAGCGGCGCGAGGAGTACGCGAGCATCGCTTCCGTCTTCGGAGACGTGCGGGCGCGATGCCGCAGGATGGCCATCAGGGGCGCGATGCCGGAGCCGCCGGCCACGAGGAGCAGCGGCCCGCCATCCTGCTCGCGCCAGATGAAGTGGCCACCCAGCGGTCCACGCACTTCGATCGTGTCGCCGGGCATCGCGACGTCCACGAAGTAGGGGGAGACCTCGCCATCCTCGAGCCGCTCGACCGCGAGCTCGATGAGCGCATCACCGGGCGCGGACGCGATGGAGTAGCTGCGAGCGGCCTGGTAGCCATCGGGCGCAGTGAGCCGCACATCCAGATGCTGACCGGCGTCGTGCGTGTCGAGCGGGGCGCGGAGGAAGAGGCTCGACACACGCGGCGTGCGCCGCACGATCCGCTCGATGACTGCCTCGTGCCAGGGCGATTGCCCCTCGACCGGAAGGCTCGCCGTCACGGGTCGTTCGTGTAGCGCTGCTCCCGCCAGGGGTCGCCGTACATGTGATATCCGCGCAGCTCCCAGAATCCCGCCTCGTCGCGCGCGGTGAAGCGCAGCGCCTTCACCCACTTCGCGCTCTTCCAGAAATACAGGTGCGGCACGAGCAGACGCGCTGGCCCACCGTGCTCGGCATCGATCGGCTGGCCGGCGTATCGCGTGGCGATCATCGCCTTGCCACCGACGAGATCCGCGACGGGGAGGTTGGTGTCGTAGCCGTCGTACGACTGCGCCAGGAGATACGCCGACGGCGGACTGATCCCGGCTGCGGCGAAGAGGTCGTCGATGCTGACCCCCTGCCACTGCGTGTCGAACTTGGACCACTTGGTGACGCAGTGGATGTCCTTCTGCACGGCGCTCCGCGGAAGCGCATCGAGCTCCTCCCAACTCCAGCTCGCGAGCGGACGAGGTCCATCGTTGAGCGTCAACTTCCACGTCGCCATGTCGATGTGCGGCGTGGGCCCGAGCGAGAGGACAGGGAAGTCGTCCGTGCGGTACTGGCCGGGCGGGAGGCGACGCGCGGTCTCCTCCGCCGGGCGTCGCCCAACGAACCCTCGCGTCGTCACGTCACGTCCTCGCCGCCCGATCGCTCGCCGTTGCTCATCGTCCACTCGGTGCCAGGGGATCGCACGCGGCCGAACACCCGCGCGCCACAATGGAATCTCACGACGGCGTCGACGGTTTGCGAGTGCTGCGGGGCATCCACTCGATTCCTCGCTTCAGTCCGCCGCGCCGCCGCGCGGTGGCGCACGTCGAACGAGGCGCGATCGCCCCTGGCCGTCGCGGCCGCGTCGATTTCGTTGCGCGGGTCCATCCGTTCGTACCGCGAATCCGCGTCCTGTCCCACATTGCGTGCGCCTCGAACCGATCTGGAGTACGATCAGGAGCCAACCCCCTCAACGGAGCTGCGATGCCGCGCGTCAACCACTTCGAGATTCACGCCACCAATCCTGAGATTCTCATCCGCTTCTACACCCAGCTGTTCGGCTGGACGTTCGAGCCGTGGGGACCACCCGATGGATACTGGATGATCCGCACGGGGGACGACGCGGAATCAGGGATCAACGGCGGCCTGCTGCCGCGTCGAAGCAGCGCGCCGGCGAGCGGACAGCCGGTGAATGCGTCCGTCTGCACGGTCCGTGTCGCTTCGGCGCGCGAGTCGTACGCGGCGGCGCTCTCGCTCGGCGGCTCGGAAGCGTTGCCCGTTGCGGCGATCCCGGCGATGGGCTGGCTCGGGTACGTGAAGGATCCAGACGGCAATCTCTTCGGTGTGATGTCGGAGGACGCGAGGGCGATCTGACGCAGACGACGGCGCCGTTACGAGGTCCGTTCCCCGATCCCATATTCATCGGCGACGAGGACGTCTGCTACGGGTCGCCGAATCAGCCATGGGGTTCAGTGGAATCGGTCATGCATGCTCGATCGAACGGTAGAGGCTTTCCCTCGCAAGGTGATGCACGCTCTCGAGCGTTGCGTGCGTCGTGCGTGCTCGCGACGGCAGCCACACTCGCCGCTCCTCTCTCGCTCTCCGCCCAGATGACTCCGCAGCGAACGTCCGTGAACGACGACGAGACAAGGGTCGCGCCGTACACGCTCCCCGATCCACTGGTTCGCGAGAATGGCACGCGCGTGCGGACACCTGACGAATGGTTTCGCGAGCGACGACCCGAGCTGTTCGCCGTGTTCGAGCGCGAAGTGTACGGGCGATCGCCCGAGCGACCGGCGGGCATGCGATTCGACACACGCTCCGTGGATGCGGACGCACTCGGCGGGCGCGCCACGCGCAAGGAAGTACGCATCCACCTCATGGCTGGGCAGGAGGAGCCGTTCATCGACGTCCTCCTCTACATCCCGAATGGGCGACGCGGGCCCGTCCCCATCTTTCTCGCGTTGACGTACGGCAATCACACGATCACGTCGGACCCCGGTGTCTCCATCTCGCCGCACTTCCTGCGGGACAGGCCGCGACCGGACACGGCGCGCGGCCCCGCTCCTCGTGGTAGGGAGGCGAGCCGGTGGCCGATCGATACCATCCTCGCGCGCGGCTACGGGTTGGCCGCCGTCTATCTGGGCGATCTCGACCCCGACGCGAAGGACCGCGTCTCGAATGGCGTGCGTCCGTTCTTCTACAAGGCTGGTCAGACCGGGCCGCAGTCCGACGAGTGGGCCGCACTCGCGACGTGGGGTTGGGGATTGAGCCGAGCGCTCGATTATCTGGAGCGCGATCCCGACGTGGACGCGCGGCGCGTCGCGCTCATGGGCCACTCGCGCACGGGCAAGGCGTCGCTCTGGGCCGGCGCGCGCGACACTCGATTCGCGATGGTGATCGCGAACGAATCGGGTACCGGCGGCGCCAAGCTCTCGCGGCGCAATTTCGGGGAGACCGTGGCCGTCATCAACAACGGCTTCCCCTACTGGTTCGCGCGCAACTTTCGCAAGTACGACGGCCGAGAATCCGAGCTGCCGGTGGACCAACACGAGCTGATCGCCCTCCTCGCGCCGCGACCGGTGTACATCGCGGCCGCCGCGGCGGACCTATGGGCCGATCCGAAGGGGATGTTCCTCGCGGGCAAGGGCGCGGAGCCGGTGTATCGTTTGCTGGGCGCGCCGGTCGCGCTTCCCGCCTCGATGCCCGAGATCGATCGTCCGGCACTCGAAGGACGCATCGGCTTCCACATCCGTCCGGGCATCCACGACGTCACGCTCTACGACTGGCAGCAGTTCCTCGCGTTCGCGGATCTGCACCTGAGAGGGCGATGATCGAGAGTCAGCGGGCAATCCGTCGCGCCCGATCCCGCGCCCCATTAGCCTTGAGGAGAAGCTCCGCCGCTCGCGCTCGCGCGCGCCGACCGACCCGCCCGCGACACGTCACCACTTGGCGCACCCCCCACGACCCGATTCAGCGCGAGCCACCGCTCGGCTGAACCCGCATTCGCTGACGTTCACGCTGCTGCTCGGGGCGCTCGTCACGCTGGCTTCGTTCGCCACCGACATGGGGCTGCCCGTGCTCGCCGAGACGGCGCGGTCGCTGCACGTGCCGGCGGGACGGGCGGCGCTGACGCTGAGCGTGTTCCTCGCCGGCTTCGCGGTGGGGCCGCTCGTGTTCGGACCGCTGTCGGATCACTTCGGCCGGCGGCCCGTGCTACTCACGGGCTGTGGCATGTTCGCGTTCTTTGGCGCGCTTGGCGCGTTCTCGCAATCGCTCCACGCGCTTCTGATGTGGCGCGTGCTCATGGGCGTGGGTGCGGGCGGCTGCTCGGTGCTCGTGCTCGCCGTGGTCCGCGATCTGTTCACGGGCGTCGAGGCTCGAGTCAAGCAATCCTACGTGAACCTGGCGGGCGGTGTGGCGCCGATCATCGCGCCCACGCTCGGCATCGCGATCGCGCAGTTCGGCGGATGGCGCGCGATCTACGGTGCGCTCGCCGTCGGCGCTGCACTGCTGTTCGTCGCAGCGTCGTTCGGGCTGGACGAGAGCGCGACGCGCGGAGAACCTGGCGCCCTGACGTTCCGCGGCGTGGTCGACAGCTATCTCCGCGTGCTGCGCCATCCGGTGACCTTCGGCTTCGCCCTCATGATCGCACTCAACTTCGCGTGCCTGTTCGCGTACGTGTCGGCCTCCTCGCTGGTGCTCATCGGCCTGCTCGGCCTCTCGCAGCGGATGTACGGCCTGCTGTTCGCGGCCACGTCGGGAGGTTTGATGATTGGCGCGTTCACCAACGCGCGGCTCACACGTCGAGGGGTCGCGCACTCGCGGCTGATCGCGTGGGGAATGGTCGCGATCGTGACGACCGCGCTCCTTCTCGTGGCGCTCACCATCGCTGGCGCGCTGCGCGTCACCACGCTCGTGCCTTTAGTGATCGTCGGCTTCGTGGGACACGGAATCGTCAGGCCGAACGCCGCGCAGGGCGCGCTCGAGCCGATGGCGTCCATCGCCGGCGTGGCGAGCGCGGTGCTGAGCGGCACGCAGATGCTCACCGGCGCGCTGGCGAGCGCGATCGTGGCGGCGCTGTTCGATGGCAAGTCGGCCATCGCGATGACCGGGATGATGGCGGTCTGCGCCGTCTCGTCGGCGCTCGTGTACACGCTGGTGGTGCGCCCCGCCGAGCGGCGACTCGCGGCGGTGTGAACGGGCCGGTCAACGGCTCGTGAGTGCCTCGATGGTGAGCCGTGTGCGGATCGCGCCGATGGACGGCGCGAAGAGCGAGAACTGATCGGGGTCGGCGAACACCTCCTCGAAGTCCTCCGGCGACAGGGCGGTCGCGAGCCGCTCGGCGTACGTCGTCCGCAGGACGCGGGCGTAATGTTCGGCGTCGTAGTCGCGCAGGTCGGGGATCGGCGTATCCTCGTCGGAAGACGTGGCCAGTCCACCGTCGCCATTCTCTCTGCGGTAGACGCGCACGCGCTCGCCGACGCTCCACCGCGTTCGGCCACTCGCGAGCACCGCCTCGTACGCGAGCTCGCGCCGCTTGGTCATCGACTCCTCGTACTGCGCCGGTGTCTTCGTCAGGCGAACGCGGGACGACACATCGTGCGTGGGCAGGGATCGCGCACGCAGCGCGCCGATCGTGTCGACGTACGCGTCGCGCACCCCGACGAGGTCTCCGCGCAGCAAGCAGACAATGGCCTGGCGAAGGAAGCGCTCGCCGTACGGCTCCGCCCGACTCGAGCGGAAGGCGACGCCGCGCAGGATGAGCGTGCCGTCGTAGCCGAGCAGGGCGTAGTTCTTCGGCTCGTGAGAGAGCATCGCGGCGTAGCGCCCTTCCATCTCGAGCTGGACGAGCGGCGGCAGCAGGGCGGCCACCTCCGACACGACGCGTCGCTCGTCGTCAGTGCTCCACGACGCGGGCACGGCGAAGTACACGCCGTCGGTGTCTGCTTCGAGCAGTGTCACGCCGCGCGCGCCGAGCTCGCGGCAGAGCAAGGCGAGCACTTCGCGTCCGCGACGCGTGACCTCGTTGGCCGCGTGCACATCGGCGAAGCGTGTGAGCGCTCCTCCGGCGGCGAGATATCCGTACGCCGAGTTGACGACGATCTTGAGTGCGGCCGACATCGCCTCGTGCGAGTGCCGCTCGACCGAGCCGGCCGGCGCGGCGCGCGCCTTGAACTTTGCCGCGAGGCGCTCCTCGACCAGCCCGTCCACCAGGGCGAGCAGCGCGCCGAGCCGGTCGCGCGCCGGCCCGATGCGGTAGGCGCGCATGAGTGAGGGATACAGGCTGGCGACGTCGGCCTTGACGATGCGGTGCGCGACGCCGGTGGCGAAGAGATGGAGCGCGGCGCCGCTGTGCGGCGTGCCGTCGCTCTCCTGATGCGCCGGCAGCGCGGCCCCAGCGCGCACGTACGCGCGCACGAGCAGGGGGTCGATGACACCGGTGGCGGCGCCGGCATCGGCGAGGCGCTCGTAGCGACGGGGTGCCATCTGCGCGAGGGCGTATGCTGCGCCGCCGAGCATCCGCGACAGTGCGGCAACCTCCCGCACGTCGTCCGTGGCATAGCGGCGCACGCGCTCGGGATCGGTGCGGTACGTCGCGTAGATCTGATCGCCGCGGATGTACTCACGCTCGGGCCCCGCGATGCCGAGATGCTTCGCGACGATCTTCAGTCCGTGACCCGGCAGCTCGCGCGTGGCGATGTCGTGTCGGCGCACGGTGTCGAGCGTGTCGATGAGCTCACGTCCGGGCGCGACGAACCGGATGTGCCGGCGCCCGTCGGGGTTACCCGTGGCGACGCCTCGGCGCGCGCCGCGCTGGCGGAGCGTCATCCCGGCGACGCGACTCAGCGAGAACGACACGCCAAGCCGTCGCGAGCGCCGTTCGAGGAAGGGAATGTCGAAACCGTGCAGGTTGTGGTTCTCGATCACGTCCGGATCGGCGGTCGCGACGCGTTCCATGAGCCGGCGGATCAGCTCGGCCTCCGCCGCGTCGCTCTCGTCGCGCGCTTCGAGAACCTCGGTCATGCCCGAGTGATAGCGCACCGAGATCATGAAGATGCGCGCGCTCTCTGCATCGAGCCCGGTGGTCTCGAGATCGAACTGCATGCGATGCACGTCATCGAAGGGGAGGCTCCGAAAGTACGTGCGGCCCGTGGCGACGAGATACTGCTCGTCGGGCGGGAGGTAGAGCACGTCGTCGCCCACCTCGGCGAGATGCCCGACGCGCCGGCCCAGCCGCTCCGACGCGCCGCGCAGCAGCGCTGCACCGAGTGCACGGCCGTCGTCCGCGCTGACGAGGAAGCGCAGCGCGCCGGGACCGTCCAGCGCTCGGTAGCGGACGCTCGCACCGGCGTCGCCGTCCGCGCCGAGCCCCGCGCCGAGATGCGTGAGATCGTCGAGGTCGCGGACGAGCGCCCATGGACGAAAGCGCTCGTCCTCGCGAACCAGCGCGCCGCTCTCGGGGATCCGCCGCCACACGATGACCCGTCCGTCGGCCTCAGCGTGGACCGAGACGATCCCCGGGGTCTCGTCCCAGCCCCAGAGCCATTCCTGCTCGAACGTGCGCGGAGGTGGCATCCCGCAATTTACTATTCTGCCGTGGATAACATCACGCACTCACTGGTCGGCGCGACGCTCGCCGAGCTCGCGCTGCCCGCCGGCGCGACGCGGGCGCAGCGCGGAGTCTTCTTCGTAGCCGGTATCGTCTCCGCCAATCTGCCTGACGCGGATCTACTGTACACGCGGATCACGCCCCCTCCCCTCGGCAGCCTGCTGCATCATCGCGGTCACACGCACACGATCGCCGGACTCGCGGTGGGCGCGCTGCTGCTCGGCGCACTGTGCATGCTCCCCGCAGTGCGCCGTCACGTGCGCCCGATTCGGGGACGGGTGGCCGGGCTCATCGCCATCGCGCTGGTGAGTCACCTCGTGCTCGACTCGTGGAACTCGTACGGCATTCACCCGTTCTGGCCGTTCGACTCACGCTGGATCTACGGCGATGCGATCTTCATCGCCGAGCCCTGGCTCTGGTTGCTGCTCGGCATCGCCGCGGCGCTGAACACCAGCCACGATCGAGGGCGACTGGCGCTGGCGGCGCTGCTCATGGTGCCCGTCGCGGCCGCGGCATGGTTCCGTCTCGTGCCCGCGAGCGTGCTCGTGGCGCTCGTCGCCGGTGCGA
>JBDSDB010000277.1:0-3449 GCA_039920785.1 Gemmatimonadaceae bacterium
AGTAGCTCCGGAAGGCGTCCTTCAGCGCTTCCGGACGGCTGAGCGGTCGCACCGCGCTCGAAAACGCCTCGAGCGCTGCCATCGTCACCGAGCCGATCTCGATCGACGTGGACGATTCGCCGCCGGCCACGGTCGCGACGGGCCTGGCCGACACGAACGAAGCGACTGCGGTGAGCACCGGACCGGACCGGTCAGGATGCGGCGCGAACTGCGCACCCGCGAGGAGCAGCGCACTCGCACCCACCAACACGTTCTGCAGCGAGATCGCTGGACGCATCTGCCTCTCTCTGTCTCTGATGTGGATCGAAGCGCCGCCGTCGCGGGCGCGGGTAGGGATCGATAATCATAAGCTAGTCAGTGCGACGTGCTATGTAAAGTGTTGTGCCGCATAATCTTATAGCCTTTCCGCCTCGGCCCGATCTTCCGCCAGCAGTCACGGGATGACGTCGGTATAGTGTCGTGAGAAACAGAGCTCGGCAGGTTCAGCGGGCACTCGCGAGGTCGGAATTGTACATCTTGTTTTCGGTATTTATTCGGTATATCGTCCAAAGGTAGGGATGGACTGGCACTTTTGGACGGAGGTGGAACCATGGCGAAGACACGACTGGGTGACCCGGGCTTGGCGGATTACGCGCTGGTCGCTGACCGCATCACGCTCTTCTACGAGCGATACCCCGCAGGCCGGATCGTGACTCGGCTACACTCGCGCACGGCGAAGGAGATCACCTTCCTCGCGCTGGTGTTTCGCGGAGCGGACGACCGGCGGCCGGCCGCGACTGGCTGGGCCTCCGAGCGTGAGGGCGATGGGGAAGTCAACCTGGTCGCCTGCCTGGAGAACACCGAAACGTCGGCGATCGGGCGGGCGCTGGCGAACCTGGGGTTCACCGCGTCGGTGCGGCGTCCCAGCCGAGAGGAGATGGAGAAGGCTGTGCGCGAGCGAGCGCGGCTCGTGACGCGCGCCGTCGGCATCGCGTCGGCATCGCCGCTCTCTCTTCCGTTGACAGTCGCTCCCGCGGTCGCACCGGCGGTCGCGCCCCCGGTCTCGGAGCGCCAGCGCTCGAGCGACGCTGATCCTCTTCAGCGCCGAGCCAACGCCGTGCACGACGTGCTTTCGCTCATCGAGCGTGCCGAAGCGATCGGGTTCTCGGAGCAGCGCGCCGCCACCCTGCGGACCGCGCTCGAGCGGCCCTCGCTGACGCCGCGCGTTCTGATGCGCCTCGAGCGGCGCCTGCGCGGCTGGATGGTCCGGCATCGCCCGCACGGACGGTGACGGTGGCGCACTCCCGAGGAGCTGTCACAGCCTGGTGTCTCTCTCAGGGAAGATGATGCGTGGGTGATGCGCCGGACGACGACGTCTGGCGTCACCGAGAGAGCTGGGACATGCGACGAGGCCGCAGGTAGATGCGCAGACCGGGGCACGGAGGGGGAGGGGGAGGGGGAGGGGGAGGCGGAGGCACGGATGACGGAACGCCGATCGCGCAGCGAGGAAGGGGGAGCATCGTGCCGGACGTGGAGATCGTCGCCGCCATGCGGCGTGGCGACGCGGGCGCGTTCGCGCTGTTCGTCGAGCGGCATCACCGCATCCTGCTCGACTACGCGCGCCGGGCCGGACTGCCGAGCCTCGATCGCGATGAGTTCGTCGGCGAGCTGCTCGACGACGTGGCGATGCAGTTCATGACGCGTAGCTCACCGCTGCCGGAGAACCCGCGCATGTATCTCCTTGCGGCGTTCCGGAACAAGCTGCTGAACTCGAGGCGCGCGCGCACGCGCCGGGGCCGAGTGGTGAGAGAAGCCGTGCGTGATGCATACGCGGATTCCGAGTTCGTCAGCGCCGCGGACGCGGCAGCCGGGTGCTCGGAGGGCAGCCAGCGCGCGAGTCGCGGGCCTTCCTGGGAGGGCGCGCCGATGCTCCCGGTGCTGGAGCGGCTCTCGGCCCGCCTCATCGAGGGCCTCACCGACGACGAGCGGCAGCTGCTCGTCGCCGTGGCGGAGAACATTCCGCAGCGCGAGATCGCCGAGTGGCTGGGTGTGTCGTACGTCGTCGCGCGCAAACGGCTGGAGCGGCTGCGCGCGCGGCTCACGGAGGCGGCGATGCGATACATGAACTCCCTGGAGCCGGACGACGCGCGAGAGCTCCAACGTTTTTTTCGTCGCTGCCGCGCCCGGATCGGCGCGAGCGTGCTCACACAGGGATCGGACGACCCTCTCGCCCGTGAGGCGTAGCGTCATGTCCCGGCATCCAAGGACGGAACGATGAAAGCATCGAGACGCGATACGGAGACCCATGAGCTCAGCCGCGCCGAGCGCCTCGCGGTGATCCGGCAGCAGGACGTGCTCGTGGAGATGGCGGTCGGCGCGGAGATGTACCGTGCGGACTCTCCGTTCTACACGGACGAGCGGCTCGTCGCGTGGCTGGAGCACGAGCTCAATGCACCGCACCGCTCGGCTGCGGGCTGGAGCGCGAACCGGATCGCCGCGGCGGCCGCGCGGATGGGGGCGGCGGCGGCGGGGGCGCGGCTCAAGGTGCGGCTCGTGAGCGGGTTGCCGAGCGCGGAGCGGCCGGCGGTGGCGGGAATGATCTCCCAGGTGTTGCACGAGGCCGGGGTGCTGCGCGCCGCGCCGCAGCTCGATCTTGGCGTGGCGGCCGGCGCCGGGCGCGATCTCTGGGACGAGTCATGCGACGTGTGGGTGCGCGTCCCCGACGATGCGCCCGCCGGGCAGTACGTGTCGCTGAGCGTGGTGGGGGAGAGCATGGATCCGCTGCTGCACACGGGCGACTCGGTGCTCGTGCGCATCGATCCGCAGGTCGTTCGGGACACGGTGATCCTCGCCAAGGTGCCCGACGCCGGTTACGTCGTGAAGCGTGTCGGCAGAGTGACGCGCACGCGTCTGGAGCTGCTCTCGCTGAACCCGGCCTTTCCGCCCATCACGATTCCGCGCGACGATCACACGGTGCTGGGCACGGTGATCCTGCGTTGGTGTCCGCATGGCGCGGCGAGCGTGTGATGCGACGTTGACCTGCGGCGTACAGCCTCGCTCCGCGACCCAATTCAGTTGGCTGTTGTCGTCGCCGTTGATCCGTTGAAATCCGCTGCATCCGCGTCACCCGTTCCCGCGCTTTTCGGACGCCACGAGAAGCCTCCGGAGCACGTCGCGCCGCTGGAATACCGCGTGCTCCGCGTGTCACGCGCCGGTGCTTTTCTCCTGAGAGAGAAACGGGATTGGACGCGCACAGGGGATGGTAGCCATGTGGCTCGCATTGATCCGACGGTACACACTCACGCACACGCACACGCCACCGTCTCCGCGCTCGTCGCGCGTGAAGCGGAGCGATGCGCGAGGACGGACCGAAGCGATGCCGACGGTTGACGAGCGGTACGTCGCCGCGTTCGCGAGGGTGCGCCTCGTGCGCGCGTGGATCGGAGCGGCGGCGGCGATGGTCGCGCTGG
>JBDSDB010000278.1:0-13752 GCA_039920785.1 Gemmatimonadaceae bacterium
AGCTCCAAGTACAAGAGCGAGTTCGTGGCGAACATGAGCCACGAGCTGCGCACGCCGCTCAACTCGCTGCTCATCCTGGCGAAGCTGTTGTCGGACAACAAGGACAACAACCTCACGCCGAAGCAGGTGGAGTTCGCGCAGACGATCCATTCGTCGGGCACGGACCTGCTGAACCTGATCAACGACATCCTCGACCTGTCGAAGGTCGAGGCGGGGAAGATGGAGGTGAACCCCGCCGAGGTGCCGCTTCACGACGTCGATTCGTTCACGCGGCGCAGCTTCGAGCAGGTGGCGCAGCAGAAGGGGCTCAACCTCACCGTGGACGTGCTGCCGGACCTGCCGTCGACGATCTACACGGATGGCCAACGCCTGCAGCAGGTGATCAAGAACCTGCTCTCCAACGCCGTGAAGTTCACCGAGGTGGGCGGGGTGACGCTCACCATCCGCAAGGCGGAGAAGGGCAAGCGGTTCGCGAGCCGGATCCTCGATCAGGCGGAGACGGTGATCGCCTTCGCGGTGACGGACACGGGCATCGGGATCGCGAAGGACAAGCAGCAGCTCATCTTCGAGGCGTTCCAGCAGGCGGACGGCACGACGACCCGCAAGTTCGGCGGGACCGGCCTTGGTCTGTCGATCAGCCGAGAGATCGCGCGGCTGCTGGGAGGCGAGATCCGCGTCGAGAGCACACCGGGCCACGGGAGCACGTTCACGCTGTTCCTGCCCTCACGGTACGTGGAGGCCGATGCGCCGAGGGGCGACGAGGATTCCTCTGCGCGCCGGCGCGATCGCGGCGATTCGTGGGCGGACGGCGGCGGCTCCTCGCGAGGTAGGGCCAGTGGACCTCGACGCTCGCTCGCGACGCCAGTGTCGGTGACGCAGGCGTGGCCGCAGCGGGCCAGGCAGACCGATAGTTGGACAGCGTCCGGCGGCGGCCTCGCCACGGCGCCCAAGATCGAGGAAGACCGCGATCTCGTGATGTCGCGCGACTCGCTGCCTCGCCCCGAGGGCTTTGACGACGACCGCGACCAGATCGAGGGCGGGGATCGCGTGGTCCTGATCATCGAGAACGACAGCACCTTCTCCAAGGTGCTGCTCGAGATGGCGCGCGACAAAGGGTTCAAGGGGCTGTGCGCGCTGGACGGCGAGGCGGGGCTCAAGCTGGCGCACGCGTTCGAGCCGGACGCGATCACGCTGGACATCGACATGCCGGGGATGGACGGATGGGCGGTACTCGACCGGCTGAAGCATCATCCGCAGACGCGGCACATCCCGGTACACATCATCACAGGGATCCGGGAGCGGCAGCAGGGACTCAAGTCGGGCGCGCTGGCCTATCTCGAGAAGCCGGTGACGAAGGAGGCGCTCGATGAATCGTTCGCGAGGATCGCCACGTTCATCGACACGTCGGTGAAGCGGCTGCTGGTCGTGGAGGACGACGAGACGCAGCGGAAGAGCATGATCGAGCTGATCAGCCACGAGGACGTGGAGATCACGGCCGTCGCCACGGGAGAGGACGCGCTGCGCGAGCTCGCCTCGGGGCATTTCGACTGCATGGTGCTCGACCTCGGTCTCCGGGAGATGGACGGGTTCCAGCTGCTGGAGACGGTGAAGGCGAACCCACAGATGTGGGATCTGCCGATCATCATCTACACTGGAAAGGATCTGTCGCCGGCCGAGGAGACGAAGCTGCGCAAGTTCGCCGAGACGATCATCGTGAAGGACGTGAAGTCGCCGGAGCGGCTGCTGGACGAGACGGCGCTGTTTCTCCACCGCGTGGAGGCGAAGCTGCCCGAGCAGAAGCGCCGGATGCTGGAGCGATTGCACAACGCGGACGCCGTGTTCGCCGGCAAGCGCGTGCTCGTCGTCGACGACGATGTGCGGAACATCTTCTCGCTGACGAGCATGCTCGAGGATCACGGCATGAACGTGTCGTTCGCCGAGAACGGAAAGGACGCCGTGGCGCTGCTGCGGGAGCGCCAGGACTTCGACCTCGTGCTCATGGACGTGATGATGCCGGAGATGGACGGCTACGAGACGACGCGGGCGATCCGGGACATGCCGGCGCTCAAGTCGCTTCCGATCATCGCATTGACGGCCAAGGCGATGAAGGGCGACCGCGAGAAGTGCATCGCAGCCGGCGCGTCGGACTACATCACCAAGCCGGTGGACACCGAGCAGCTGTTGAGTCTCATGCGGGTATGGTT
Organism: Gemmatimonadaceae bacterium; assembly: GCA_039920785.1. Classification (GTDB taxonomy): domain Bacteria; phylum Gemmatimonadota; class Gemmatimonadetes; order Gemmatimonadales; family Gemmatimonadaceae; genus AG11. The sequence goes on from JBDSDB010000278.1 coordinate 2,205, forward strand.
GTACCGGTGAGCGAGGGGCAGTCCCTCCCAGGACCGCCGCTCAGCTACAGCCCCGACTTGGAGCGGCTCGAGATCGAGCTGCTCCTGGAAGGGGTCTTCCGGCATTACGGGTTCGACTTCCGGTCGTATGCGTACGCGTCGATCCGGCGTCGCTTATGGAAGCGTGTGGAGGGCGAGGGATTGGCCACCATCTCCGAGCTGCAGGCGCGCATCCTCCACGATCAGGACGCGATGGAGCGGCTGCTGCTCGACCTCTCCGTGAACGTCACGGCGATGTTTCGCGATCCGTCGTTCTACAAGGAGTTCCGCGAGCGGGTGATCCCGCTGATGCGCACGTATCCGTTCATCAGGATCTGGCACGCAGGCTGCTCGACCGGCGAAGAAGTGTTCTCGATGGCCATCCTGCTCGAGGAGGAAGGGCTCTATGATCGGGCGCGGCTGTACGCGACCGACATCAACGACGTGGTGCTGCAACGGGCGCGGCAGGGGATCTTCCCCCTCGACCGGATGCAGGAGTACACCGAGAACTACTTGCGCGCCGGGGGCAAGCGGTCGTTCTCGGAGTACTACACGGCGAAGTACGACGGAGCGCTGTTCACCCCGTCGCTCACCCGCAACATCGTGTTCTCGCAGCACAACCTCGTCACCGACCGATCGTTCAGTGAGTTCCACGTGATCTTCTGTCGCAACGTGCTGATCTACTTCGACAAGACGCTTCAGAATCGGGTGCACTCGCTGTTCTACGGCTCGCTCGTGATGTTCGGCATTCTCGCGCTGGGGAGCAAGGAGTCGCTCAAGTTCTCGCAGTACGAGCCGTGCTACGAGAAGTTGAGTCCCGTGGAGAAGCTCTACCGGAAGGTCAAGTGATGGCGAGCGCACCCGGAGTGGGCTACGATCTCGTCGTGGTGGGCACGTCCTGGGGCGGGCTCGCTGCGCTCCGGACGCTGGTGTCCGGACTCCCTGAATCCTTCCAGATGGCCGTCGCTCTCGTGCAACATCGTCACAAGGATTCGGACCATCTCCTGCGTACGCTGCTGCAGGAGCGCTCGTCGCTCGAGGTGTGCGAGGTGGAGGACAAGATGCCGCTCGAGCACGGACACATCTACGTCGCTCCGCCGGACTATCACACACTGGTAGAGCCTGGCCACTTCGCCCTGAGCACGGATGCCCCGGTACGGTACAGCAGGCCGTCGATCGACGTCACGTTCAGCTCGGCGGCGGACAGTTACGCGCACCGCACGGTGGGGATCGTGCTCACGGGCGCGAACGCCGACGGCGCGGACGGGCTGCGGCGGATCTCGGATCGCGGCGGCCTGGCGCTGGTGCAGGACCCCGACAGCGCGGAGAGCAGTTTGATGCCGACGGCCGCGCGCCGCGCCGTGCCGCGCGCGCGCATCATGTCGCTCGAGGCGATCATCGCTTATCTAATCACTCTGCCAGCGGGCGTACCAGAGCGGGAGGACGCATGAGCACGGGGGCGACGCCGCTACCGCGCCGAGATTCGCCGAACGCGGTGAGCGCACCGCTGTTCGAGGTCGAGTATCCGAGCGAGCCGGTCGAGATCCTGCTGGTCGACGACCGGCCGGAGAACCTGCTCGCGCTCGAGGCGATCCTCGAACCGCTCAACCAGCGGCTCATCCGCGCGTACTCGGGCGACGAAGCGCTGCGGAAGCTGCTCCTGCACGACTGCGCCGTGATCCTGCTCGACGTGCAGATGCCGGGCATCAACGGCTTCGAGACCGCTCGGCTCATCAAGGCGCGCGAGCGGACGAAGTACATCCCGATCATCTTTCTCACGGCGATCAGCAAGGACGAGGAGTACGTGTTCGAGGGGTATTCGGTGGGGGCGGTGGACTATCTCGCGAAGCCGTTCCAGCCCGACATCCTCCGCTCGAAGGTCAACGTCTTCGTCGACCTGTACCTCAAGCAGAAGCAGCTGTCCTCTCAGCAGGTACTGCTCCAGGCGAGCGAGTTGCGTGAGCTCGAGCTGAAGCACATGCTGGAGCTGACCGAGTCGGAGGCGCGCTTCTCCGAGATCGTCGGATCGGCGATGGACGCGATCATCGTGTTCGACGCGGACTGGAAGATCTCGCTGTTCAACACGGCGGCGGAGCGGATGTTCGGGGTGCCGGCGGCGAAGGCGCTCGACCTGAAGCAGCTTTTCCCGGAGCCGATGCGCGAAGAGGTGCTGGAGCGCATCTGCCGCATCTCCGCCTCGGTGGGTGACGGCGCGTCTTCGCAACTGCCGGAGTCGGGGCACATCCTGTCATTCGTCGGGCTCCGCGCGAACGGTGAGCAGTTCCCGATCGAGGCGACCGCGAGCTGCCTCGACGTGCGCAACAAGCGCACGTACACGCTGATCGCGCGCGACATCTCCGAGCGCAGGCGCGCCGAGGCGGCGCTCCAGGCACAGGCAGAATCGCTCGCGACGGCGATGACGGAGCTCAAGGCGCTGAACGACGAACTGGCGGACCGGCAGGCGGAGCTGGAACGCGCCATGGCCGCCCGAAGCCGATTCTACGCCTCGATGAGCCACGAGCTCCGCACGCCGATCAACGCGGTGCTCGGCTACAGCACGCTGCTGCTGGAGAACATCTATGGCCCGCTCAACGAGAAGCAGGCGGAAGGGATCACGCGCACGCACAAGGCGGCGAAGCACCTGCTGGAATTGGTGAACGACGTACTCGACCTGTCCAAGATCGAGGCGGGTAAGATCGATCTCCGGCTACAGCCCGTGTACTTCCCCGCGCTGATCGAAGATCTGTTCGTGACGGTACGCCCGCTCGCCGATCAATTCGGATCGGAGCTCACCCTCGACCACGAGGGAGAGCCCGTGAAGCTGATCAGCGATCCGCGGCGGCTGCGGCAGATCCTGCTCAACCTCCTCTCGAACGCGATCAAGTTCGGGCGAGGGAAGCCGATCCGCGTGACGTCGCGGCCGCGCGACGACGGCGGCATCGTGCTCGAGGTGAGCGACGAGGGCGAGGGGATCGCGCCGACGGATCAGGAGAAGATCTTCGACGAGTTCGTGCAGCTCGGCAAGACACAGCTCACCGAGGGCACGGGCCTCGGGCTGCCGATCTCGCGGCGACTGGCCGGCATGCTACAGGGCGAGCTCGAAGTCACCTCCGACGTGGGCAAGGGGAGCACGTTCCGTCTCATCCTTCCCGCGACGGCCGACATGCCGAGCACCAGGACGCCCAAGCTCGCGGAGCAGGACGACGTCGCACACGCGAACAGCTGAGTCGCCGCACGCGCGCACATTACGAGAGGTCACGGCGCTGCGACTCCTTGACGAATGGGACCCGACACACGCACCCTTGTCGAGCATCGAATCCGACGGGTACGAACATGAAGTCCGGTGACGAGGATCACACTCGCTTCGCGTTCCGCAGCCTGATCAATCGTGCGCGCTGAACTTCCTGGATCACACGCAGTATATTCCGGCATGCGTCTGCTCTGCGTTGGGCGTCACGCCTATCTGAGCGAGCACCTGTGCCGCTATTTCCGCGACCTCGGTGCCGACTGTGCGGCGGCGGTGGGCGCGAATGCAGCGGCAGGTGTCGCGGCCAACTTCGAACCTCACGTGGTCGTGTGCGACTGCGACCTGATCACGCCGGCGCTCCTCGATGAGTGGGCGATGGATCCGAACATCGGCGAAGTGCCGCTGCTCGCGGTGAGCCTGACGCGCCGGCCGGAGGAGTTGCCGCCGCTGGAGCTGCTCGGCGTCGCGGGCGTGCTCTATCTGCCAGCGCTCGAGAGGAGCCAAGTCCAGGCGCTGCTCCTCGGCGCGTATCGCCCGCGCGGCGTGATGCCGCCCGTTGGCTGGCAGTCGCCGATGGTGGCCGAATCCATCTCCGCGCACTGAGCTGCCACACGAGCTCGTGCCAGTACGCCGAAACGGGCGAATGAACGCCATGGGGATGCCAACGAGCTCGCCCGCCGATACGATCGCCAGTGACGTCCCATACGACTCGACGATGGAGAGCATCTTCGATTCGCTGGACGTCGGCGTGCTGCTGTTGACGCACGAGTTCCGAGTCACGTACGCCAACGCGCGATGGGCAGCGTGGCGCGGCGTGGCAATCCCGCCGGGCGCGGCACTACCCTCGCTGGTGGAGCTCGCGGTGGGCGAGTCGCTGCTCGAGCTCACGGCGACGCTCGTGGACGGCGAGCCGCGGTCGCTGAGCTTCGTGCTCAAACCGGCGCACGCGGATTCCGCCGCGCGCTTCCTGAGCTGCGCGGTGCGCCGAGTGGGCCTCGGCCTCGTGCTCGAGGCGCGCGCCGACTCGGACGACGAGCGCTGGTCGCTGCCCGACGTCGCGCGCCGTCTGGCCGAAGTGGTGGACATGGCCGAAGTCCTCCGGACGTTGTGTGACATCGCGCTGCGACAGTGTCAGGGCAACGGCGCCGCGGTGCTGCGCATGACGGGGAAGCTCGGCGAGGTGGTGGCGGCGGTGGGCAACGTGGTGCCGGCGCGCGGGCGATGCTTCGAGCTGCACGGATCGCTGATGGCCGAGGCGCTCGAGCAGGGAGAGCTCGTGGGCGAGGAGAATTTCAGCGATTCCGGCCGGCCGCTGATGCGCGCGGTGCCGGAGCTCACGCTGGGACCGATGCTCCTCGCGCCCTTGCGAGCCCACGGCGAGACGCTGGGTGTGCTCGTCGTGACGCGCGGCGCCGGCGGCCGACCGTTCCAGGATCGGGAGCGCGACCGGCTCCGCGTGCTCGCTGACCACGCGGCGCTCGCCGTTCACAAATCGCTGCTGCTCCAGCAGGCGCAGAGTGCCGACCGGGCAAAGGGACGCTTCCTCGCCACGATGAGCCACGAGCTGCGCACACCGCTCACCGCACTCGCCGGCTACGGCGAGCTGCTCGCCGATCAGGTGATCGGCCCGATGAGCGAGCCGCAGCTCGACATCCTGGAACGCATGCGGTCGGTGACGAACCACCTCTCCGCGATGATCGAAGAGATCCTCGCCTTCACCAGCCTGGAGGAAGGACGCGAGACGGTGCGGCCGAGCGAATTCCTGGCCGAGGACCTCGTGCGCTCGGCGCTCGCCGTGGTGGGGCCGATGGCCGAGCAGAAGGGGATCGCGCTGGAGAAGCGGCTGGGCAAGAGCTCCGTCCGCATGACGAGCGACATCGACAAGGCGCGCCAGATCCTCGTCAACCTGCTCGGGAACGCAGTCAAGTTCACCGACCTGGGCACCGTGACCATCCGGCTCTCCAAGGGCGCCACCTTCGTACGGCTCGACGTACAGGACACGGGAATCGGGATCGCCGCCGAGGAGCTGCCTCGGCTGTTCCGTCCCTTCGCCCAGGTGGATACCGGCCTCACGCGGCGTCACGGCGGCACGGGGCTCGGCCTCTACATCTCCCGCCGCCTCGCCACCCTGCTCGGCGGGCACATCGAAGTGGCGAGCGAGCCGGGAAAGGGCTCAACGTTCAGCGTCGTCCTTCCGTTGGAATGGCAGGGCACTGAACGGCAGTGAGTTGGTGAATCGGTGAGTGAGTGAATCGGTCGGTGAATTCGTGAATTGACGGCCTTGGCCACGATCCACCGTGCGAGCTCCACTTGGGAGGCTCCAGGCCGGTTCGTGACCACCGTAGTCACTGCACCAGTTCACCGACTCACTCACCAATTAACCAACTCACCAACTCACCGGGCCTACCGCCTGTCCTTCGCCCGGCGTAGACCGCTAAATTCCTGCGAATGAGCACCTTTCCCCCGACGACCACCGTTTTCAACGACGGCTACATCGCCGAGACGTACGAGGCCTACCGTCGTGATCCGTCGTCGGTGGACGAGTCCTGGCGCCAATTCTTCCGCACCGCCGAATCGCTGGTGGGCATTGCCGGCGGAGGCGCCGCCGATGCGGAGCTGCTGCGGAAGACGGCCGGCGCCGCGGCGCTCGTCGACGCGATTCGCCACTATGGCCACCTGGCCGTGCAGCTGGACCCACTCGGCACGCAGCCGCCTGGTGCGGCCGAGCTGACGCCGGAGTTCCACGGCACCACCGAGCGGGAGCTGGCGGACGTGCCGGCCAGCGCGCTGGGCTACGCATCGGGTACGGCGGCCGACGTCGTCAGAGGGCTGCGCGAGGTGTACTGCGGCTCGATCGCGCTGGAGTTCGCTCACCTCGGCAACGAGGAGGAGCGGCTCTGGTTTCGGCGCACCATGGAAGACGGCACGTTCACCAAGTCGCTGACCGCCGACGAGAAGTTGGCCGTGCTGCGACGCCTCACCGAAGTGGACGGGTTGGAGCGGTTTCTCCAGCGCGCGTACCTCGGCTACAAGCGGTTCTCCATCGAGGGGACGGACGTGCTGGTGCCGATGCTCGATGAGGCGATCACGCGCGCGGCCCAGGGCGGCGCACGGCGGATCGTGATCGGGATGGCGCATCGTGGCCGGCTCAACGTGCTCACGCACGTGATGGGGATGGAATACGTCGAGATGTTCGGCGAGTTCGAGGGGCGCCAGGGAGAGACGAGCGCCGACAGCAGTACGGGCGACGTGAAGTACCATCTCGGCTTCGAGGGCGAGCGGAAGGTCGGCGACGCGACGGTGCTGTTGGAGCTCGCGCCGAACCCCAGCCACCTCGAAGTGGTGAACCCCGTGATGTCGGGGATGGCGCGCGCCAATCAGCGGGTGCCGGGTGCACCGAATGGGAGAGATGAGCGGCTCGTGCTCCCCATCTGCATCCACGGCGACGCGGCGTTCCCCGGCGAGGGGGTGGTGCCGGAGACGTTCAACCTGTCGCGGCTTCGCGGCTATCGCGTGGGCGGCACTCTGCACGTGATCGTCAACAATCAGGTGGGCTTCACCACCGATCCGATCGACGCGCGATCCACGCGCTACGCGAGCGATCCGGCCAAGGGGTTCGAGGTGCCGGTGCTGCATGTGAACGGCGACGACGCCGAAGCGTGCATCAGCGCCGTGCGACTCGCCGTGGCGTATCGCGACCAATTCGCCAAGGACGTGCTGATCGATCTCGTGGGCTATCGTCGCTACGGGCACAACGAGACCGATGCGCCGGAGTTCACGCAGCCCAAGCTGTACGATCTGGTGAAGGCGCACCCCACGCCGCGCGAGGTGTGGGGTGCGCGGCTGGTGCGCGAGGGAGCGGCCAGCGACGAGGACGTGAAGTCGGTGGACAAGGAGTTCGCCGACCGTGTCGCCGCCGTGTACAACGCGATGAAGGCCATCCAGCTGCCGGAGACGAACGGCGCGCGACCGGCCCCGCCGGCTCCGGCGCCCGATCCGGCCACGGCGATCCGCGAGGAGCAGCTCGTGAGTCTGAACACGCGGCTGCTCACCTGGCCGCAGGGGTTCAAGGCGCACAACCGGCTGGCCAAGACGCTCGAGCGCCGGCGCGAGGCGATCCATTCCGGCGCCATCGACTGGGGGCATGCCGAGGCGCTCGCCTTCGGCTCGCTGCTGCTCGACGGATACGGCGTGCGCATGAGCGGGCAGGACGTGGAGCGCGGCACCTTCGCGCACCGCCACGCCGTGCTGCACGACGTGGATACGGGCGCGACGTACACGCCGCTGGCCGATCTGCCGCAGGCGCGCGGCACGTTCGAGATCTACAACAGCCCACTGTCCGAGACGGCGGTGATGGGCTTCGAGTATGGCTTCAGCACCGCGGCGCCCAGGGACGTGGTGCTGTGGGAGGCACAGTACGGCGACTTCGTCAACGTCGCGCAGCCGATCATCGATCAGTTCATCTCGGCGGACCGCGCCAAGTGGGGCCAGCGCAGTGGGCTCGTGCTGCTGCTGCCGCATGGCTACGAGGGGGGCGGGCCCGAGCACTCGAGCGCGCGACTCGAGCGGTTCCTTCAGCTCTGCGCCGAGCGGAACATGGTCGTGGCGTATCCGTCGACGCCGGGTCAGTACTTCCACATTTTGCGCCGCCAGGCGCTGCGCCCCGACCGCGTGCCGCTCATCCTCATGCAGCCGAAGAGCCTTCTCCGGCTTCCCGCGGCGATGTCGCGGCTGGAGGAGCTGTCGGCGGGCGGGTTCCAACCTGTGATCGACGACGGCATCGTAGCGGCTCGGCGCGACGAGGTGCGCCGGCTGGTGTTGTGCAATGCGAAGATGTACTACGACCTGCTCGCGGCGCGGCGCGACGCCTCGGACGTCGCCCTCGTGCGCGTGGACGAGCTCTATCCCTGGCCCGGCGATGCGGTGGCGGAGATCGTGGACCGCTACCCGAACCTCGAGGACGTGGTGTGGGCGCAGGAGGAACCGAAGAACATGGGCGCGTGGAGCTACGTGTCGCCGCAGCTGCGCGTGGCCACCGGGAACATGCTCACCGTCCGGTACATCGGCCGTACGGAACGCGCGAGCCCGGCGGAGGGTTACTCCAAGGCGCACGAGCAAGAGCAGAAGCGCATCGTCGCCGAAGTCCTCAACCCTGCCCCGTCGAGCGTGAAACGCAAGACTTCAAAGGTATGACGAGACTGTTCCGGCTACTTGCCGCCGTCGTCTTCGTCCTCGCCGCGCCGCGCCTCCTCTCAGCTCAGGAGCGCGGCGCAGTCGCGCTGGGGGAGGCGGTCGCGGGGCTCGACGTCACGGCGCGCGTGCTGCTCATCGGCGCGCATCCAGACGACGAGGACACGCAGCTGCTGACGTGGCTGGCGCGCGGACGGAACGTGGAGACCGGCTATCTCTCGCTGACGCGCGGCGACGGTGGCCAGAACCTGATCGGCAACGAGCTCGGTCCGCTGCTCGGGATGATCCGCACCGAGGAGCTGCTCGCGGCGCGCCGGCTGGACGGCGGTCGGCAGTTCTTCACGCGCGCGTACGACTTCGGCTTCTCCAAGACGGCGGAGGAGACGTACACGCACTGGGTGAAGGATTCCATCCTGCGCGACGTGGTGACGGTGGTGCGCGCGTTCCGGCCGCAGATCATCGTCGCGGTGTTCAGCGGGACGCCTCGCGATGGGCACGGGCATCATCAGGTGTCGGGCATGCTCGCGCGCGAGGTGTTCGACGCGGCGGCGGACACGGTTCGGTTTCCGCGCCGCGCGACGCTGGGGCTCGGCGCGTGGCTACCGGCGAAATTCTATCGTGCGCAGCGATTCAACCCCGCCGATGCAACGCTCAGCTTCAATGTCGGTGAGCTCAGTCCATTCCGCGGGATGACGTTCGCCGAGATCGCATCGGTGAGCCGGTCGCAGCATCTGTCGCAGGGGTTCGGCGCGCTGCAGCGGCGCGGGACGTCGATGGACTACGTGAAGTTGGAGGCCGCGCATGTGTCGCCGCCATTTTCGCGCGAGACATCGATGCTCGAGACGATTGGCACGGGCTGGGGACGATTTACGCAGGCGCAACTGCCGGCGCCGGCGCGCGCCGCGCTCGACTCGCTCGAGCCGGCGATCGCGGAGGTGCGTCGGGTGGAGAATCTGGCAGCGCCGGGGCCGATGGTAGCGCCCCTGGCGCGAGTGGCCAGACTCCTGGATCGTGCGCGTTCCGGCCTGCCATGCCCTCGAAGCGGAACGGGCGCCGGCTGCTTCGATGCGGACGGCGACCTTGCCCTGTCGCTGGAGACCGCGCAGCGCCGTGCGAACACTGCGCTGCTCGCGGCGGCCGGGATCCTCGTGGAGCTGACCGCACCGCGCGAGTTGGTCGCCGTGAACGACACGCTGCCTGTAACCGTGTCGGTGTACAACCAGGGACGTAGCGACGTGGTGCTCGAGGGAGCATCGGTGTGGATGATCGGAACTGTGCCGCCCCCGACGAGTACTGCGAGCGCGGTCGCGCCGGACAGTGCAGGGCGCCTCATACTTCCGCTCGTCGCGACCCGTGCGAGCGGAGCGTGGTGGATGGAGAATGGGATGCAGTCTGGAGCCGACCAGTTCGCAAGCCCGTCGAACGGGTTCGCCAACCCGAACATCGCACGGGGCGAGGACCGTGTCGCCGAGACGCAGTCGAGCGTCGCGCTTCGCGTCGCAGGCGTTCCCATCGTCGTGGATGCGGGACCGGTCGTCTATCGCTTCGCCGATCCGGCGCGCGGCGAGCAGCGCCGGCCGGTTGCGGCGGTGCCGCCGATCAGCCTTCTCTTCGACGACGAGGTCGAGTACGCGCGAGTAGGAGTCGCGCTGAACCGGAATTACACGCTGCACGTTCGCTCTGCAACGATGGCGCCGCGCTCGGTCACCGTGGAGCTGTCGCTGCCGGCAGGCCTCACGACCGATTCGCTGGTGCGGCGTGTCGCGCTCGAACCGTTCGGGAGCGCGACGCTCACGTTCAACGTGGGCGGCAAGTTGCCGGTCGGGCGTCACTTCGTGAGCGCGACCGCCACCAGCGACGGCCGGCGGTACCTGTCGGGCTGGATGCCGATCACGTACGAGCACATTCGTCCGCTTCGCTACTATCGGATGGCAGGCGTCCAGGTGGAGGCCGTGGACGCCGCACTGCCACGCAACCCGGAGATCGCCTACATCCACGGTGTGGGCGACAACGTGGCGCCGATGCTTCATCAGCTCGGCCTCAGGGTGACGATGCTCGCGCCCGAGCTTCTCGCGACGGCCGACCTCTCGCGCTACGGGGCGGTGATCGTGGGGCCGCGCGCCTTCGCAGCGCATCCGGTGCTCGCGTCCAGCGCGGCACGGTTGCACCAGTACGCCAACCGTGGTGGCACCGTGGTGGTGCAGTACGGTCAGCAGGAGATGCAGGTACCCGGGCTGCTGCCCTTTCCGATCACGCTCGAGCGCACGGCGCAGCGCGTGACCGACGAGAAGGCATCCGTGCGCGTGCTCGATCCCGCGTCGCGCCTGCTCTCGTACCCGAACCGGATCACGGCGCAGGACTTCGCCGGTTGGGTGCAGGAGCGCGCGCTGTACATGCCGGCCACCGCCGATCCGCGCTGGCGGCGCCTGCTGCAGATGAGCGACCCCGGCGAGCCGCCGAACGATCACGCCGTGCTCGTGGCGCCCCTCGGCAAGGGCGCGTACGTCTACACCACACTGTCGCTGTTCCGGCAGCTTCCGGCCGGTGTGCCGGGCGCGGCGCGTCTCCTGCTCAACCTGATCGCCGCTACGCCGCCGGCGCCGAGCAGCGCGCTGCGCCCATGACGGCGTCGCTCCTCGCGTTCATCCCCGTCGCCCTGCTGCTGGCCATCATCCCGGGCGCCGACACGGCGCTCGTCACCAAGAACGCGCTGACGCGCGGTGTGCGCGGTGCGCAGTGGACCATCGTGGGGATCTGCGTCGGATGCCTGCTGCATGCGACTGCGTCAGCGCTGGGGCTGTCGGCGATCCTCGCGACGTCGGCGAGGGCGTACGAGACGGTGAAGCTCGTGGGCGCGGCGTATCTCATCTGGATCGGGATCGCGGCCATTCGTGGGGCGACGGCTCCGGTGACGGCGTCGAGCGAGGCAGGCTCGCCGAGCTCTCGCGGCGCCCATCCATTCGTGCAGGGCTTCCTGACGAACGTGCTCAACCCCAAAGTTGCACTATTCTATCTGACCTTCCTGCCGCAGTTCATCCCGGCGGGCGCGCCGGTACTGCGCACGTCGCTGCTGCTGGCGGGCATCCACATCGT
>JBDSDB010000279.1:0-17719 GCA_039920785.1 Gemmatimonadaceae bacterium
GGCGGAGAGTGGCTTCATTGCGCATCGGCGGCAAGCGGCGCTTGACGCGTGGCGCGTCGCCAGGCAGCCTTCAAGCGAGTGGGGAGTAGCCGGCCGGCGCGCGTGCGCCGGAACAGCCGATCGTCAATACGGAGCGCGCGAGCGCTTCCGGTCGGCTGAAGGGTGAAGGTAAGCCTTGGGCGAGACCACTACGACACCGAGCGTGCCGTAGTGGCTCGCCCGGCGTGTTTCCTGGCTCACCCGCTGCCACTCCGCCAATGGTCGACACCAACATCTGGCTCTGGATCGCCTTCGTCGCTTTCGTCCTCGCGATGCTCGCGCTGGACCTCGGCGTGTTCAATCGCAAGCCACACGTCGTGAGCGCGAAGGAGGCCGGCATCTGGACCGCGGTCTGGGTCGCGCTCGCGCTGCTCTTTGCCGGCGGCCTCGCCGTGCTGGAGAGCCATCAGGCCGCGCTGACGTTCCTCACGGGCTACGTGATCGAGGAATCGCTCAGCATCGACAACATCTTCGTCATCGTGTTGATCTTCCAGTACTTCGCCGTGCCGGCGCAGTACCAGCACCGCGTGCTGTTCTGGGGCATCCTCGGTGCGCTCGTCATGCGCGGCATCTTCATCGGCCTGGGCGCCGCGCTGCTCGCGCGCTTCGAGTGGATCATCTACATCTTCGGCGCGCTGCTCGTGATCACCGGCGTGCGGATGGCGGTGAAGCAGGACGAGGAGTTCGACGGGGAGCAGAACCCGGTCGTGAGGCTGGTGCGTCGCGCGCTACCGCTCACGTCCGACTATCGCGGCAAGCACTTCTTCGCGATGGAGAATGGCCGGCGACACGCGACGCCACTCCTGCTCGTGCTCGTGCTGGTGGAGTTCACCGACCTGATCTTCGCCATCGACTCGATCCCGGCGATCTTCGGCATCACGCGCGACCCGTTCCTCGTGTTCACATCGAACATCTTCGCCGTGATGGGACTGCGGTCGCTGTTCTTCCTGCTCGCGACCGTCGTGCAGAAGTTCCACCTGCTCAAGTACGGGCTCGCCGTGATTCTCACCTTCGTCGGCGCCAAGATGCTGCTCGAGAAGTGGGTGCACGTGCCGATCATGCTCTCGCTCGGCATCGTCCTCGGCGTGCTGGCGTTGTCGATCATCGCGTCGCTCATCTGGCCGCAGATGCATCAGGAGAGCGAGGGGAAGACCGGGTCGATGTTCGGTAGATCAGGGCAAAAGCAGTAGCGGGTACTTGGCCGCCTCGGTAGCCGGATTAGCATACGGGCTCCCGGTATTTGGGGCTGGGACTGAACTGCAGTACTCGGTACACGTACTTGGATGAAGTGAACGGCGCTCGCTGTTCACGCACGCACTTTCGCCGGATCAGAGCCGCTTGCCGCGGACAGCGCTCCGTTCAACTTCCGGGAGCCCGTATGCCAATCCGGGTACCGGGACCCCAAGTACCCGCTACTGCCGTTGCAGTTATTTCCGCTCGACGGCGTCGCGAACATCGAGCAGGATCTCGAAGTACAGCTGCTCGCGGCGGTAGGCGAAGTCGAGCGACGCCATCTGCGACTCGTCACCCGTCGCCTTCGCGCGCTCGAAGGCCTCGCGGTACATGTCGTCGAGATTGGAGAGGATGCGGTCGCGGGTGCGGGACATGCTGTCCTTCTGAAGAGCTTGGGAAGTGAGACGCGGCGGCTCGGCGCCGGCCTTGTCGAGCTGCTCCTCGGTCGGCTCGAGCAGATAGCGCTGAGCCGCCGTGAGGAGACCGCGACGTGACGGGAGAGGAATGTCCATTGCGACGTGAGCAGATCTTCCAGCGCGACGAGTATCAGTGCGTGTATTGCGGCGAGCGCTTCGAGCCCGAATCGCTCACCGTGGACCACGTGCAGCCGAAGATGCGCGGCGGCGATCGCTCCGGGGGCAACTTAGTGACTGCGTGTGGGGCCTGCAACGCGCGCAAGGGCTCGTTGCGCCTCGCCGACTTTCTCCGTGCCGACGCCATAGCACTCACGAATTTCTTTCGCCTGGCCGAGCCGCACGTATGGCCGCGGATCCTGAGAACGGTGCGGGAGGACCTGGAGCGAGGCAGTTCGCATCCCGATCAGAGCCGGTGAAACACCGCCTCTTCGACCACCCGACCGCCCTTCAGGTGTTCGACGACGATCCGTTCGAGCAGCGTGGGCGTGACTCCGGCGTACCACACGCCCTCGGGATACACCACGAGAATCGGTCCACCGGCGCAGACTCCGAGACACGGTGTCTCTCCACGCTTCACGCGTCGCGGCCCGAACAGGAGTTTCTCGCGCTCGAGCAGTCGGGCGAGCATGGCATAGAGCGCTCGCCCGTCACGATCCGGCGAGCAGAATCCGCCGACGCACAGCAACACGTGTCGGGCGTACGGCTCCATGAGCGCGGCAGGTGGTCTCGAGGGCGCTATCACACCGTGGTAGTCTAGCGGCGAGCACCCCGGTCGCGCACAGGGAGGCAGGGAGCATTGCCGATCCCTCGCCCACCGCGGATAGTTCTTCCGAACATCGACGCATTCGAGCGGATTACTGATCCACGCATCGCGTCAATCTCCCACGCCGCATCGCACACCATGCACGCTGAGAAGCGCGGCCACTCCGCCGCTGCGACCGCCCACGCGAAACCCACCATCACCGTGCGCGCCACGTGGGAGGGGGCACATCTGTTCGACACGGGTCGCCCCGGTGGACCGACGGCGCGGTTCGACGGCTCGTCGACGACGGCACAGAATCCGGTGGACGCGCTCGTGAGCGCGCTCTCGACCTGCGTCGCCATCGACGTCGTTGACATCCTGAAGAAGCGGCGCACGCCGGCGGAACGGATGGTCGTGGACGCGCACGCCGAGCGCCGCGCGACGCCTCCGCGGAGACTGGAGAAGGTGACGCTGACCTTTCACGTCGACGGTGCCGGCATCGACTCGGCGCACACGGAGCGGGCCGTCGCACTCGCGTTGAACAAATACTGCTCCGTCGCCGCGTCGCTCGCGCCGGATATCGTCATCGAGACGATCGTCGTGATCAATGGTGAAGCCGGAGCAGTCGTGCGACAGCCCCGCGAGAGCGAATCGCTTTAGGAACGCGCGGCGGCTATTTGCCGCGCACCTTGTCCCAGCATCCGCAGCCCTGACCCTTGAGCCGTTCGGCGAGCCGCTCGCGCAGCGACTCCGGCGCGCCCAGCTCCTGCCGCAGCCCGGCGACCGCCTCGAGGAAGCACTCCTGATAGTGCTCGTAGCCGCGGCACGTGGAACAGCTGGCGATGTGCGCGCGGAGACGCTCGGCGCTCGACGGCGTAACCTGCTCGTCGAGGTAGTCCCAGAGATGGTGCAGAACCTCGGCGCACGTGGCCGACAGCCCGAGGTCCTGCAGCTGGGAGCGGGCTGGGGCGCTCATCACCGAGCCCCCGCCTGCGAGGTCGTGTCGAAGCCGAGGTCTTCGGCCACCGTCACGAGCTTTTCCTGAAGCAGCCGGCGTCCGCGAAAGAGACGCGAGCGCACCGTTCCGATGGGAACTCCCATCACTTCGGCTGCGGATTCATACGAGAGATCTTCGACGTCCACGAGGATCACCGCCGAGCGAAATGGCTCCGCCAGCTCGTCGAGCGCTTCGCGAAGCGCAGGGGCAAGATCGAGCGTGGCGTACAGGTCGTCATATCCCTTCTCTCGCGCTGCGGCATACACCGAGCCGGCTGCGACCGCATCCTGTTCTCCATCCTCGAGGTCGACGGTGGGCCGCTGACGCTCGCGCGAACGGAGAAAGACGTTGCGACAGATGGTGAACAGCCAGCGACGACAGTCCGTGCCGGGGATGAAGGTATGCCAGGAGCGATAGGCGCGCAGGAAGGTCTCCTGCACCACGTCGTCCGCATCGGACTCCTCGCGCGTGAGCGACAAGGCGAACCGGTACACATCATCGAGCCAGGGCAGCGCATCGCGCTCGAACGCGGCGTCGCGTGCAACATCGCTGGCGGAGCGGGCGCCCTGCCCGACGTCAGGTGTCACGTCCGCTCCCCGGAATTCCCGGTCAGGACCGAGCGACATGACTGGAGTAGCCGTAGTCATCATTCCCCCTTAGTTCACATATGAACTGTACACCTACCGAAGCGTATCGGCAAGTGGGGAGGACTCTGGGGCGGCTGACTATGTTTGGTCGATGCGCGCCCGCCTGTTCGCCGCCTTCGCCGCCGTCTACCTCGTCTGGGGCTCGACGTATCTAGCGATTCGATTCGCTGTGGAAACGCTTCCGCCCTTCCTCATGGCGGGGTCTCGCTTCGTGCTGTCCGGTCTGTTGCTGATGGCGTGGGCGCGCTGGAAGGACGGGGCGGCGGCGCCGTCTCGGGTCGAGTGGCGCATCGGGATCATCAGCGGGGCGCTCCTCCTCCTCGGCGGCAACGGCGCGGTCGCGTGGGCGGAGCAGCGCGTTCCCTCGGGGATCGCGGCGCTTCTCGTGGCCATCGTGCCGCTGTGGATGGTCCTGCTCGAGTGGATGCGGCCGGGCGGACGCAGGCCCGCGTTCGCCGTGTTCGCTGGCGTCACGCTCGGCCTGGCCGGGCTGCTCTTGCTCGTGGGACCGGACTCGCTGCGCGGGGGGGCCGACGCCAACTCGTTCGGCGCGCTCGTGCTCGTGCTCGCATCGCTCTCGTGGGCGGCCGGCTCGCTCTACACAAAATGGGCACCGACGACCTCGTCATCTACGGTGCGCGCCGCCACGCAGATGCTGGCCGGCGGCGTGCTCCTGATCCTGGCCGGCGTGGTGTTCGGCGAGCCGGCGCGCCTGGATCTCGCGCACGTCTCGATGCGATCGCTCCTCGGCTTCGCCTACCTCGTCACGTTCGGATCGCTGATCGGCTTCACCGCATACCTGTATCTGCTCGCGCACACGACGGCGGCGAAGGCGGCGACGTACGCCTACGTCAATCCAGTGGTAGCGGTGCTGCTCGGGTGGGCGATTGGACACGAGGCCGTGACCGCTCGAACCATCCTGGCCGCCGCGGTGATCCTCGCGGGAGTGGCGATCATCACGATCGCCCGCGACGACTCGTCGACCACTCCGGCGACCGATGTCGGCGAAGCGGAAGGAGTCGCGCGAGCACAGTAGCTCACGCGCGCGACGCTCGGATCACCCACGCCGGCCGGTCACCCACCCCTGCCGAATCGCCTGCTGTGCAGCGCTCGCCGACGGCAGCTCCTCGATCTTCCAACTCTCTTCGCGCGTGAGCCGAAGTCCGGCGCGAGCGAGCAGCGCGTCATAGTCGATGTCCTCCGTGCCGCCGACGTATCGCTCGAACCACGGGTGCATGTCCTCGCCGGCGACCTCCGAGGCGGCCAGCTCCACATCGCGCTCCGTGTAGCCGCGCCCCTGCAGATAGTACGAGTTGGTCGGCGCGTTCCACGAGCGCCGCTTGAGCGCGTTGAACACGTCGTCGAGCGAGCGGTGGTTTCCCGTTTTCGTGCGGAGGTAGAGATCGAGGTAGAGCGCGAGGCCGGCGCCTTTGGTGTAGTAGCTGAAGAAGGTGATCGCGCCGTTGTGCGGCTGCGCGTGCGGGGCACCGTCCCAGAATGGCGCGTGGAACGACGCCATTCGCGCGGACATCTCCTTGCGGCCGGGTGCCGTGAGGTTGGCCTGCACCAGGTTCGCCATCGTCGCGTAGAACTGCTCGCGGCCGACGATACCGGCCCGCCCGATCGCGGCCAGCCCGTAGTACTGCGTCCATCCTTCAGCGACCCAGAGGCTCGGCTGATACTGCTCGCGCGTGTAGTCGAACGGGCCGAGCGCGGCGGGGCGAACGCGCTTCACGTTCCAGACGTGGAAGTATTCGTGTGCAGCGGTCGTGAGTCCGGGAAGCACTTCGAGCGAGTCGGCGAACGGCCGGCTGTTGATGATCTCGGTGGAGTAGAGGTGCTCCATTCCGTCGCCGCCCTGATAGCCGATGTTGAAAAGAAAAGTGTATTGCTCGAGCGGCGGTGCGCCGAAGACGGAGTTCTCATAGCGGACGATCTTCTGCACGTCGCGCACGAATCGCTGGCGGGCCGCGTCCGGCGGCGGCCCGTTGTGATGGAGCATCGTGCGATAGCGCTTGCCGTCGACGATGAAGGAATCGAGCAGGAAGGCTGGCGCCACCTCGGTCGGCGTATCGATCAACCGGTCATAGTTCTCGAACCGGAAGCGGCGCTGGTCGCTGCTGCGCGTGTCGCCGTTGACGACGTGCCAACCCGCTGGTGGGAGGATGTCGAGCGTCACCGGAGCGGGCTTGTGGCCCTCCACATACATGAACAGTGAAGCGCCGTTCCAGTTGGCGTGCGCGGTGTCGAGCACACTGAACGTTCCCGAGAGCGAGTTCGCGAACACGCGGTAGCGGACGCGGACGCTCCGCGCGCCTCCTGTGCGCACGACCCACCGCGCGCCATCGCTCTTGTCCCAGGTGAGTACGCGACCGTCCGCGGCGGCGACGCGAAAGTCCTGGACGTTCTTGGCGAAGTCCATCTTCGCGTAGCGGCCCGGCGACCAGACGGGGAGTTGCAGCGCGAGCACGCTGCCGATGGCGCCATCCACGTCGAGGGCGATCTCGTACAGATGCGATGCCGGATCCGGCATGGCGATGCGATATGCGATCGCCGGCGCGGCCTGCGCCGAAAGTGGTGCGGGCACGGCAGTCACGAAGATTACCAGCGCGGCCGCGGAGAGCAGTCTGATCACGATTGGCGGATGAGAAGCCGACGAGCACCCTTGCAAAGGCGAGCGCCCGCTCCGGCGTGCCGGAACGAGCGCTGCAGGCCATCTCAAGCTTCCTCGCGCGCCGCGCACTTCGCAAGCGCGGAGGTGCTGCGTCAGGGCATCTTCTTGGTCGCGTCCTTCTTCGCGTCGTAGAGCTTCTTGCTCTCTTCCTGGTTCTCGGCCGCCGCCTTCAGGCCACCGAACTTCTTGTCCTTCACCACCTCACCTGTCATCGCGTCGACGTACACGGTGGATGCGCCGGCTCCCTTCACCATCTTCACCTGGTAGACGAGGCGCTTGTCGGTCATCTCGAGCTCCGAGGAGCTGATCTCACCGGCGGTGTTGCTGGCGCGTGCGAGCGCGAACGCCGAGTCGGCGCTGATCTTCACCGTATTGGCGAGCGACGGGTTGACCTTCACGTCGACCTTGATGATACCGGAGGTCGGCTGATTGGAAACGGCAACTGCGCTGGCGGTTTCCGGGCTCGGTAAGGTCGGCGAAGGCGTGATGACGGTCGCGCCGCTGCTCGGTGCCGGCGCGGTGACGGTCGCGCCGCTGCTCGGAGCCGGCACGATGACGGTCGCGCCGCTGCTCGGTGCCGGCACGATGACGGTCGCGCCGCTGCTCGGGGCCGGCGCGGTGACGGTCGCGCCGCTGCTGGGAGTTGGCACGATGACGGTCGCGCCGCTGCTAGGGGCCGGCGTGATGACGGTCGCGCCGCTGCTAGGAGCCGGCGTGATGACGGTCGCACCGCTGCTCGGAGTTGGCACGATGACGGTTGCGCCGCTGCTCGGAGCCGGCACGATGACGGTCGCGGCAGGTGCCGGTACCGCGGGGTTGGTGCTCGGCTTCGTGGTGATGCTAGGAGTCAGCGCCGCGGCGGCGGTATCGGCAATGCTGCCGGGCGACGTGGTGACAGTGGTCCGCTTCTTCGTCGTGTCCGTTGGCTGGCTGGTCTTGACCTGCGCCGCAGCCGGGACAGCGATCGCCGCCAGCATGACGGCGGCAAATGTATTTCGGTATGACATGTTCGAATCTCCTACGTGATGTGGGGGGTCTCGCTCCGCCTCACTCCGACGGACTGACCCTCCTCATCCGCACGTACCGTGCGCCGCAACGCAGGATCGTGATATTCGCGTCGAAGAATTTCAGGCGGTGACGCGGCGTACGAGGTGCGTGTGTGCGATGTCACGCGTACCGCGCTGAGCTCGGCTTTCAGCTGCCGGTGAATGTAGGAACTCGCTTCTCTCGAAAGGCAGTGATCGCTTCGGCAACATCGTTCGTACTGAAGCAGAGCTTGATGTACGTGAGCTCGTCGCGGAGCGCTGCGTCGAGCGACGTGTCCTGACTTCGCGCGAGAAGCCGTTTGGTCAGCGCCTGCGCGACGGGAGCACCGGCCGCGAGTTTCGCCGCGTACGCGGCGACGCCCTCGCTGAAGCCGGTATCGGCGATGATCAGCGCAGCGAGTCCGATGCGTTCCGCTTCGACGGCATCGACGTCGCGCCCGGAGAGCAGGATGTCCGACGCACGAGAGAGCCCGATCTGTCGCGGAAGAAAATAGCTCACGCCCGCATCGGGGCTCAGTCCGCGTCGCACATATCCGGCGGTGAGCTTCGCCGATGCCGCGACGATGCGCACATCGCACGCGAGCGCGAGTCCGAATCCCGCGCCGGCAGCGGCCCCGTTCACTGCCGCGACCA
Source organism: Gemmatimonadaceae bacterium (assembly GCA_039920785.1). Taxonomy (GTDB): domain Bacteria; phylum Gemmatimonadota; class Gemmatimonadetes; order Gemmatimonadales; family Gemmatimonadaceae; genus AG11. The sequence goes on from JBDSDB010000279.1 coordinate 8,428, forward strand.
CGGGCTTCTCGCACTCCACGATTCGCCGCACCCACGTGCCGACCCACGCGTACTGATCGAGTCGTTCGGCGCGTGTGGATGACGGCAGCGTGGGAGGCCCGGAGAGATCGAGTCCCGCGCAGAATGCGCGGCCAGCGCCCGTGATGACGACGACGCGCGCCGCGTCATCGCGCGATGCGTCGGCGATGGCGGCCGCCAGCGACTCGGAGAGCGCGCCGTTCACCGCGTTGAGCTTCTCGGCGCGATCCAGGATGATCGTGCGGACGCCGTCCGGCGTGGTGTCGATGCGGAGATGAGGGTAGTCAGTCATGCGGAATGATGTGCCCACGCTCGGGAGGTGTCGAGCGTGGGCACGTCCTCCTCATCAATCCACCGGCCGCGGGCGTGCGCTGGCGATGCGGCGGGACAGGTCGGCGGCGACCTCCGCGAGCTTGATGAAGTCGGACCGGTAGCCGTCGCGGTCGCTGCCGCGCGCGCTGCGTGCGAGATCGACGACCTCCGGCCACGTGAGCGATCCGGCGTTCGGCGAGTTGCGCAGCAGCATGCCGAATCCGGCGACGGCGCTCGCGAAGCGCATCGATTCGGAGGGCGCCGAGGAGCGTGACGCGACGGGGTGCGTCACGAGCAAGCTCCGCTCACCATCGGGCGCCTTGTATCGCATCGCCACGTGCAGCAGCTCGCCGTTCGGCGAGCCGATCCCCTCTACGCGCTGGTATCGCAGCGTGCTGCCCTGCGGCAGGTTCACGTCGAGGCGCTCGCCCGCACGCACGACCTCGTACAGCGCGGTAACGGTGTGTCCCGCGCCCACGTCGCCGGCGTCCTTCGCGTCGTTTGCGAAGTCCTCATCGCGCAGCAGGCGATCCTCGTAGCCGAGCAGACGATACGCCTGCACGCGCGACGGGTTGAACTCCACCTGCAGCTTCACGTCCTTCGCCACCGTGACCAGGGTGCCGCCCATCTCCTGCACCAGCGTCTTCCGCGCCTCGAGCAGATCGTCGATGTACCCGTAGTTGCCGTTGCCGGCATCGGCGAGCTTCTCCATCTTGGCGTCCTTGTAGTTGCCCATGCCGAAGCCGAGCACAGTGAGGAATGCACCCTCCTTGCGACGCTGCTCGATGAGCTCGACCAGCGCCCCGTCGCTCGACGCGCCGACGTTGAAGTCACCGTCCGTGCAGAGGATCACGCGGTTGTTGCCGCCGCGAATGAAGTTGTGCTTCGCCACGTCGTAAGCCAGCCGGATTCCGGCGCCGCCCGCCGTGGATCCACCCGCCTCGAGTCCGTCCAACGCGCCGAGGATGCGCTGCTTGTCGCCGCCGGACGTGGACGGGAGCACGAGACCGGCGCTGCCCGCGTAGACGACGATGGCCACGTGGTCCTCCTCGCGGAGTTGATTCACGAGCAGCGCGAGCGACTGCTTGACGAGGGGCAGTCGGCCCGGCCCCTGCATCGATCCCGACACGTCGACGAGGAAAACGAAGTTGTTCGCCGGAGCGCGGCGCATGTCGACATCACGCGCGCGCAGCGCGATGCGCACGAGATCGTGCCGAGCGTTCCACGGCGCGGGTGACACTTCGGTGGTGATGCGGAGCGGAGCTTCCCTCGCGGACGGCGCGGGGTCGGAATAGGGGAAGTAATTCACGAGCTCCTCGATCCGCACGGCGTCCTTGGGCGGGAGCGTACCCTGGTTGAGGAACCGCCGCACATTGGAGTAGGAGGCGCGATCCACGTCCACCGAGAACGTCGAGAAGGGCGCGACCGTGGGTGAGCGGAACGGATTCTCGTCGATGCGGTCGTACGCCTCCGTGTTGAACGAGTCGCGAGGGAAGCGCCGCAGTCGCCCTTCGCTCGGCGGCGAGACGCTCCTTCTGATGCCGCCGGCGCCGTAGCCCATCGCCGGTGCAGGAGTGGACGCAACAGCGCCGGCCACACCGCCGGTCACGGCGCGCTGACGCACCGTCGACTGCTTCGAGGCATCGACGCGCTGCGGCGCGTTCGCACTTCTCGTGTCGGCGGCGGCGGCGCGCTCCGACACGCCGAGGGTCGCAACAGAATCCAGCGACGCAGCCGACGGCGTGAGGATGACGTTCACTCGCACCGTATCGCCCTGCAGCTCCACGGGTTGCCGCCAGCTGTCGAACCCGTTCCGGCTCACGACCAGGACCGCCGGCTCGCGCGCCGTTCTGTGTTCGACGACGAGCGCGTAGCGCCCATCCGGCGAGCTCATAGTGACCGCCGGTCGACCCTCGATGCGGATCCGGGCCGCGGCGACTGGCACACCGCCGGTCGTGACGCGGCCGACGACGACGGTGGACTCAGCGCGCCGGCCTGCGAGCCGGGCGTCGGCGGCCGGATGGACGAGCGGCACGGCGCCCACCGCGACCGGAAGCAGGAGCAGATGCAGAAGCACGCGCGGGCGAAAGAACGGAGCGGACATGTGGACCTTGCCGGGTTCGAGTTGCCGTGGAGACGCCGGCGGCCAGGCTCGTTGCACACCCGTGCCTGCGCCCGATCGCGGCCCGTTCGCTCCCCCGGTATTGAACTGCCACACGTTTTCCTCGCCAACTCTGCATCCAGATTCGTATATATTGCTTCGACTACTTCCGAGCCGACCATGCCCGCCCGTCGCCCACCTGCCCCCACCCGCTCCCCCGCCACGCGTGGCTCCCGGCCCACGCGCTCTGTCGAAGACTCGGCAGCGGCCGAAGCGCCGCACGGCTCGCGCCCGGAGCAGGTCTATCTCCGCCTGCGCGATCTCATCGTGCAGGGACTGCTCGCACCGGGAAGCCGCGTCGTGGAGACGGAGGTGGCCGCGCGGCTCGGCGTGAGCCGGACTCCCGTGCGGGAGGCGCTGCAGCGTCTGCAGCAGGAGGGCTTCGTGGTTGGCGCGCCTGGTGCGCAGCAAGCGCGGCTCACCGTGGCACCGCTCACCCGGGCCGACGTTCACGAGCTGCTGAACATCGTCGGTGAGCTGGAGGGACTGGGCGCGCGGTGGGCAGCCGCGCTCGAGTCCACCGACCGGCGCGCCCTCACGAAGGAGCTACGCGCCTTGAACGTCGAGTTCCACAAGATGGGTCGTGCGACCCCGCTCGATCACAGCAGCCTGTACGAAGCCGACGAGCGCCTGCACCGCAAGATCGTCGAGGCGAGCGCAGGCCCGCGCCTGTTCGCGCTGCACGACAGTGTCAAGCCGCAGGCCGAGCGTTACATCCGCATGTACATCAGCATGCTGACGAGCGACATCCGCGCCTCGGTCGCCGAGCACGACGCGATCATCGAGGCGATCGAGGATGGCAAGGTGGACGACGCGCAGGTCGCGGTGCAGATCAACTGGCGCCACGCCGCGGAGCGGATCGCGAAGGTGATCGAAGTGGCGGGAGAGCGGGGCAGTTGGTGAAACTGGTGAATTGGCGAATTGGTGAGTGAGTGAAGTGGTCCGTGAACTGGTGACGCGACGGCGAACGGCCACAACCGGCGTGCGACCCGCTCAGAGGAATCTCCACGGTGGATGTGACCGTGGTCGCTCAATTCACCGATTCACCGACCAGCTCTCCGATTCACCGATTCACCGATTCACCGACCCTCAGATTCACCACGCCGGCTGCCCCTCTCCCAGCTCGTCCCTGAGCTTGATGAAGCTCTCGTAGCGCGCCACGCTCACGTCGCCGCGCGCGATGGCGTCGCGAACGGCGCAGTCGGGTTCGACGCTGTGCTTGCAGTCCGCGAAGCGGCATCCGTCGAGGAAGGGACGCAGCTCAGGGAAGCACTGATCGAGCTCGGTCGGGGAGAGGGCCCACATGCCCACCTCGCGGAGACCCGGTGTGTCGGCGACGTATCCGGTGTCGCCCGGCAGCGGATGCAGATACCCGCCCACGGTGGTGTGCCGGCCCTTGTTCACCGACTCACTGATCTCGCCCACCCGCAGGTCGAGGCCGGGAAACATGGCGTTGAGCAGCGACGACTTGCCGACGCCAGAGGGTCCGGTGAGAACGCTCACCACACCGGCGAGCGCAGCATGAAGCGCCTCGAGGCCTTCGGCGCGCTTCACGCTCGTATAGTGCACCGGATAGCCGGCCTTCTCGTAGTCGATCCACCGGCCGCGCGCCGCTTCCGAGCCCCCGACGAGCTCCACCTTGTTGATGACGATGCGCGCAGCGAGATCGTTCGCCTCGGCGATCACGAGAAAGCGATCGAGCATGCGCGGATGCGGCTCCGGGTTCGCCGCGGCGAACACGACCACCACCTGATCCACGTTGGCGGCGACGATGCGCTCGCCCTGTCCGCCGCCGGGCGCGCGGCGTGCGAGGCGCGAGCGGCGCGGCAGGATCTCGGCGATCGCGAACGAAGTGCCCCCGTCGTCCTGCTCGAGCGCGACGTGGTCGCCGATCGTGAGCTTCAGCGTTCCGGCGGCAGCGGAGATGGTGTCGCGACGCAGCGAGCCGTCGGCGCGCTTGCCCGAGTTGGCCTTCTTCACGCGGCCGCGAAGCGATGCCTCGAGCACCGTCCCGTCGTCGCGGCGCACGCGCCAGATGCCGCCCGTTCCGCTCAGGACGATCCCATGCATGCCCGTCGCCACGTCCCCGCTCGGCGACGTCATGCCCGGCCGTCCACGTGGTCGCCCGTTTCGTCCGCGCCTGCCGGATCGACTGAATCGCCGCCGCCGTCTTCGCGCATCGCGTCCCACCAGCGCCGGTTCGGCGCACCGCCCTGCCGTTCCGAGATCAACGCGTGCAGCATGCCGCGCACCGCGCCGAGCGAGAGCGCGCCGACGATCGCCTGCGCTTCGGTCTCGGTGTCGGACTCCGCGAGATAATCGGATTCGAGATGTCCGCTGGGCGACGCGGACCCGAGCCGCGCCCACTGCACGAAGAGGAGGTACGCACCCCACCGCTGATCCGGGGGCGCCGACGTCGGCGCAGTCACGATCTCGACGCTGTAGGAGAGCCCGTCGGTGCCCTCGAAGGCGGCCGGCCGGCCGTGCACCGCGGCGTAGCCGCCGATGGTGTTGGCGTCGCCGCGATCGTGATCGGCGGGAAGATGCTGCCCAGGCATGGGTGGCGCGCTAATGGCGAACGTGCAGTGCCTCGCGGATCACGCTGCCGGTGATGAACGCGACGTTGGCAGGACGTTCGGCGAGGCGGCGCATGAGATAAGGATACCACTGCGTACCGAAGGGCACGTAGACGCGGACCCGGTAGCCCTCCTTCACGAGCGAGTCCTGGAGATCGCGTCGAACGCCGTGGAGCATCTGGAACTCGAAGCGGTCCTTGTCGATCCCCTGCTCCTTCGCCCAACGTTTCGCCTCGTTCACCATGGCAGGGTCGTGCGTCGCGATGCCGGGGTAGTTGCCCTTCAGCATGAGCTCGCGCGTGCACTTCACGTACGCCGCATCCACATCCTTCTTGTTCGGATACGCGACGGACGGCGGCTCCTTGTACGCGCCCTTGCAGATCCGCACGCGCGCGCGCAGGAAGTTCATCTGTTCCACGTCGGCGAAGGTGCGATACAGGTAGCTCTGCAGCACGACACCGACGTTCGCCTTGTACGCGGGATGGAGGCGTTCCTCGAACATCTTGAGGGTGGTCTCGGTGTAGGCGCTCGCCTCCATGTCGATGCGCACGAATGAATCGTACTGCTGTGCGCGCGTGAGGATGTCCTGCATCACTGCGACGCAGAGCTCGTGATCGACGTCGAGCCCCATCGCAGTGAGCTTGAGCGAGACGTTCGCGTCGAGACTCGTCTCCCGGATCTTGTCGAGGATCTCGAGATACTCGTCGCGCGCCGCGCGTGCCTCGCGCTCATTGGAGACGCTCTCACCGAGGAGATCCAGCGAGGCGCTGATCCCACGCGCATTGAGGCCGCGCACGACGTCCACCGCTTCGGCGAGCGTCTCTCCGGCGACGAATCGCTTGGCGAAGTGCTTCGCTAGCCGGTTGTTCCGAACGAACCTGAAGACGCGCGGTTGGTTGGACAGGTACAGGAGCGTGTCGCGAAGCATTGATCCTCGATACGACGTCGGCCGGCGGGAGCCGGAGGAGCTAGGAAGGTAATCGGGCGCGCTGGGCGCGCGTGAACGGTTTCTCGTGAACGGTTTACGGCCAGCGTCGGGAAGCTCCTGCGTCCCGAGGCCGGCCGTAAACCGACAAACCGTTCACCGACAAACCGCGTTCGCGTTAGAGATTCTCCTTCACGAAGCGCGTCAGGGAGTTGAACAGGTGGATGGACGTGTTGCCCCCCGCGATCGAGTGGGTGCGGTTCGGATAGAGCAGCATGTAGAACGGCTTGTTCGCCGCCTCGAGCTTGTCGGCGAGCTGGATGGTGTTCTGCGGATGGACGTTGTCGTCGCCCGTGCCGTGGACGAGCAGCAGGCGGGCCTTGATACCGTCCACGTAGTTGAGCGGCGCGGCGGCGCGGTATCCCTCGGCGTTCTCCCGCGGGGTCCACATGAACCGCTCGGTGTAGATCGTGTCGTAGAGACCCCAGTCGGTCACCGGCGACACGATGATCGCCGCCTTGAACAGATCGCCGCCGCGGCCGACCGTGAGCGAGCTCAGATACCCGCCATAGCTCCACCCCCAGATGCCGATGCGGGACGAATCACCCCAGCTCTGCTTTCCGATCCATCTCGCCACGTCCATCTGATCCTGCGACTCCTTGAGCCCCAGCTTGAGCTGCGTCGTCTTGCGGAAGTCGTTGCCGCGCCAGGCGGCACCTCGGTTGTCCGCGGCGATCACGATGTAGCCCTGCTGCGCCAGCGACTGATGCCAGAGCACGCGGTTGTCCCCCCACCGGTCGTTCACCACGGGGCTGGCCGGCCCGCCGTAGACGTACATCAACACGGGATACTTCTTCGTGCTGTCGAAGTTCGCCGGAACGATGCGATAGGCATCGAGCTGAGTGCCGTCCGGCATGGGCACCTTGATGAACTCGATCGGACGGATCGCCAGCCTGGCGATCCGCGCTTTGAGCGCGGCGTTGTCCTGCAGCACGCGAACCACCTTCATGGACGGGAGCGCGTACAGCGTCGCCACCGCCGGGGAATTGATGGTCGTATGGATGTCCACGGCGAACCGTGCGTCGGGGCTCATGTCGAATACGTGGGTGCCTGCCTCTTTCGTCACCCGTTCCATCGACCCGCCGGACAGCCTGACCCGATAGACGTTGCGCTGCGTCGGGGTCGGGCCCGCGAGGGTGACGTAGACGAAGCCGTTCGGCTGGTCGACGCCGAGCACGCTGAGCACGTCCATCCCATCGGTGGTGAGCTGGCGGGCCACCGTCCCGTCACGCCCGTAGAGGAAGAGCTGCCGCCATCCGGTGCGATCGGAGAGCCAGACGAACTGACGTTGGTTTTCGCCGACCCATCGGAGGTCGCCGTTCTCCACGTCGACGTACGCAGAATCGCGGTCGGTCATGAGGGTGCGACCGCGTCCGGTGGCGGCGCTGACGAGCAGCACGTCAACGAGGTTCTGCCGGCGCGGCAGCCGCTGGACGGCGAGCGAGTCGGCGCCGACCCACTCCATGCGCGCGAGGTACTGTCCTGTGTCAGGGCCGACGTCGAGCCAGGTGCGTCGGTCGCTTCCGAGATCGATCACGCCGAGGCGCACCTTGGAGTTGGGCTGCCCGGCCTTGGGGTAGCGCAGCGTTCCGACTTTCGGATAGAGCCCGAGCTCGTTGACGATCGGCATCACGGGCACGGCGCTCTGGTCGAACCGCCAGAAGGCGATCTGCCTGGAATCCGGGCTCCAGCGGAACGCGTCGCGCAACCCGAGCTCTTCCTCGTAGACCCAGTCGGTGGTGCCATTGATGATGTCGGCGCTCCCGTCGGTGGTGAGCCGGCGCTCGGCCCCCGTCTTGAGATCGGAGACGAACAGGTCGTTCTCGCGCACGAAGGCGACCTTCTTCCCGTCCGGCGACACCTTGGCGAACATCTGGAGTCCCGACTGCGTGGACACCGGCCGCAGCTTGCCCGTGCGGAAGTCGTAGATGTCGAACATGCCGCGCGTGTTGTTGCGCCACACCGGCACGGAGTTGTGGAACAGCAACGCGAGCTGTTCGTCGCCCGAGAGCGAGAGCTCCTCGACGTCGAGCACCTTCCCCTGCGCCGTGAGCTGGTCGGCGCGAGCGAGCACCGTTTCCCTGCCCGTCGCGATGTCGAACCTCACGAGCTCCGAACCGCCATCCTTTGCCGGTCTCACGTCGACGTAGGAGCTTCCCGTGCGGGACCACGCCGGCTGCGGGATCGGGGCGCTCCGCAACTCGCGGGAGAAGATGCGCTCCACGGTGAGGCGCGTGCTGTCGACGGCCTGTGCGCCGGCCGGTACGGCCGAGGCGAGCCCGCTGGCGATGGCCGCGACGATGATGGAGAGTCGAACGCGTGTCATGAGTTCGGACGAGGGTGAGAGTTCGGATTCGCCAAATCGTACCCCGCGGGGGGGATCCGGTGCGCGGCGCGGCGGACGGTACGGGGCACAAACGAGGACGGGCCGGCGTGAGCCGGCCCGTCCTCGTGCTTCCGAAAAAATAGCTCCGTCGTCGCTATTCCGGCTTCTCTGCCTTGGCCGGAGGGGGCACCGCGCCCTTGGCGCGCGTCTCGGCGGCCGCGGCGGGCGGAGCACCCTTCTCGATGTCGACGCTGACGTTGCGCTGGAAATCGCTGATGTCCTTGTCGCGCGCGCCTGCTCCGACGAGTGAGCGGATCGCGTTGGCCGCCGCCTGCACCGGGACCCCACGCGAGACGATGTCGGCGAGCACGGTGAACGGAAGCGTGAGCGAGCGCCGCAGGCCGGACTGTTTCTTCATCTTGCCGAGCTCGACCGCCGGAACTCCCGCGTGCATGGCTGACGCCGCGGCCTTGATCTCATCGACGCTGGCGACCGCCCCGAGGGCGCGGTGGGCGGCGGCCATCTCGACGGTGAGCGACCGCACCGCCGCGACGATGCGCGGACCATCGGCGCCCTTGCTCATGCCCTCGAACATCTTCTCCATCAACGGCTCGACCGGAATGCCCTGCGCCCGCGCGGAATCGACCAGCGCGGTGATGGCCTTGCGAGTCGGCGCGTCGAGCTGGGCGCCGAGGCGTGGGTCCTGCGCCTCCGCGGTCCCGACCGTGGAAGCGACGAAGAGCACCATCAGGATACTGCGAGCCGTACGGGTTCTCACTGTGTGGTACCCTCCACGACGAGCGCGCTGCTCGGCATACCGAAGTCGTCACCCGAGGAGCGCGGAGCTGTAGGATCGGCGACGTACTGCTTGCCATTCACGAGGAAAGCGTAGCGATGCACACCAGCCTTCACAG
>JBDSDB010000280.1:0-3300 GCA_039920785.1 Gemmatimonadaceae bacterium
CGAAAGCCATCGAGCCGGGAACGTATACGGTCGTGCTGGAGCCGCGCGCGGTCGCCGACCTCATACCGAATCTGATCTCGTCGTTCGATGCGCGCGTCAACGACGAGGGACGCGGCACCTTCAGCAAATCTGGCGGCGGCACCAGGCTGGGCGAGAAGATCGCCGACGAGCGTGTGACCATCTTCTCCGATCCGTCCGATCCGGAATTGCAGGCGCAGCCCTTCGACAACGCCGGACTTCCCCTGCGCCGTCTCGTCTACATCGACAAGGGCATTCTCAAGAGCTTCACCTACGATCGCTTCTGGGCGCAGAAGCAGGGCGTCGCGGCCACCGGAGCCGCCGCCGCGGCCGGCGTCCACTTCGCCGGCGGGACCAAGAGTGTGGACGAGCTCATTGCCGGCACGGAGCGCGGCGTCCTCGTCACGCACTTCTTCTATATTCGCTTCCTCGATCCGCGCACCGTGCTGCTCACCGGCCTCACGCGCGACGGCACCTTCCTCATCGAGCGCGGCAAGGTGACGCAGCCACTGAAGAACTTTCGCTGGAACGAGAGCCCGTTGTTCATGCTCAATCGGATCGACGAGATCGGCCGCGCCGAGCGCGTCTCGGTGGATCAGGTCATGCCCGCGCTGCGGGTGAGAGACTTCAACTTCACGTCGCTCTCCGACGCGGTGTGAGCGGCGAGCGCGGCGCGGATGATGGCCACCATGCGCGCGTTCGTCTCGCGATCCTTGACCGCGATGCGAAACGTGGCCGGGAATTCGCGCGCACTCATGCTCCGTAGTTCGCGCAGGAAGAGCCCGTGGTCTCGGCACCGCGCGCAGAGCACCTCGGCGCTCGGCGCGTCGGGCGAGAGATGACAGAGCAGGAAGTTCGCGACGCCATCCGTGACTTCCTCGATCGCGTCGACCGCTTGCAGCGCCATCGCGAGCTCCGCGCGCAGCACGTGCGTCTCGGCGTAGCGAGCCGCGTAGTAGTCGGCGGCGGCGAGGGCGTGGATCCCGGCCACCTGCGCCGGCAGGCTGACGACCCACGGCGGCGTGATCGCCCGTAGTGAGCCGGCGATGGCAGGCGGCGCGACCAGGTACGCGGCGCGCGCGCCGCTCAGCGCGTAAACCTTCGACATCGACTTGCAGACGATCGTGTTCGTGCTCGCCGCGGCGTACGACTCGAGCGAGGCGCCCGGTCCGCAGTAGTCCACGTACGCCTCGTCGACCCAGACGCGCGTGCCGGCCGGCACCGACGCGAGCACGTGACGCAGCACGGCGCTGGGCAGATGCTTTCCCGTCGGGCTGTTCGGGTTCACGATCACGATCAGGTCGTATCCGTCCTGCGTCCGGGCCCGCAGCGCGTCGACGTCCACCGCGTACCGGCTCGCGCGGTCGAGCGCGACGCGATCGACGCGGCAGCCGACGACACGCTCGGTGACGTACGCGTATTCGCCGTATGTCGGATCGAGCAGCAGCACGCGCGAATCCGGGGTGAGCCACCGCAGGAACGCACGGAAGATGAGATCGGACGATCCGCCGCCGGGCACCAGGGATCCGATGGGCACGCCGCGCGCGGTCGCGATCGCCCGCAGCAATCCCGCGCAGTCGGCCGGCGGCGACGTGCGGAGAATGAACGGCAAGTGCGCTCGCACCGCGTCGACCGCGGCCGGAGCCGGCGCGTACCACGCGTCGAGCACGTCTGCGCTGATGACGTCGCCCGCCCGATCGAGGTTCGTCATCCCATCGCCGATCGCGCCGAACGATGCGCCGCCATGGTAGCAGGCGACCGGCTCGTCGAACGGGATGTCGAGCGCCCAACGACAGCTTCCGCGCAGCCGCATCGTGAGTCCTGAGATCTCGGCCGCGCGCGCGCGCATCGCCTCGATCGATGCGATCATCAGTTCGTACTCCACTGCACCCGACGAGAACCGCCGCTCGGTGCCGCGGAACGCCATCTTGCGATAGAGGTCGACGGTGGCGCCCGTTCGCCCGAGCACGAGGACGTGCGACGCGCCGCGGCTACTGACCCACCGGAACCCCGCGTACATCAGCAGCATGGCGGCCTGCGTCCCCCGGTGCGCCGGGTCGACGGTCAACAGCCGCAGCTCATAGAGCCCCGCGTCGCGCGGCACCGGCAGCTCGGCGGGCGGAAGGTACTTGTCGACCGAGTAGCCGCGATCGTTGGGCGGCGTGATGCTGATGAAGCCGATGACGCGACCGTCGCGTCTCGCGACGAGATAGTCGTTGACCTCGTCGAGCGCGTCCTCCAGTCGCCTGTCCTCGTTCTCGGCGTGCTGCCCGAGCTCCGTCGCATACACGCGGTGCCGCATGCGGTGGATCTGCTCGCGGTCCGCGGCGCACGCGTGGGCGATCTCGTACGGGGCGAGTACCTGACGTGGCGACACCGGCGGGAAGCGCCGCGACGCGGGCGCGCTCACGTGCTGCGTGCTTGAGCTCATCGTCATGGGGACGTTCCTCATCGAGTGACGGCGGGTGAGAGTCGGCGCCCCGGTGGCGGGTGCAGTCGCACGGCGCGACGAGCGATTGCGGGACACATGGCGGTCTCGCGTTCCATCGACCGATGGCAAGGTGCGGCACGCGCGGCGAGACCGCGATCCGTCGGTATACGTAGGAGCCGGGGCGGGACGACGTAGAATTGGTGCTGGTGTTCCTCAGCGCCGCGCCACGCGGCGTCGGGCCACTCCACATCTCGGAGCGTTGTTGTGCCAACGTCCAGCGCTCCGCATGGGCGGAGCGCCGGGGGCTTTCATCCGATTGGAGGCGCCGGTCGTCTGCTGCCTTGCCCCTCAGCTAGGGCGCCATCCCTGAGGGACGGCAGCAGCACATGGTGCAGCGCACCTTGAAGAGATAGATCATCGGGCGCAGCCGGCAGATGTGACGTGAACCTTCGTGAGCTTCGTCGCGATGGAGGATGCGTCGACTCGTCCCCCCGCACCATCATGTCTTGACGAGATGCACCCTGCCGGACCCCGCCTCGATCTTGATGCGCCCCGAACCGGATCCGATCTTCCCGCGAACTGCGTGGCGCTCGATGCGGGTCTGCTGCACCTCGAAATCGGTCTCGATGCCTCCACTCCCTGTCTCGATGTCTACGGCGGCGCTGGTGCTCGGCGGCATGCGAAGCGTCACTCCTCCGGAACCTGTCTCGATCTCCACGTCTCTCGTCGCGGTGAGCAGCTCGACGTCGCTGCCACCGCTGCCCGTCTCGACGCGCAACCTGTTCGTCTTCACTCCAGTGAGCTTGATGCCGCCGGAGCCCGTCTCCGCCTCGAGCTCCGTCACGTCGATC
>JBDSDB010000281.1:0-72977 GCA_039920785.1 Gemmatimonadaceae bacterium
CCCGCCTGTTGCAGGATGTCGCCGACCATCGTGCGCATGAAGATCGCATCGTCGCAGATGAGAACCGTATGACTCACTCGATTGCCCCCTTAGAGCAGGACCTGCGTGACCAACGTGTGAATGTCGATGAGAACGACGACGTCGTTCTCCAAGTGTCCGAGGCCGCGGATCAGCGCGTCGCGCGCGCCACCGTGTGCCTCGACGTGCTCCTCCGTGATCGCCTGCACGTCCATCACTTCGTCCACCGCGACGCCCACGACGCGAGTGCCATGCGTCGCGAGGATGATCGACCCGTCACGCACCGGCGAACGTGCCGGGTCGAGACGAGTTCCCAGATCCAACACCGTGACGATCGTGCCGCGAAGGTTGATCAGCCCCTGAACGAACGGCGGCGCGCCAGGGAGACGCGTGGCGCGCCGATAGGGAATGATCTCCCGAACCGCGTCGATGTCGCAACCGTACGTCTTCCCTCCCACGCGGAACAGAAGCGTCCGCGCTGCGGCGAGCGAATCAAGGACTGTCTCGGAAGAAGCCAAAATACTCCAGCGGGTCGGTGTCGGCAAACGAAGTATCGGCGCCTGCGGCACTTACTAGCGCGTTCACCAGCTCTCTCGGCAGCAGCGACTGGAGCGCGATCGGCTCCCCGGACGCAGGGTGTCGAAAGCGAAGCCATGCCGCATGCAGAAAGTGTCGCCGTGGCGGCAATGGCACCAATCGCCGTCCGCCACCGCCACCGTAAGTGTCGTCACCCACCACCGGATGCCCCAGCGAGGAGAGATGCACTCTGATCTGATGTGTGCGCCCGGTGTGCAGGTGCGCCCGAAGCAGGTCCACGGCGTCGAAACGAGCGAGCCGCACGAAGTCGGTTCGTGCCGCCCGTCCCGTACTGACGATCGCCATACGCTTTCGGTCTCGCGGATCTCTGGCGATGGGCTTGTCCACCGTCGTCCGCTCGTCGTCCAGGTGCCCCCAGCACAGGGCCGCATAGCGGCGGACGATCTCGCGCCGGGCCATCGCGGCGCCCAGCAGACGATGCGCGCGGTCCGTCTTGGCGACGAGCAGGAGACCCGAGGTCTCCTTGTCGAGCCGGTGCACGATCCCCTCGCGCTCGTCACCGCCGAGCTCGGAGAGCGGGCCGCCACGGCCCTTGAGAGCGTTCACCAGCGTCCCGCTCCAATTGCCGGGCGCTGGATGCACCACCATTCCGGCCGGCTTGTCGACCACGAGCACTTCGTCGTCCTCGTAGGCGACGACGAGTGGGATCTCCTCGGCCACGACGCTCCGGCTCGGCGGAGGGGGCATCTCGACGACGACCAGCTCGCCCTCGCTCGGCCGGTAGCTCGCGCGCTCCGCGCGGCCCTCGACCCGTACGTTCCCGTTGGCCACGAGCGTCGCGGCCTGCGTTCGGGAGATGTCGAGCGCGCCGGCGAGGAAGAGATCGAGTCGGGACGCTTCGGCGGGTGCCTTGAGGTCATGCCGGGCACCGGTCGGGCCGGCGCCGGCCCCAGTCACGCTTCTGGTCCGCGGACTCCAGTCGTCGCGTCGCGGTCGAGCGTCTCCGCCGGCGCGGCGCGCGCCGTGACCGACTCTCGCGCCAGCCGCTCCTCGCGCTCCTCGCGCGACAGCGACCAGGCGAGCACCAGCGCACCGACCGTGACCGCTGAATCGGCGACGTTGAACGTCCAGAAGCGCCAGTTGCTCAAGCCGATGTCGATGAAATCCACGACACCCTGCGGAGAACGGATCCGGTCGATCAGATTTCCGCAGGCGCCGCCCCAGGCGAGTCCGAGCGCGAGGATGCGGACAGAGTCGCCGGCGCGGGCAGCGGGTCCGGACATGCGGTACAGTCGCCAGAGCACATACAGCGCCACCAGAGCGAACGCGCCGAACAGATAGCGGGAGTACGGGCCAAGCGACATGCTGAACGCCGCGCCCGGGTTGTACGCCAGCGTGAACCGGACGAAATCGCCGATCACGCGGTGCGGCACGTAGCGCGGCGCCAGCAAACGCTCGGCGAGCAGTTTCGTGACCAGGTCCACGACGATGACGGTCGTCGCGGTACCCCAGAACAGCGATGCGCCCGCGCGAGTGGGCGGGGCGACGCTCGTCAGACGAGGTCGCCCGGCTTTCCGCCGGACGCCGATGCGGGAACGGCCGATTGCGCCAGTTGAGAGGCCGCCATCGCCGACCGATCTTCCTGCCACAGCACCCAGGCGAGGAGCCCCGCCCCGACGCTCACCGCCATGTCGGCCACGTTGAACGTGGGCCAGCGCGCATCGCCGATCCCGATGTCGATGAAGTCCACGACGCCGAACAGCGAGCGGATCCGGTCGATGAGATTGCCAATCGCTCCCGCACACACCAGCGCGAGCGCCAGTGCGCGGGGCGAGTCGCCGCGCTCGGTGAACCGATACAGGCGCGCGAGGATGACGAGTGCGATCACCGTGAGCACGGCGAAGATCCAGCGCGACTGCGGGCCCAGGTTCAGGCCGAACGCCGCCCCGGGATTGTAGACGAGCGTCAGCCGCACGGTGTTGCCGATGACCTCGTGCGGAATGCCACGGGGCATCAGCATCCGTTCCGCGATCGCCTTCGTGATGATGTCGGCGACCGTCACCACGAGGAGGATCGGCCAGAAGAGCGCGGCCTTACTTCGACTTTGCATCTTCCTCGCGCAGCTTGCACTGAATGCAGTAGCGCGCGTGCGGAAGCGCGTCGAGCCGCTCGTACGCGATGTCGCTGCCACAATTGTGGCACTTGCCGAACGTCTCGGGCTTGGCGTAGAGCCGGCGCAGTGCCTCGTCGATGTGCCAGAGGAACCGACCCTCCTGGCTCGCGAAGAGAAAGGCCTTCTCGCGCTCCATCGCGTCGGTTCCCTGATCGGCCATGTGGAACGAGTAGCTGCTCAGGTCGCCGTCGTTGTCCTGCGATGCCTCGCCGTAGTGGCCCAGCTCCTTCACCGCGCGGCGACGCTCTTCCATCAACCGCTTCTCGAAGTGCTGCAACTGCTTCTTGGGCATCGGCTTCGCCTTCTTCGCCGTGTTCTCAGACGTGGGCATCGCTACTCGTCCTTGGTTAGGGCAAGGTCCGCATGAATCCCGTCGAGATCCACTCGCTGCCTCGCCAACATGTGTCCCTCGACCGTACCACCGATCGCGACGTCGGTCGCGAGCACCTCGCTCGCGACCCACTCGCGATGCGTGGTCGCCGCCTCCAGCATCGCCACGTCACCGCCGACCCACAGACGTATTCTATCACTCACGGCAAGCCCCGCATCCCTGCGCATACGCTGTACCCTGCTGATCAGCTCACGTGCCAGCCCTTCCTGCTTCAGCTCCGGAGTCACGGCCGGATCGATCGCCGCGAAGAACCCGTGCTCCTCCTGCACCACCAGATCACCGGAGGCGCGACGCACGATCATCAGATCGTCCGGCAAGATTGCGTGCGTCTCCCCGTCCACGGTGACGAACAGCTCCCCGCCGTGCTCGAAGCTCCGCACGTGCTCGCTCGTGAATCGCGACACCGCCTCCGCGGCGAGCTTCGTCTTGCTCCCGAATTTCTTGCCCAGCGCACGAAAGTTCGGCTTCGCCTCCAGCGTCACCAGCGCGTCGCCACTCGTCGCGACCTCCACCTGCTTGACGTTGAGCTCCGAGGCGAGGATCGGCAGCAGCGCCGTCATCGCGTCACCACTCACGTTGGGCGCCACGCACACCATGCGCGCCAGCGGCTGCCGCACGTTGATCCCCGCCTGCTCGCGCGCCGCACGGCCCAGCGTCGCCAGGGTGCGAACGCTCTGCATCACCGTCTCCAACCGTGTGTCGCTCGGCGCCTGGCCCTCACGCACGTACGACGCGAGATGCACCGAGTCCCCGGTCAGCTCGCGATGGAGCCAATCCGTGACGAACGGCGCGAACGGCGCGAGCAGCCGGCAGACCACCACCAGCACCTCGTGCAGCGTCGCGAACGCAGCGCGGTTGTCCGTCGAGTCGACGTCGTAGAACCGTTTGCGCGACTGCCGCACATACCAGTTCGCCACGTCGTCGTCCACGAACGCGAGGATCGCTCGCACCGCGGTCGTCGCATCGTAGTCCAGCAGCGCCTCGTCCGCCTGCCGCTCCACCGTGGCGAGCCGCGACAGGATCCACCGGTCGATCGCTGGACGCTCGCTCACCTCTGGGTCGGCCGACGAGGGCGACCACCCGAAGTTCGCGTACTGCGCGAACATCCCGCCGTAGATGTTCTTGAGTGTCAACAGGAAACGGCCCGCGCCCTGACGGATCAATGCCTCGTCGAACGAGCGGGGTTCCCACACCTTGCTGCTACTCACCAGGAACAAGCGCACCGCGTCCACGCCGTGGCGGCCAAACACCGCCCACGGGTCGACCACGTTGCCGCGGCTCTTGGACATCTTGCGCCCGTCGGCATCGAGCACGAGGTCGTTCACGACGACGGAGCGATACGGCGCCGCCGTGTCGCTTGCGTTATTCGGGAGCGCGTCCCCCAGCCCCGTCGCGATCGCGAGCAGTGAGTAGAACCACCCGCGCGTCTGGTCGAGCCCCTCGGCGATGAAGTCGCCGGGAAAGCGTGCCGCCAGCGCGTCACGATGCTCGAACGGGTAATGCCATTGCGCGAACGGCATCGACCCCGAATCGAACCACGCGTCGATCACTTCCGGCGTGCGCCGCATCGCGCCGGTGCAGCCGTCCACGACGCACGGCCAGCCATACTCGTCGACGTGCGGCTTGTGCGGGTCGAACTCGGGCGGCAACGGTGCGCCAGTGCGCGCCGTCAGCTCGGCGTAACTCCCCACGGCATCCAGATGCTCGGAGTTCTCCGAGCAGACCCAGATGGGCAGGGGCGTACCCCAGTAGCGGTCGCGCGAGATCGCCCAGTCGATGTTGTTCTCCAGCCACTCGCCGAACCGGCCGGTGCCCACTGACGCGGGATGCCAGCCGACATTGCCGTTCCGCGCGAGCATCTCGTCCTTGTACGACGAGGTGCGCACGAACCACGAGGTGCGCGCGTAGTAGAGCAGCGGCGTACCACAGCGCCAACAGTGCGGATACGAGTGCGTGAGCGTCCCCGCCTTCCAGAGCACGCCGCGCCGCTTGAGCTCCTCGATCAACTCGCGGTCGGCGTCCTTCACGAACTTGCCGCCCACGAGCGGCAGATCCGCCGGGAACGCGCCGCGCGCGTCCACCGGCTGAAGGAACGCGAGGTTGTGCCGCCGTCCCGCGGCGTAGTCGTCCGCGCCGAATGCCGGCGCCATGTGCACGACGCCGGACCCGTCATCGGCGCTCACGAAGCTCTCGCCAACGATGATCTCGTGTTCGGTACCCTCTGGATACGCGATCCAGTCGAGCGGCCGCCTGTATCGCGCGCCAACGAGCTCGGCTCCGCTCAGCGTCCCCACCTGCGTCCAGCGCGTCGTGTAGTCGTCGCCGAGCACCGCGTGCGCGCGAGACTGCGCCAGGATGATCGTGCGCGTGTCGGCGCTCCCCGTCTTGCAGAGCTCCACGTACGTGAGCTCCGGATTCACGGCGAGCGCACTGTTCGACACGAGCGTCCAGGGCGTGGTGGTCCACACGAGGATCCTGCGTGCCGTGCGGCCCGGTAGACCGTCCGCGTCGGCAATCACTTCGCCACCCACCGCGCCAAGATCGAGCGCGATGTACACGCTCGGATCCTCCACGTCCTCGTAGCCCTGCGCCACCTCGTGGCTCGAGAGCGCCGTGCCGCAGCGCGAGCAGTACGGAAGGATCTTGTGACCGCGGTAGAGGAGCCCCTTCCGGAACAGCGTGGATAGAGCCCACCACACGCTCTCCACGTACTCGGGCGTGTAGGTGACGTACGGATCATCGTAGTCGAGCCAGTAGCCGATCCGCTCGCTCAACCGCTCCCAGTCCGTGCGATACATGAACACGCTCTCGCGGCAGAGCCGGTTGAACTCCGCGACGCCGAGCCTCTCGATGTCCTGCTTGCCCTTGAGGCCGAGCCTCTTCTCGACCTCGATCTCCACGGGCAGCCCGTGCGTGTCCCAGCCCGCCTTCCGGTGCACGAGATATCCCTTCATGGCGCGGTGGCGGCAGAAGAGATCCTTGATCGTGCGTGCGAACACGTGATGGATGCCGGGCTTCCCGTTCGCCGTTGGCGGTCCCTCGAAGAACACGAACGGCTCCGCGCCGGCGCGAGCGGCAAGCGTGCGCGCGAACAGGCCTTCGTCGCGCCAGCGGGCGAGGAGCGCTTGTTCCAGCTCGTCGGCTGGCTGGTCGGGGGGGATCGGCGCGAACCGCTGCGTCACGTCGCTGACCGTCACAGGCGCTCCACCACAGCGCGCACGAGCGCGGTCAGCTTCGGCTCGGCGCCGGCCGCGGTCGCGATGATCGTCGCAAGCTCCGCCGGCACGAGCGTCTCCGGCACGCACTGGTCCGTGATGATCGAGAGACCGAGCACGCGCATACCGGCGTGTACCGCCACGATCACCTCCGGCACGGTGCTCATTCCGACGACGTCCGCGCCGATCGAGCGCAGCATCCGGTACTCGGCGCGCGTCTCGAGGTTCGGTCCAGCCACGGCCACATAGACCCCTTCGCGCAACACGATCCCCTGCGCGCGCGCCACTTCGCGCGCGAGCGTGAGGAGCCGCGCATCGTATGGCGCGGACATATCGGGAAAGCGCGAGCCCAGCCGGTCATCGTTCGGGCCGATGAGCGGGTTGTCGCCCAACAGGTTGATGTGGTCGGAGATCAACATCAGCTCTCCGGGCGCCCATTCGCTCCGCATCCCTCCGCAGGCGTTCGACACGATCAGCGTTTCCGCGCCAAGCGCGCGCAGCACGCGCACGGGGAACGTCACCTGCGCCAGGCTGTAGCCCTCATAGCGGTGAAAGCGCCCTTGCATGGCCACCACGGTCTTTCCCCCCAGGGAGCCGCACAGCAGGCGACCGGCGTGGCTCTCCACGGTGGAGAGCGGGAAGCCGGGGATGTCGGCGTAGTGCACCGAGGTCTCCACGTTGATCTCACGAGCGAGTCCGCCAAGCCCAGTGCCGAGCACGATGGCCACCTCCGGCACCCCGCCAAATCGCGCGCGCACGACGTCCGCTGCGGCTTCGATGGTCTCGAGCCGGTGCGCACTCAGATCGATCGACGCGAGCGGCGACTCCACTGCGATCATCCCGGCGCCGCGCCGGCCGCCGACGGGTTCCGCGGCGGTGCGTTCATCGCCGACGACGCCGGAGCGTGGACGGGCGCGGACGGCGCGGCCGCAGGCGCCGGCACCGCCGCCTCCGCGAAGGCGCCCGGCGAGACCGGTACCGGCGCGTTCTCCGCCGCCATGATGTCGGCGAGTTGCCGCTCCACCATCACGCGAAGCTGTGCGAGATGGCTCCGTCGCGCCCGCTCGAGCTCGACGATGTGCGCCTCGAGCTTGCGGCTCTCGGACCGACTGTTCTCGAGATAACGCTCGGCTTCCGACCGCGCCTCGCGGATGATCAGCTGCGCCTCTCGCTCGGACTGATCCCGGATCTCGCCGCGCAGCTGCTGCGCGCTGACGAGCGCGTCGTTCAGCGCCTTGTCGCGCTCGCGGAACGCGCGGAGCTGCTCGTGGAAGCCCTTCGCCTTGGCCTCGAGCTCCTGCGTCTGGCGCGTCAGGCGCTCCAGCTCCTCCGCCACCTGCTCGCGAAACTGCTCCACGCGCTCCGGATCGTAACCGCGCAGGCTGCGTCCGAAGTCGTATCGCCGCACGTCGAGCGGCGTGAGATGAAAGGTCTCGTCCATTAGGCCGGTCTCGCTCCGAACAACACGGTCCCGAGGCGCACCAGAGTGGCGCCTTCCTCGACTGCGACTTCGTAGTCCCCTGACATTCCCATCGAGAGCTCGGTTGCCGGGTGACCGGCCGCGCGCAGCAGTTCGGCACACCGCCGAGCGCCGGCGAAGACCGATCTGAGCTCCCTCTCGTCGGCGCCCAGCGGCGCAATCGTCATCACTCCGCGTACGACGAGCCCATCCAACGCTCGTAGCCGTTCTGCCTCTCGCTCCAACATCGACGGTTCGTACCCGCCCTTGCTGCCCTCACCCGACACGTTTACCTGAGCCAACACCTCGAGCGGCCGCCCGCGCGACGTCCCGTAACCAGCGAGCGCATCGGCGAGCCGCTCGGAATCCATGGAATGCACGAGGTGGAAACAGTCGAGCTGTTTCACCTTGTTCCGCTGCAGATGACCGATCAGGTGCCACCGGAGAGGTACGTCGACCTGGGGGAGCTTGGCGAGCGCTTCCTGCACCCGGTTCTCTCCCACGTCCTGCACTCCTGCCTTCCAGGCCGCTAGGGGCGCGTCGGCACCGTACGTCTTGGTCACGGCGACCAGGGTCACCGTTTGCCCGTACCCACCCTTCAACCGCGCACGCTCGATGGTCGATCGCACGCTCGCGACCTGGTCCGTCAGGTCCTGAAAAGGCATAACACGCGAATTTACCGAAGGTTGCACTTCACTTCAAGCGAGTCCCTCACCATCGCTGGCATGCTTGCTTCGACACCGAGGCGCGGACATTGAAGCAGGCTCAACATCGTCCGCACCACCGGATCGACTTCCGGTCGCGGCACTTCGTCCGACGTTCTTTCCCTCGCCATCCAGCGCGCGGCCGCCAGCCGGTCGACGGTCGCCTGCGCCGTCCCCCCCGGCATCCTCGATCCTGCCACGTACACCGGGCCTCGCATCACCCAATCCCCGCCGAGCAGTGCACGTTCGCGCGACGGGAGCGTTGGCGAGGCGACGACCGGGTGGCCGGCCCGATGCGCCGCGGCCGCGATCACCGAAGCGCGCTGCTCCGAGATCGTCTGAGCGCCCGGCGCCGGCCGGTCCTCAGTCCATCGCAACCCCGACCGTCGGCTCAGCTCCGCCGGATACCACGACGCGGGGAGCAGTGGAATCGTCACCGTCAGCACGTCGCGACGGACCCCCTCCACCTGCTGCAGATACCACAGCGGATAGCTGTCGTTGTCGCCGTCCACGAACAGGACGCCCCCGCGCGGAGTGCTCGCGAGCAGCGACTCGGCCAGCCGATGGGCAGCCGAAGCGGTTGGCTCGCGAGACCGGTCGGCGCTCGCCCAGTTCCCGGCGAGGGGAAGCATGGCGGCGAGCAGTCCCACCGATGCCGGCCATCCGCGCGAGCGCGCGTGCATCACCGCGCCGGACCCTGCCAGGCAGCCCCACGCCCAGAAGCCGAGCACGAAGAAATAGTCTCGCTCGCGCGCCTCGTGCGGTACGCGGTCGGGCATCCACCCCCACCCCAGCGACGCGCCGACTTTGAGATTGAGATACGCCGCCACGCCTGCCGTGCCGCACAGGAACAGCATCGCCAGCGCGTCGGCGAGCGCGGGCGACACGCGACGAAGCGCGCGGAACCCTTCCCAGCCGAGCGCGAGCCACACGACCGCGGCGATGACTCTCGCGGGCGACGTCACGACGCCGCTCCCCCATGACATCGCCGCCTGCCAGTCGACGTACTGCACCAGGTTCGCCGCCTGCCACCACACCGGGGCCTGTCTCGGCAGGATCGACGCGACGTCGTACTGCCGCCGCGCCACCATGTCGAGCAGCGCGCCCACCGTGCTCGGGTCGCCCTGGTTGATGGGCGGATCGTGTCGCGCCCGTACGAGGAGCATCGCCAGTGCGCTCGTCGCCAATGCCACGAGCACCACCAGCTCCGCCGCTCCGCGGACGCTCCCGCGACGGCGCGCAAACGATGAGATGGCGATCACGATCCCCACGCACGCCATCGGTGCGCTCACGCGACCGATGCCCGCCGCGGCCACGAGCGCGCCGCCGAGCAGCGCGATGCGGTGCGACTGCCACGGTCCGGTGCCGCCTCCGCGGTGATCCCGTCCCGCCAGCACGATCGCCGCCGGTGCGGCGACGAGTGCGCTCAGGTGCACCGCTGGCGCCAGCGCAATGAGGTACGCGGTCACGAGCAGCCACCGTTCGCCGTTGCGCGAGCGCTCGGGCCAATCCGCGTCGCCTACGCGCGACGCCGCGACGAGCATCACGACGGCGTGTAGCAGCGAGACCGCGTAGACCTCCGTCTCGGTAGCGTTCGACCAGACGGACATCATCGTGCCTGCGCACAGCGCCGCTCCGAGGCCTATCCATCCCGCGTGCGGCGACTGGCTGCGCCGCGCAACCAGCCATGCCATCGCCGCGCCGGCGAGAGCGGTGCAACAGGCCGACAGCAGGTTCATCGCGCGCGCGACGCCGAGCAGTGGTGCCAGAGCGCTGGACCACGTGTGACCGAGCATGACGTACACTGGCGTGCCCGGCGGATGCGGGATGCCCAGTACGTGCGCCGCCGCGATCAGCTCACCGGCATCCCAGAAGGTGACGCCCGGCGCGAGCGTCATCGCATAGATCGCCAGGAGCGCGGCGCCAGCGAGCCACGCCGCGCGGCGCGCGGTCAGGCGTGCGCTCCCGCCGGCTGCATGAGGCCTCGTTGCGGGGCTCGGCCGGCCAGCGCCTCGCGCACTTCCATTGGCGTGAGATCGAGCCAGAGCTGTCCGCGCTGCGCCACGGAGATGCTCGACCGCTCCTCGCTCACGACGACCACCAGCGCGTCGGTCTCGTCGGTCAGGCCCAGCGCGGCGCGATGCCGCGTGCCCAGCGTGCGATCGGAGATCGACTTCTGCGACAGCGGCAGGATGCACCCCGCGGCCACGATCGTGTCGCCGCGCACGAGCACCGCGCCGTCGTGCAACGGCGAGTACGGCGTGAAGATCGTCGCCAGCAGATCAGCAGAGACCTTCGCCTCCATCGGCGATCCGGATTCGGCGTAGCCATCCAGCGGTACTTCGCGCTCGATCGCGACGATCGCACCGATACCGGACCGGCTCAACCGCTCGACCGCCTCGCAGATTTCCTCCGCCACCTCGCGCTGCTCCATCTGTCGGAACAGCCCGGCGAACCTCGCCTGTCCGAGATGCGCCAACGCCGCGCGCAGCTCTGGCGCGAACACGACGAGCAGCGCGATCGCTCCGTACTGGAAGACGAAGCCGAGGATGTATGTGATCATCTCCAGCTTCAGCAGCCACGCTGCCGCGTAGATCGCCAGCAACATGCCGAGACCGGTCACGATCTGCAGCGTGCGCGTGCCGTGGAACAGCCGCAGCACGCGATAGAGCGCGTACGCCACGAGCAGTACTTCCAGCACGTCCCGCCAGCCGGGATGCAGCAGTCGCAGCTGCTCGACCTGATTCACGCCACACTCGCCGCGCGGATCGCCGCCGCCACGTCGAGCGCTTGCCGCGTCGCGGCGACGTCGTGCACCCGGAAGATCCGCGCGCCGCGCTCGAACGCGGACACCGCAGCGCCGACGCTGCCGTGCCCACGGTCCATCGCGCGCGTCACGTTGCTCAGCTCTCCGATGAACCGCTTTCGCGAGGCGCCCACCATCACCGGATGGCCCCACGCCGCGAGCCGCTCGAGCGACGCGAGCACGCGGAGCGAATGCTCCGAGCGCTTGGCGAATCCGATTCCAGGATCCACGGCGATGTGGTGACGCGCGACGCCCTGCTCCGTCGCGTCGTCCACCCGCTCGCGCAGTTCGTCGAGCACCGCGTCCATCGGATCGCCGGAGTACTCGGCGTGCGCGTACGTCGCCATGTCGTCGACACCTCCGCGCGAATGCATCAGCACCACGCCGACCCCGGCGTCCGCGCAGATGCGCGCCAGCGCCGGATCCAACCTGAAGCCGGATACGTCGTTCACGACGTGCACGCCGGCATCGATCGCGGCCGTGGCGACGCTGCTCTTCACCGTGTCGATCGACAGCGTCGCGTCTGGGAATCGCGTCGCGAGCTCGCGGATGAGCGGCAGTACGCGGCGCAACTCCTCGTCGGCGTTAATGGCCGTCGCGCGCGGCCTGGTCGATTCACCGCCAATGTCCAGCAGATCGGCGCCCTCGCCGAGCATCGACTCGGCTCGCGCGACGGCGTCGGCCACGCTCGCGAGCTGTCCGCCGTCGCTGAAGCTGTCCGGCGTGATGTTGAGGATGCCCATGACCAGCGGCCGCTCCACCGAGAGCGTGCGGTCGCGTACCTGCCAGGAGCTGGTCATGCGGGAGAAGATAATGCAAACGGCCGGCGTGCACTGAAGTGCGACGCCGGCCATTCACCGACAGGTTGCAATCGAGCGCGCGAGCTCGCCGATCAGGCCGGCGACGGTTCTGGTCCGCCCAGCAGCGGCGGATTGCGCCGCGGCTCGTGCACCGGGCTGGGAATCGCCGTCAGCGCCGGAGGCGGCATCGGCGGGAGACCGCTCGTGCGCGGCGGAAGCGTCTCGCCACGCGCGATCATCTTGATGTCTTCCGCGGTCAACGTCTCGCGCTCGAGCAATGCCTGCGCGAGCGTGTGCAGCAAGGGGAGGTTCTCGGAGAGCACGTTCTTCGCCCGATCGTACGCGTTCGTGATGACCCGCTTCACCTCGGCGTCCACCAACTGCGCCGTCTCCTCCGACACTTCGCGCCGGTGCTGGATATCACGCCCGAGAAACAACTCCTGTTCGTTGTCGCCCACGAGGATTGGCCCGATCGCGTCGGACAGGCCCCACTGTGTGACCATGCGACGCGCAATGCTCGTGGCCTTCTGGATGTCGCTCGATGCACCAGTCGTCACGCGATCGTAGCCGAACACCAGCTCCTCCGCCGTGCGCCCGCCGTAGGTCATGACGAGCACTGCTTCGAGCTGCTGGCGCGTGATGGACACGCGATCGTCCTCGGGCAGCGTGAACGCGAGCCCGAGCGCCCGTCCGCGCGGTACGATCGTCACCTTATGCAGTGGATCGTTGCCCACGATCTTCATCGCGCACAGTGCGTGTCCCGCCTCGTGGTACGCGGTGAGCCGGCGCTCCTCCTCTTTCATCACCATCGACTTCCGCTCGGCGCCAAGCATGACTTTGTCCTTGGCGTCCTCGAGATCCATCATGTAGAGCTTGTCGTGCTCGCGGCGCACGGCAAGCAGCGCGGCCTCGTTCACCAGGTTCGCCAGATCGGCGCCCGCCATGCCCGGGGTTCCGCGCGCCAGGGTCGTGATGTTGACGTCCTCACCCACCGGCTTGTTGCGGAGGTGCACCTTGAGGATTCCCTCGCGGCCGCGAAGGTCCGGCGCGTCCACGACGATCTGCCGGTCGAACCGACCCGGGCGCAGCAGCGCGGGATCGAGCACGTCGGGGCGGTTGGTCGCGGCGATGAGGATGACGCCCTCGTTGCTCTCGAAGCCGTCCATCTCGACGAGCAGTTGATTCAGCGTCTGCTCGCGCTCGTCGTGACCGCCGCCTAGACCGGCACCGCGGTGACGTCCCACCGCATCGATCTCGTCGATGAAGATGATGCACGGCGCCTGCGCCTTGCCCTGCTCGAACAGATCGCGCACGCGGCTCGCGCCGACGCCCACGAACATCTCCACGAAATCGGAGCCCGACATCGAGAAGAAGGGTCGGCCGGCCTCACCGGCGACGGCGCGGGCGAGCAATGTCTTGCCCGTGCCCGGCGGGCCCACCAATAGGCAGCCCTTCGGCAGGCGTCCGCCCAGCTTCGTGTACTTCTGCGGATCCTTCAGGAACTCGATGATCTCCTGAAGCTCCTGCTTCGCCTCGTCGGCGCCTGCCACGTCGGCGAACGTCACCTTGGGCGTGTCGCCGGTGAGCAGCTTCGCCTTCGACTTACCGAACGAGAACGCCTTCGCGCCGCCCGACTGCATCTGGCGGAACAGGAACAGGTAGAAACCGATGAGGAGCAGCCACGGCAGGAAGCTCACGACCACGCTCAGCAGGTTTGGCTTGGGATCGGTGGACGTGATCAACACGCCCTGCGCCTGGAGCTGATCGATCTCCGCCTGAGAATTGGACACCGGGAGCTGTACGCTGAACCGCTTCGCCGCCTTCTGTCCAATGACGGCTGGCTGGCGGAACGTCCCCGTGATGTTCTTGCCCGCCGACACCGTCACTTCTCGGATGTTCTTGGCGTTCAGCTGCGCTCTGTAATCGGAGTAGTTGATGTCCGTCGTCTGATCGGCCGTCGGTCCGGCGAGCCGGATGAGCACGACGGGGATCAACAGAATGAAGACCCAGAACGAGAGCGTCTTGGAGAAGCGCCCCCAGTTGAATCCCTTGTTGTTCTTGTTGCCGTTCTTCGGCGACATTGGCACTGGCATCTACAGCAGGCTCGCGATGTATGGGATATGCCGAAAGCTCTCGGCGTGATCCAGCCCGTATCCGACCAGGAACTCGTGCGGTGCGTCGAACCCCACGAACTTCGTATCGTACTTGAGCTCTTCGGCGATGTGTTTATGCAGCAGGGCGCAGATCTCCAGTGATCGCGGGTTCCGTGCCCGTAACAAGTCCATCAGGCGGTTCAGCGTCCGGCCGGTATCGACAATGTCTTCGACCAGCAGAATGTGCTTCCCCTCGAGCTTGGTCTCCGGATCGTATACGAGCCGGACGTTCCCGCTCGATACCGTAGCGTCACCATAGCTCGACGCGACGAGGAAATCGACGTGCAGTGGACGATTGATCTGGCGGACCAGATCGCTCAAAAAGATGAAACTTCCCTTCAACAGGCCGAGCACAAGCAGATCGCCGTCGGGATACGCATCGTTGATCTCGGCGCCCAGCTCCCGTACTCGTGCGGCGATCGTCTCTTCGTCGTAGACGATTCGGCGAACGGCGCGTCCCTCGAGACGTGGATCAACGGTGGGTGCGTTCACAGATGAAGTGTCGAGCCGGTCCTCCGGACCGCACGGTTGCCGCGTCGCTGCGGCGGACTCCTGGGATCCAGACCACCTCGTCTCCCAGTATGACGACCGGCCAGGCCGCCCGATCACTACCCACTAGGCCGGCATCCGAGAGATAGCGTTTCACCCGCCGTCCGTCACTCCCGCCCGTTGGTCCCAAGCGGTCTCCCGGTCGCCAGCATCGAACCTGCGCCACTTCCATCGCCGGAAGCGTGGCGCTCCACCCGCTGTCATCCGGCAGCGAAGAGACGATGGAAAAGCGAAAGCGGTTCCATTCGAGCGCGCCATCCTCCGGAAGCAAGGATAACCCCGCGACAGCGATCTGACTCCTGCCGAGCACCAGTGCGCCCCGTCGTGCTTCAAGACTCCAGCCACCGGAGAGCGGAATAATGCCCGCACTCGGCTTCTTCATTGTAAACGCGACGCATCGCTGAGTTCCGCGCCGGTCGAGAGCGAGACCGACCCGACCGGCCAGCGCTCCCCACAACATGCCCAGTGAATCCCGATCATGGCGCGCAAGTTCCGTCGTGCCAACGAAAAGTGTAGAGCTGCCGCGCAGGGTCGGACGCAACTCCTCATCGATGAACCGCTCGACGTCCACTCGCAGCGCCGCGCTGGCGCGAGCCGTCTCCAGAAGCGTCGAATCGATCGTCTTGTCGACGCGACGCAGGGCGGGAAGGATCTCGCGTCGAATCCGATTCCGCAAAAACCTCGCACTCGAGTTGCTCGGGTCTTCCACCCACGCAATCTCGTGGCGGCGAGCGAACGATTCCAATGTCGCCCGACTGAGACCGAGGAATGGGCGCACGACGTCGCACGGCGCAGCGAGCCCCGCCAGTCCCCGCGCACCGCTCCCGCGCATGACGCGCATGAGCACGGTTTCGATCTGGTCATCCGCGGTGTGGGCGGTTGCGATGCGGGCCCCATGGTGCGTAGCGACCCCCCGCAGAAATCGGTAGCGCTGGTCACGCCACATGGCCTCGAGGCCGTCGGAGGCGTCGGCTCCCGCCGCGAGCACGCCACTCGTCACTGGAACGCCGAGTCGCCCGGCCTCGTGAAGCACGTGCGCCGCGGCGCGCGTCGCCTCCTCGCCGGTCCCGTGATCGAACGTCGCCACGGCGGCGATGCGCCCTCGCGCCACGGTCGTCATTGCGTGCAGCAGCACCATCGAGTCCAGGCCGCCGGAGACGGCGAGCAGCAACGGCGAGTCGGCGAGCCACGCGGCGGTGCGGGCACTCTCCAGCACAACGTGCTCTGGGAGGGTGGTCATTCCCTACAAGTATACTGCACCAGCGTCGCGAGACGGAATCGGCCGCCCTCTGGCTGGCGTTTTGGCGAAGGGCTATCTTCTTCCGCGCTGCATCGGATCTCACGCCTTTCGGAGCGAACACCTTGGAGACGCATGGCCCGCTCGGCACGCTCTGGGTCGGTCTCGGACTCTGCGCGTTCTACGTCGCGCTCGTCTGGATCAACACGCTGCTCGGATTCCTACTGACCCCGCTGTTCATCGTCCCCCTCACCTGGCTTCAGGACAAGGTGCGCGGGAAGGCTCCGGTGCGTGGCTGATCGAGCACGGCTCGCCACGACTCGGATCAGGGAATGGGACGCGCGCTTTCGGCTCGCGTCCCTTCCGTTTTCTCTGCGTCGGATCGCCACGGTCACGGTCGGCGTCCTCTTGCTCGCCGCACGCGGCGCGAGCCTCTCGGCCCAGGGCCCTCCCCCGCGGCCCTGGCTCGACTGGCACTCCGCCCAGACGGAGCACTTCGTCTTTCACTATCCGTCGGCGTACAGGGTATGGACCCTCTCTCTGGCCGAGCGCATGGAATCGCTTCGCGACGCGGTTGCGGCGGTTGTGGGCTATGCGCCGACGCGCCGGGTTCACATCGTCGTCGATGATCCCGTCAACGACCCCAACGGCTACGCGTTCACTCCGCTCGACGCGCCGACAATCGTGCTCTGGCCCGTCTCGCCGGACCCCCGCTCGGAGATCGGCAATTACGCCGTGTGGCAGGAGCTGTTGGCCGCGCACGAGTTCGCGCACATCGCTCATCTGACCCGCCCCTCGCGCAATCGCTGGCAGCAACGGCTTCGGGCCCTGTCCCCGGTGCCGCTCGGGCCGATTGCCACCAAGGCGCCGCGATGGGTGAACGAGGGCTACGCCACCTTCGTCGAGGGGCGCGTCAGCGGCACCGGACGGCCAAATCACGCCTGGCGCGCCGCGGTTCTGCGCCAATTCGCGCTGGAGGGTCGGCTTCCCGGTTATGGGCAGCTCAACGGCGCGAGCACATGGCGTGGTGGAAGCTTCGCCTACCTCGCGGGCTCCGCCTTTCTCGAATGGTTGGCGCGTCGCGAGGGCGACTCGAGCGTCGTGGGCCTGTGGCGCCGCCTCACCGCGAAGACCGACCGTTCGTTCGACGCCGCCTTCTCCGGACTGTACGGCGGCTCCCCGTCGGAATTGTACGGCAGGTTCACGGTAGAGCTCACCGCCGACGCCGTCGAGCTGAGACGACAACTCGAGCGGCCGCGCCTCGTCGAGGGCGAACTCGTGCAGCGACTCGTCCGCTCCACGGGCGATCCAGCCATCTCACCGGACGGACGCTTCGTCGCACTCACGATCCGAAAAACCGAAGCGCCGAGCCGCCTCGTCGTGTGGAAGACTGCCGACGAGCCCGACACGCTGGCCGCGAAACGTCGGGACGTACAGCGGCGGCGCGATCCCGACGACGTGCCCGACCGCACCTTCTTTCCGCCCCCCAAGAAGGAGATCGCGACCCTCGTCGCCAGTGACGGCGCGCCCTATGAGACGCCACGCTGGTTCGCCGATAATCGCCGTCTGCTCGTCTCGCGACCGATGCCGTCAGGCAACGGCACGGTGCGCCCCGACCTGTTCATCTGGAGCGCTGAGGATGGCACGCTGGAGCGCGTCACTCGGGGAGCCGCGCTTCGCGATGCGGATCCCTCCGCTGACGGACGATGGGCCGCGGCCGTCCGCTGCGAGCAAGGGTGGTGTGATCTCGTTCGCGTCGACCTGACGACGAAGGCAGTGCGCGTGATTCGCGCCGGCACCGTCGCTCGCAACTACTACCGCCCGCGGGTGTCGCACCGCACTGGAGAGATCGTCGTTGCCGAGCAGCTCGGAGATCGCTGGCGAGTCGCCCGCGTCTCGGCCGAGTCGGGTGAGCTTCGCTACGCCGATCCCGACGACGGCGTGAACCGCTACGATGCGACCTTCGACGCGGATGGAACGACCATCGTCACGACGAGCGAACGTGGGGGATTCCTGAACCTCGAGCGGCTCCCCGCCGACGGCGGCCCTCCCGTCGCCATCACGCGCGTCGCCGGCGCGGCCGTCGCCGCCGACGTCGCGCCCGACAGCGCCGTGTGGTTCCTCGATCTCAAGGCGTCGGGCTTCGATCTACGGCGTCTCGTGCCCGACACGGCGCACATCGCCGCGACGCTTCCCGCGGTCGTGATCGGCGATACGCTCTCGAGCGTGCTCCCTCCGCAGCGCGCCGGCCCGACCGATACGATCCTCAGTCGCGTGCGGGCGAGCACTCCACAGGAGCGCCGCTACGGGCTTGGTCCGTCGCGCATTCGCTACGTGCCCACCGGGAGTAGCGGCTACGGGGGCACGACGACGTCGCTCGCCATCCTGCGCAGCGATCCAGTAGGGCGCTTCGGGGCATCGATCATGGGGACCGCGGGCACTGCGACGCTTCCCGCTGGTGGCGCGATCGCCCTCACGTCGCGTGCTCGGCCAATCGTCATCGGTCTCAACGGATGGTTCTCGCACGAGGCGCCGTCGCGCGCATTCGGAGCGGCCCTAGACGAAGGACTCGATCTCGCGCGCATCGGCGGCGCGCTCCGCCTCGATCGCACTTTCGTGCGCGACGCCGGCGAGATCGCCGCGACGGTCGCCGTGCTCACCGAACGGCAGCGCGCCACGGAGCTGCCGCAGACGATGCGCAGCGCCGGCGTCGCGAGCTTCGTCGGGACGCTTCGACAGTCGGACGAGGACGTGCGCTACCTCATGCAGATCTCCGGACTCGGCGAGCTGGGGAACGGCAACGGAGGC
The DNA here is from genome assembly GCA_039920785.1 of Gemmatimonadaceae bacterium. GTDB lineage: Bacteria > Gemmatimonadota > Gemmatimonadetes > Gemmatimonadales > Gemmatimonadaceae > AG11. Next base: position 18,851 of record JBDSDB010000281.1, read on the forward strand.
AAATACGCGCGGCACCGGAGCGCGCTCGTCTTCGGCACGGCGCGCGGATTCCGGCCGCTCGTCACCGCGCGATTTTCCTACGGCACCGTCGGTATCGGCGAGGGCAGCGCGCGCGAGCGCTTCGTCATCGGAGGATTCCGGTCGCCGCTCCTCGAGCCGCTCTTCGACGCGCGACGCGTCGATGCGCCTGCGTATCCGCTCGCGAGCGCGTCCGGCTCGACGTTCGCCTCGTATCGCGTCGGCGTTCCCTACGAGCAGATCGAGCTGTTCTACTCGGGCGTGAGCGTCGATTTCTTCCAGGCGCAGCTTCGCTCATACGGCGCAGAGCTTCGTCAGCGCGTGCCGGCGATCGCCGCCCTCGGCACGCCGGAGGTCGATATCGTCACCGGCATCGCGCGCGCCAGTGACGAGCCGGTGCGGGGAGCGTGGAGATACTACGTGAGCTTCGGGCTCAAGCCGTAGCGAGATCGAGCAGGGCGTAGCCGGGCACCGTCAGGAAGTCGGTGTGCTCGCCGAGCACGATCGTGTCGAGCAGCGCGGCCGCCTCGGAGACTCGGCCGGGCGCTCCCTCGGCGAGAATGCGTTGCAGCTCCTCCTCGCGAACTCGCTGATAGAACTCACGCGTCATCTCGCCGCCGCCGTCGATCTGGGTGCCGTGCGCGATCCATTGCGAGAGCTGCATACGCGAGATCTCCGCCGTCGCCGCGTCCTCCATGAGATGGTGGATCGCCACTGCGCCCACTCCGCGCAGCCACGCATCGAGATAGCGGATCGCCACTTCCACGTTCGTGCGGATCCCTCCCTCCGTGACGACCGCACCCGGAACGGTCGCGTCGACGAGCTCGTTCGCGCTGACACGCACCTCCTCGCGCAGTCGATGCTTCTGGTGCGGCTGGTCGCCGAGTGCGGCGTCGAACACCTCGCGCGCGATGGGCACCAGGTCGGGATGCGCGACCCACGTTCCGTCGAAGCCGTCGCGGCTCTCGCGCTCCTTGTCCTCGCGTACGCGCGCCAGCGCGCGCGTCGTCACTTCGGCGTCCTTGCGGCTGGGAATGAACGCCGCCATACCGCCGATGGCGTGCGCGCCGCGAGCGTGGCAGATCTGCACGAGACGCTCAGTGTACGCGCGCATGAACGGGATCGTCATGGTGAGCTGCGCGCGATCGGGAAGCACCTTGTCCGGCCGTGCGCGAAAAGTCTTGATGAAGCTGAACAGGTAGTCCCAACGGCCGGCGTTCAGCCCGGCCGCATGCTCGCGCAGTTCATAGAGGATCTCCTCCATCTCGAACGCGGCGGGCAGCGTCTCGATCAGGCAGGTCGCGCGAACCGTTCCCCGGGGGATGCCAAGCAGCTCCTGAGCGTGCAGGAAGACGTCGTTCCACAGTCGCGCTTCCAGGCGGCTCTCCATCTTCGGCAAATAGAAATACGGGCCCGAGCCGCGCGCCAGGAGCTCGGCCGCGTTGTGGAAGAGGAAGAGACCGAAGTCCGCGATGCTCGCCGAGATCGCTGCGTCGTCGACGAGGATGTGCCGCTCCTCGAGGTGCCACCCGCGCGGACGCACCACCAGCGTCGCGCGCCGTGCGTCGAGCGCGTACGTCCGCTCACCGCTCTCGAATCGCAGCGTCCCGCGCACCGCGTCCATGAGGTTCACCTGCCCGTCGGTGATGTTCGCCCACGTCGGCGAGCACGAATCCTCGAGGTCGGCCATGAATACCTTCGCACCCGAATTGAAGGCGTTGATCATCATCTTCCGGTCGACGGGTCCCGTGATCTCCACGCGACGATCATTCAGGTCCGGTGGCGCAGGCGCGACGCGCCACTCGGCAGACCGCACCTCCGCCGTCTGCTGCGGGAACTCGATCGTTTGCCCCAGCGCATGCGATGCGAGCGATACGCGCCCGGCCTCGCGCGCATGGAGTAGGGTCCGGCGCCGATCCGCGACGAACCGTTGGAGCCGTGCGAGGAAGTGGAGCGCGTCCTGCGTGAGCAGCGTGTCCGTCGCGGCAGAGTGTGCGCCGGCGATGCGCGCGGGCGCAGCGGGAGCGAATCGTGCGGAGGGCATCGATCTCGGAGGGTCGAGGAACGTGACGGTGGCGGTCGCGGGCGTGCGCGCCAGCGCCGTGCCGGGCGACATCGCCGATCTGGCGGCGTGCATCGCCGCTAACTCAATATTACCGCCCTGTCGGATACTCACGCGCACCACACGCCACCGAGGCACCGCCAGATTGCCGCCGGCGCTGGTCGCCCGGACGTTCATTAGGAGGAAGGAGATGACGCTTCACCGTTCCACGCGGTTTGCTTGCACATTCGCCCTGCTGTGCCTTCCGAACGCGGCGGGCGCACAGGCCTTCGGGCTGAACGAGATCGGTTCGTGCGCGCTGGCGCGGGGATTCGCCGGCACCGGCGCGCCCTGCGAGGACGCGTCGACCATCTTTTGGAACCCGGGCTCAGTGCCTCGAACCCGTGGGTTCTCCGTGCTCGCCGGTGCCGCAGTGATCAAGATCGACGGCGACTTCACGCGTGACACGACCTTTCAGCGATTCGATACGGAGGTCCCAACGGCCGTCGTCCCGCATCTCTTTCTGAACTATCGCACAGCGACCCGCCTCGCCCTCGGCCTCGGAGTGTACGTGCCCTACGGCCTCACCTCGCAGTGGTCGGACGACTTCCCGGGACGCTTCACCGCCAAGAAGGCATCCCTCCAGACGATCTACGTCCAGCCGAACGTCGCTTTTCAGATCACGGACAACTGGTCCATCGGGGCCGGCCCGGTGATCGGCCACTCGACCGTCGAGCTGATTCAGGGCGTCGATCTCTCCACCATTCGCACATCCGCTGCGGCGACTGCGCCAACCTTCGGTCAGCTGGGCATCGCGCGCCGCACCGAGTTCGCGCGCGCCACCCTGAAGGGGTCGGCGATGGCGTACGGGGTCAACGCTGGGTTCCATGGCAAGATCACGCCAACCTGGGAGATGGGCGGGCGCTTCCTCTCCCAGCTGTTCTTCAAGTACGACGACGCCGACGCCACCTTCGAGCAACGGGCCACCGGCCTCACCCTCGCGGCCAACAACCCCCTGCAGGCACCGGCCGGCACCCCGGTCGACGCGCTGTTCACCGCGCAGTTCGCGTCCGGCGGCGCGCTTGCGCCTCAGAAGGTGAAGACGCAGATCATGCACCCGGCGCAGGCGCAGGTCGGATTCGGCTACACCGGGTTCGAGAATACGACGGTCAGTCTCGACTACGCGTGGGTCGGCTGGAAGTCGTTCAAGGAGTTGCCGGTGGACTTCCAGGGTGGTGCGACCGACAAGGTGCTCTTCGAGAGCTACAACAACACCTCGTCCATCCGCCTCGGCCTCGAGCGCCGGCTCGCCGGCGGCGCAGCCCTCCGCGCCGGATTGGCGGCCGCCGCCTCGGCAGCCCCTGATGTGACGGTGACGCCGCTCCTCCCAGAGCAGGACCGCTCCTACGGCATGCTGGGCGGCTCGCTCCCCCTCACGCGTGGCTTCACCATCGACGCGGCCTACGCGCACATCTTCACGCCCGGCCGCCGAGGGCGTCTGGACGAGCGGGAAACGCTGGCGCAGACCGCCGACCAGCTCAACATCGGGTCGTACACGCTCCGCGCCAACATCCTTTCGCTCAGCCTCAAGGCCTCCTTCTAAATCGCCCGGAGAGTTTCATGATGTCTAGAATGACGAATCTCGTCCGCCCGGCGGCAGTTGCGACCCTGGTCGCGCTCGGAGCCTGCGAGACCACGCGAGACGTGCTTGGTCCGCCGACACCGTCTGGAGGCGACCTCTTTCGCACCTATGTCGCGATGGGGAACAGCATCACCGCCGGATTCCAGAGTGCCGGCATCAACGACTCCACGCAGCGGCAGTCATACGCGCGGCTCCTGGCGACGCAGATGGGCACCCAGTACCGCTACGCGGCGTTGACCAGCCCGGGCTGTCCGCCGCCGATCGCGAACTTCCTCACGCAGGCTCGCGTGGGCGGGGCGCCCGCCGCGACTTGTGCGCTACGTGTCGGTACCTCGGTGAACGATGCCCTGAACAACGTCGGAGTTCCGGACGCCCAGTCGTTCGACCCGACCGCGGTGTCCACTAGCTCGTCGAACGTGCTCACGACGCTCATCCTCGGCGGCAAGACGCAGGTGCAGAAGGCGCTCGAGGCGCGCCCGACCTTCGTCTCGGTATGGATCGGCGGAAATGACGTTCTTCAGGCAGCGTATACGGGTTTGCTGGCTCCAACTCCCGGGCTCTCCATCGGACTGAGGAGCACAACCGCACAGTTCCAGGCGAACTACGACCTGATGCTCAAGCAGCTCACGGACAGCCTGCCGAACCTCAAGGGGGTGCTGATCGGTGTGCCGAAGGTGTCCAGCCTCCCGTTGATGTCCACCGGGGCCGTCATCTTCGCGAGCGCCGCGGCCCGAGGTGCGATCAACCTCGTGACCGGCAAAGCGGTCACGATCGACCCGAACTGCTCTGGCTCGACGTCGCTCATCTCGATACCGCTCCTGCTCCCTCAGATCAGGTCTGGCACCCAGCCCGCATACATCTCGTGCGAGGCGGGCGTCGACCCCTTGAACCCGCTCGTTGGCCAACTTTTCGTCCACGACTCGAAGGAAGCCGCCACGCTCAATGCGGTCATCGACGCGGACAACACCTACCTCAAGAGCAAGGCGGATGCACTCGGCTTCGCTTACTGGGATCCGAACCCGCCCCTCTTGGCCATTCGTGGAACTCCGCAGAGCCTTCCGTTCCCGAACTTCACCGATGCCACCAATCCCTTCGGCAGCTACTTCAGCTTGGATGGAGTGCACCCGTCCGCCGAAGGCCAGCGGGCGGTCGCCAATCTTGTCATCGCCACCATCAATGCCAAGTATGGTTCCACTCTGAAGCCGGTGCCCTGATGTACTCGCTGGTGAACGCCGAGTTGATCGCGTTCTCAACAGTCGCTCGACTATGCGCGAAGGGCGGTGACACCGGTGTCACCGCCCTTCGTGCGTTCTCTATGCCTAGTTGGCATCGCATAGATGCGCGGAAATCTCGACTCGGCGTTGTCCCTCGGCACCACCGCGAGCCAGATACGATGCGAGCCCCAGCGATTACAAGCGCGTAAAGCTGCCCGATCCGATCGCCCCCCGCTCCTGCTTCGGCGGTATCAGAATCGAGAAACTCCCTGCAGAGTGTCCCGGGTTCCGCTGCTCACAATGTGCGACGGGCGAGGGGGAGAGCACGCAGATGAACCTCGATGTACAAGCCTGAATCAGGAATGTGATAGTGGTATAAGTGCCTATTTCTCTAGCAGATGACAAATAGGTGTTAAACTACTTGAACACCGCCTTGTCTACATTCCTCGAATTTCGATTCAGGAACAAATGGACGGATCGGCAGGCGGCTCGGCTAGCGATATGGACCTGAGGAACCGGCGGGCTTCCCACTCCCTGTGCCTCGTCCAGATCCACCCCCGCCACGCCTGCCCGGGCCGCCGCGTCCGGAGCCACCGTCCGCGGAAGACGGCTTGCCCTGCACTTCGTGCATGGACGCTGCCCGGGTTCGCCCAGCGGTGCCGCCGGCTCGTCCTGGACGCGACGGTGCCCCACCTGCCGAATTGGCGGCCCGACGCGCCTCCTTCTCCTTAGCGCGCTTGCGCTCCTCCGCCTTCCGCGCCCGGATCTCGGCGATCCGTTCGGCGATCGGTACCTCGAAGCGCTGCTGCGGCCTGGTCGCGTAGTCGAACCCGGCGACTACCACGCGGGGCAGCCGCTTTCCGATCGCCCGCTCGATCGCCGCCAGGTCCTGCTCCTCCTCGTTCGACACGAAGGTGAATGCGTCGCCAGTGGCGTCGGCGCGCGCTGTCCGACCAACGCGGTGGATGTAGTCGTCCGGAACGTGAGGCACGTCGAAGTTCACCACGTGCTCCAACTGCTCCACGTCGATCCCCCGCGCCACGATGTCGGTGGCTACCAGGCAGCGGTACCGGCCAGACTTGAAGCCCTCGAGCGCCTCGGTGCGCTGCGCCTGCGACCTGTTGCCGTGGATCTTGGCGTTGGGGACCCCCTCCTTGGCGAGGTAGTCCGCGAGCCGGTTCGCGCGATGCTTGGTGCGCGTGAACACGATCACGTTGCCGATGTCCCCCCGCCGAAGAAGTTCGACGAAGAGGGCTGGCTTCAGCTCCTGACTCACTGCGTACACCGCCTGCCGAATGCCCACCGCCGGCGTGGACTTGCGCTCGAGGTTGATCGTGGCCGGGTTGTGCAGCAGTTCGCGCGTCAACGCCTGGATCGGTCCAGGCATGGTGGCCGAGAAGAAGAGCGTTTGCCGCTTGGCCGGAAGGTGCTTGAGCACCCGCTTGATGTCGGGCAGGAAGCCCATGTCGAGCATCCGGTCGGCCTCGTCCAACACGAGCACCTCGAGCCCGCCCAGCTTGGCGTATGGCTGCTTGAAGTGATCGAGCAGTCGGCCAGGGGTGGCGATGATGACGTCCACGCCGCTTCGGAAGGCGTGCTCCTGCGGCCCCATCCCCACCCCGCCGAACACGGCAGCGCCCGAGAGCGGCGTGTGCACGGCGAGCTGCTTCAGGTGCTCCTCGATCTGTGCGGCGAGCTCACGCGTCGGCGTGATGACCAGCGCGCGAGTGGTGCCGCGCGACTTTCCCATCAGCCGGTGGAGGATCGGGAGGAGGAACGCCGCGGTCTTGCCGCTCCCCGTCATCGCGCACGCGAGCAGGTCCTTGCCCTCGAGCGCGGGTGGGATGGCCTGCTCCTGAATGGGTGTGGCGCGGGTGAAGCCGAGCTCCTTGATGCCGCGGAGGAGGTCGGGATGAAGCTTGAACGCTGCGAAGGGCATGAACCGGACGGACTGAGGCGAAGACCAGCAGAGCCAGCAAGTTAGCCCGGTCGACCCGCCTACGGCACCGTTCGCCCGCGATCAGAATAGCACTGACACGTCATAAAGTGCGTGCGTCCACGCCGTGATGCCGAAGCCGCGAGTGAGGTACAGTACGCTGAACGCCAGGCCGGCGAGCGCCCTGAACACGAACGACTCGAGCCGCAGCGGCTCGCCGAGCGGTCCGATGTAGTGGAACGCCGAGAATAGCAGCGCCCCCGTGATTGTCGCCAGCGTGCCGGCAGACAGTCGGCCGAATCCCAGCAGGTGGAGCCCGTTTGCCAGGAGTGCCACGATCACGACTCGAAACAACAGCTCCTCGTACAGCCCCGCGCCGAGCGACAGGGTGAGTCGAGCGAGCGGCCCTCCGTCGAGCCCATTGCTCGCGGCCAGCGCGCGCAGCGGACCGACCAGTTGCACGGTCGCCGTCCCCACCACCAGGCCGAACAGAAGCGCCAGCACGAGCGATTCGCCGAGCATCGCGCCCAGCGTGCTCGCGCGGATCTGCCCACCCGATCGGTCGCGAAAGATCAGCCACAGCGCTCCGCCGATGACGAGCGCCATGAACACGAGCGGTCCGCGCGGACCCAGCATCCAGCTGAAGATGCCCGTCAGGAGCACGTCGGCGCCGTTGCGTATGACGCCTCCAGAGGCGCGCACCGGACTCACCACCTCCAACAACTCGTACAACAGAAGGAGAGGCAGCGCGAAGAGGAGGCTGTGCCGATGCGACCGGCTCGTCGACCAGTAGTCGCGCGCCTGCGCACGAACGGTGGAGGCCATCAGCGGAGCTCGCGAGTCAGCCACGCGCGGCGTCTTCCGGTGATTAGTGAGATGGCGCGACCTTCCAGAAATCGACGCCACCCGCCTGCTGGCCGACGTCGATCGTCGCGACTTTGCGAAGCGCCAGAAGGTCGATGACGTCGACCGCACCGGGCTCCGATCCGATGCCTTCTTGCGAGATGAAGGCGTAGCGGTCGTCGCTGGAGATCGCCGCGCCGTGCACCACGCGCCGCGACGTCGGGATCCGCGCCGATTCGGTCCCCGACGCGATGTCGATGATCGAGACGGACTTCCCGCGCTTGTTCGTGGCAACGAGATACTTGCCGTCGCGCGTCACAGCGAGGTTGTACACACCCTCACCGGCGGGAATGCGGCGCGTCATCGTCCAGCGGGCTGCATCGATCTCGACGATGTCGCTGCTCTTGTTGCACGCGACGAAGATCCGGCTTCCGTCGGCGGACGGCTGGACCCATGTCGGTGAGCAGCTCACGTCGCCCGGCTTCGGCGGTTCCATGCCGTGGCCGCCCATGTCGTGCGCCGCGGCGGCGCCGCTCTTCGTTCGTTTGGCCGGCGCGCCCTGCATCCCCATCTCTTTCCCCCTCGTGAGCATGAAGTGGCGCGAGACGCCGAACGCTCGCGTGTCGATCTCCACCGCCACGTCGTCCATCATGCACGCCGAATACTGCTTGGTGCCCGCCGCGTTGATGCGCGAGCCGTGCGGCATTGTGCACGTCTCGACGCGCGCCACCTCCACCATCTCGTCCGTGGAGACGATGGACACCGATGACGGCACCATCTCCCCATGCAGGTTGAAGTTCACGACGTACGCGAACGCGCCGTCGGGCGTGATCTGCAGCGTCGCCGGGAAGTCACCGAGCATCACGCGGCCGGCAAGCGAGTCGTTGGACGTCGCGTACTTCCACAGGTAGCCGTACGGCGTGCCGTGTGCGGTCGAGACGTAGAAGAACTTGCCGTCGGGCGACACCGCCACACCATGCGGTCCATCGACATCCGCCGGCATGAGGCCCGTCGTGGTCGTGTGCTCCACGCGAATCCCGGCGGGACCGAACCGGATGGTGGAGATCTGATCGACGGACTCCGAGGCCACGAGGGCGAGGTAGTCCTGCGTGGGAGGGGTCACCTGCGGCGTCGATGAGACCGACGCACCCTGCGGGTTGACGCTCGCCGAAGCACGCGACGTCACCGGCGCCACGCACGCGCTGGCTACGACGAGTATTGCGACAAGCGTTGCGACGCACGCGCGAACGGAATGGAGTGTCATGTGAAGCCCGCGCGTTCCCGCTGGTGGTGGGTCCTGCCGGACGATGCGTGGAAGTTCACCCTCTACGTCGAGCAACCGCAAGCGTGTTTCATCGATTTCGACGTGCACGAATTCCATAGCGCCACTCACTTGCATCGCGGAACTACGCGATGCAGTTTCAGTCACAGTTCTCGTTCGCCCCATGTCGAACCCGTCACGTGAGGAGGTGATCCTTTGTCGACTGACCTGAGTACGGCGCGGATCGCCGGACGCCGCTAATCCGGCACTCGTAACGCCGACCGGCGCTCCGCGCAGACCGGTCTGACCATGTGGGGCTTGTCGCGACCAGGGCGTCGCGGCGAGCCCCACAGGTCGTTTCACGCCGCGGCTCACGCACTCGCGATCTGTCGAGTGGACCATTACGCGTTGCCTACGCCTTGCCCGTGCTGCCGAAGCCGCCTGCCCGTTCAGAGGTCCGGATGACACTTCCCTCCACGAGCTCGATCGCGGCGTAGCTCGCGAACACCACCTGCGCGATCCGCTCGCCGTGCACGATCCGTCGCTCGACCGGCGCGTCGTTCCTCACGATGACCATCCACTCCTCCGCGTAGTCCGAGTCCACGGTCCCGGGCGCGTTCGGGATCGTCAGCGCGTGCTTGAACGCCTGCCCACTGCGAGGGCGGATCTGCGCCTCGACCCCGATCGGAAGACGCGTGCGGAAACCGAGTGGGATGAGCGCCATCTCGCGCGGGCCGAGCGCGAAGCCCCACTCGCCCTCCCGATCCGTTGCTGCTCGGTCATGCTGAGACTCGCCGTCGGAGCATCGCACGCGCCGCTCGCGAAGGTAAGCGCGCAGATCGAGCCCGGCCGAGCCTGTCGTGGCTCGGGACGGGATCACGACATCGTCGTACAGCCGCTCGATCAGAGCGAGGCCAGTTGTGGAGGTCGTTGCGGAAGTGGAGTCGTGCGAGGCTGAACTGCTCATCGGGGATGAACTATCGTCGAAAGGGTTGCGCCGGGCGCCGCCACGCGGCAGGTCTCAATATGCGTTGGGACCCACCGGAACGGACGCGATCGCTCGTTCCGGTGCGCAACCTTTAGATTTTCCGGGCGTATTTCGGTGGTCGCAGGACTCCACCGAGCCCACACCATGACCGCACGCACCAGCTCATGACCGCCCGCTTCGCAACGATCGCCATGCTCGGCGTGCTCCTGTGTGTGGCGCACGCATTGGGCGCGCAGCATCTGGAGTACGCCGCCGGCACGACCAAGTATCGGGTCTCCACCACCACGAAGGGGAGCCAGACGACGCCGATCGGCAACAGCGACTTCGAGCTCGGGCTGCGCCAGCAGATCACGCTCAACCTCGCCCGGCAATCGAAGGACACGCTGCTGGCCACCATCACCCTCGATTCCATCGCGCTGAGCGGTGCCCCCGCTACGGCCGATGTCAGCTCGCTGATGGGGGCCAAGTTCACCTCGCTGGTTTCGCCGACGGGACGCGTCTACTCCACCAAGGCGCCCGCCGGGGCGAACCCCCTCGTCTCACAGATTGCGGAGGCAATCACGCGATTTTTGCCGAGCTATCATGGCGATCTCAAGCCGGGCCTCGCGTGGTCCGACACCACGAGCGGCAAGATGAATCAGCAGGGGATGGACGTCGACCGCACGATGGTGTCGAACTTCACGGTCGAGGGCGACACGATGATCGGAGGCGTGAAAGCGTACAAGGTCGCTCGCGTCTCGTCGGTGAAGGCCGCGGGGAGCGGCACGTCGCAGGGCGTGCCGGTGTCGATGGAATCCAGCAGTACGAGCAACGGCACGTTCTTCCTCAGTGACAGCGGAGTCTTCCTCGGCGCCACCTCCGACGACGACATGAATCTGAAGCTCAAGATTCTCGCTCAGGGTGCGGAGATCAGCATGAAGCAGAGCGCGAGGACCAAGATCGAGCCGATCCCGTAAGAACCACGCCCGGGTGACCAGGCGGACGGCAGAGAGGGCGAGACCAATGGTCTCGCCCTCTCTGCTTGCGAAAATCGACCAGTCGACCGCTTACTCGCCGCGACCTCCGACGATGCCACCGATGATGTCCGTGAGCACACCGGTGCGCGGACCGCTCCGTGCGGTGTCCTGCGTACGGTCGCTGACCGGAAGCGGCAGCATGCTGGCCAGCGTACCCGCAGGCATTTGCGGCGGCGTGGTATCGCGCAGCGAGGCCCACAGCGGCAGGGCGACGCACTCCTGGAAGTCGCGACCAGAGCAGATCGTTCGCCCATAGCGATCCACGTGCCGCTGGACCTTCTCCGGGTAGGCGCGGCAGTCAGGGGTATTCGAGCCGCGCACGCAGCCGTTGTAGCTCAGCAGCGCCGTCCGGATGACGTCACTCGCATCGAGCGTGTCGGCGGTGCGCTTGGCGAAGTGCCGGAGGATGTAGACGCCGTACCGGAGGTTCGTCTCGTCATCCTTCAGATTGCGCCCGAGGATTGGACCGAGGTTCGGCATCCACAGCCGCGGCATGATCTGCATGAGCCCGAGCGCGCCCACCTTGGACCTGGCGTTCCGGTTGAACCGGTCGTTCTCGGTGAGCATGACCCCGAAGACGAGCGCAGGCGGGATGCGGCGGTGGTATGCCTCACGAACCGCGACACGGGCGATCGAGTCCGCGCGCTCCGGCGCCAGTTGGCCGGTGCCTCTGAGGTCCGCAGCGAAGGCATCCACGTCGCGAAGGAACTGCGGATGCCGCATCGCGAGCGGCTCCGGTAGGCTCAGCCACGGGGCCCGCACCGTTGCCGAGTCCAGGTAGGCAGCGGCGAGCACTCGACCCGCCACGGGCGCCTGGCCCAGGAACACCGGACGCACTCGCGTCGCCGTGAAGCCCACTGTACAAGCGGCGGCAGCGGCGAACAGAAGCTGTCGGACGACAGACGAGAGCGGAATGACTGCCTCCGGTCGGTTGGACATGCATGGCCGAGGCGGGCGCCAGTGTACAACAGGGCGCCGGTGAGGTCCCACATGGTAACATCCGTCACCGACGGCGTACAAGCCCATCCGAAACATTCGTTGCACGATGCCTAGTTGATGGCGTGATCGAGTGGTTGCGGCATCTTTCTTCCCACTATCTTCGAGCCTACCCAGAGCCCGCCAAGTGTCCGACGCTCCGAGACCCATCCCTGCTGAAGGCGCGTGGAGCGGCGACCTCGCCGATCTCCCGAACTGGAATGCGATGCCGCGGCGCAACCGCCGCAAGCGTCGGCGTGCTCCGTATCCCCTGTGGCTCAAGTACGTCGCGATCTGCTTCGCGCTGGCAATCGTCGTGTCGGGCGCGCAGATCGCGCTCCATGCGTATCGCGCCGACCCACGGGATTCCCGCGTATTTGCCGAACGCGAGCTGCGCCTGACGGCGCTGCGACCCACGGAACGCGTGATCGCCTCGGTGAGTGTGTGGCAGCGGCCGTTGATCGACTACTTCAGAGCCACGCGCGGCATCCTCGTGCTCACCGACGCACCGCCGGATTCCGCACATCCTGTCGGCGGCCGCGTGCTCTATCTAGGGCTCCAGCCGCGAGACCCATTGAGCCCTCCGGATGCGCCGCCGACGTTCGATCAGCGAGAGTGGCCGATCGACACGCTCGTCCGCATCTCGCCCTCGCGCACTTTCTTCTTCGTCGCGCGCGCACTCTCCCTCGCGGCACCGCGCGAGCCCAGGCTGCTCGTGGGCTACCCCGCCGGAGCCAGCGCCGACGCGGACGCACTCCAACTCGCCGTCGCCAAGAAATACGCGACGCTTCGGGCAGTCGGATGGCAGCTGCGCGAGACACGCCGTGCGCGCGACCGCGAACGATTGACGCAGCAGCACGAGGGACGGCGCGCCTGGTATCACACCGTGAAGCGCGGCGAGGCGCTGTCGTCCGTCGCGAAGCTCTACGGTGCGACGCCCGAACAGCTGCGCGAGTGGAACGGCATGACGAACGATCGCATCCGCATCGGCCAGCAGATGCTCGTCAAGCCGTGGACTCGCGTGGCGGCGCCTTTCCCGCCGGGCATCGTTCCCGAGCGAGCGCCTGAACTGGAGACGTCAGCTCGCTGAGATCACTCCTCGGCACTCGCCGAAGCCGATCCGTCGATGCCCGTCCCGCGCGCACCAGCCACGGAGCGTGACCTCGTCGCCATCCTCGAGGAAGCGACGCGTCTCTCCGCCGGGAAGGATGAGCGGTTCCGTGCCCCGCCAGGTGCGCTCGAGCAGGCAACCGCGCGACTCCTTCGTGTCGCCACTCACGGTACCGCTCGCGAGCAAGTCACCGGGCCGAAGATTGCAGCCGTTACTCGCGTGGTGCGTCACGAGCTGGCCCATCGTCCAGTACATCCACGCCAGCGATCCGCGGCTCACGCGATACGGCGCGTGGCCGTCCGAGCGCATTCGCGGAGTCTGGAGCAGCACGTCGAGCCAGATCTCGAACGCTCCGTGGCGCGCGTCGTTCGCGTCCTCCAGATAGGGGAGCGGTGCGGGATCTCCGTCTGCCCGCGTCGCGACCTGACGTCGAAAGGGGGCGAGCGCGTCGAGCGTCACGATCCACGGTGAGACGGTGGTCGCGAAGTTTTTCGCCAGGAAAGGTCCGAGCGGCTGATACTCCCAGCTCTGGATGTCGCGAGCCGACCAGTCGTTGACCAGGCACAGGCCGGCGATGTGGCTCTCCGCGTCACGAAGTCGAATCGAATCACCGAGGGCACTTCCCCTCCCGATGATCGCGCCGACCTCGAGCTCGTAGTCCAGTCGCCGGGTCGGGCCGAACGTCGGAGGTGTTGCGGGATCGTCTCGCGTCTGCCCGCTGGGCCGCCGTACGACTGAACCACTCACGACGATCGACGACGCTCGGCCGTGGTAGCCGATGGGAACCCACTTGTAGTTGGGCAGCAGCGCGTTGTCGGGGCGGAACATCCTGCCGACGTTCGTCGCGTGATGGATCGACGCGTAGAAGTCCGTGTAGTCGCCGACGCGCATCGGCAGCAGGAGGTCGGCACGCTCGGACGCGATCAGTAGTTCGCCGGCCAGCGGGCGCGCGACATCGGCTTCCCGCGTGTCGTCGCGCAGCAGACGGCTCACCGACTGACGCAGTCGAGCGAGCACGGAGCGGCCCTCGCCGAGCATCGGGTTCAACGATCCGTCGGCGATGCAGGATTCGATCGACGCGATGAGGTCCGCGTCGAGCAGACCGTGCCGAGCGGCAGCGGACAGGTCGACGATCTGATCGCCGATCGCCACGCCCGGTCGCGCGCGGCCCTCTCCGCTGTGGAAGAATCCCAGCGGAAGGTTCTGGATGGGGAAATCGATGTCGGCGGCGCGCGCGGACTCCACCCACGAGGAGAGCGAGGAGTCATGCGTCTCGTCCAGGGTCGGTGTCACAGCAGTCCAAGGGCGCGAAGCTCGTCCACAGGCTCGGAGAAAGAGCACGAACCGAATGAGATCGCGAACGACTCTCGCGCCTCGGCGAGCTGCTCGAGCTCGAGCACGTGTGCGCGCCACCGCATCGTGTGTTCGTGAAACTCCAACGCGAGCGCATCTGGCTCCCGCGCGACGTCGCGAAGCATTGCATCGGACATTCCAACTCGCGCGAACGCGGCCGCCGCGAACACGTTGACAAATCCGAACATCGTTCCGCGCGGGGCATCGCTCGCGTAGGTGAGCGGATGGTCGCCGGCGAACGGGTGGTGAAGGCCGGCCGTGGCCTTGAAGGGAATGTTCATCTCCGCACAGCCTCGGATGAAGCGCACCAGATCCTCGACTCTCGGAAACGCGTCGCGCGTCACCCCCCCCGTGCGCACCTTGGCCCGCGCGCCGAGGGTACCGATCACGGCGAGTGTGGACGATGGATCGTCGCGGATCGGTACCTCGACGTAGCTCGTGACGTTGGAAGGCATGCCGCGCAGCGCGTCGGCGATACGTGCCGCGGGCATCGGGCGCAGCTCCGCGACGTCGACGACGAGCCTTTCCCGATGCGCAGCGTTGAACGTGCCAATCCGAGTGGCGACGTCTCCGGACTCGGCGCCCACGATGGCGCTGACCCGCCATGGCGTCACCGGGCCCACGGGCAGCCGCTGCACCTCGGCGGCGAGCTCAGAGAGCGCCGCTTCGGGAACGACGAAACGTCCCAGCATCCACGCGTCGTCCGAGCGCCGATGCGCGTCGTAGCGCGCAACGGCGCCCGACATCTCCCGCGCCGCGGGAGGAAACAGCCCTGCGTAGTCCACCAGCCCTCGCATCAGGGTTCGCACGGTGGCTACGGGCGTGCGGACCATCAGGTCAGTCGTTCGACGTCTGCGGCGCCAGGATCGTTCCGCGACACTTCCGCGATCCGCACCGGCACTTGTAGAACTTCTCGTCCTCCGGCGTGTGATCGTCGCTGCGCTCGTACTGATAGTCGTAGACCAG
The DNA here is from genome assembly GCA_039920785.1 of Gemmatimonadaceae bacterium. Classification (GTDB taxonomy): domain Bacteria; phylum Gemmatimonadota; class Gemmatimonadetes; order Gemmatimonadales; family Gemmatimonadaceae; genus AG11. The sequence continues at coordinate 34,215 of JBDSDB010000281.1, forward strand.
CTCCGCTCCCGCGGCGATGGACTTCTTCGCGTCGATGAAGATCCGCTTGCGATCGGTGATCGCTTCGCAGTTCGGGTCGCACGAGTGATTGATGAACCGCGCCTCGTTTCCGTCGACCGCCGCGTCGATCACCGTCTTGTCGTCGACGGTGAACAGGAAGGTGTGGTGCCGCCCCATCTTGTCGTCGTCGTATCGCTTGTCTGCGGTGCGCCACGAGATACGCTGGCCCACGTATTCGATGATCCGCGTCCCCTTCTTGATCGCGCGCGTCGCGAAGGCGCCGGTGCCCTGGATGGCCGACGTCCGAAGCTCGAAGTAGGGATTGGGCTCCTCCTTCCACGGATAGCGCGCCTTGATCCCACGCTGCCCACCGGCCGCGCGCGGAGCGCTCGTACCGCGCTTCGATGCGCTCGTGGTGCGCTTCGTCTGCTGCTTCCCGCCCTTCGTCACGCTCTTCGCCATCGGTTGGGTTGATTCGGTTAGGTCCATGGACGGCTCTCGGTGAGCCGCGCGCGAAGGTCATCATCGGTCATTGCGTCGAGTTCAGCGCTCGCCGCCCGCATCGTCTCGGAGTGCAGCACGCTCGTTCTCGAGTCTCCGCCGACATCCGGCGAGAAGAGAAGCACGAGCGTTCCCCATGACTCCTTGCCGAGCACCACCTGCCATCGCCGCCCCTGCGCGTCCACGAACGCGCGCATCGCGCGCGCTACGCCAGGTCGGGGCGCGTCTTGCGATACGCCTCCGCGGCGTGGCGCAGCGCGAGCAGTGCGGATGCTTCGAGCTCGTATTCCATCTGCATCGTCCCGAGCTGCTCCGACGAATGCTTGGATGACACGCGCTTCGCCATCGCATCGCAGCCGGCGTGACGTCGCGCGTACTCGCGGCTCGCGTGCCACAGGCTGTTCGCCTTGTGCCACCAGGCTTGGTCCTCCGTCGTCGGATGTGCCTGGGCGGCTCCCTTCTCGTACTCGACGGCGAGTTCCGCGAGCGAGCCATCACACATCGCGCACATCGCATCGGCGTGGTCGTGCTCGAGCTCGGGATCCGAGTGACCGAACAGCTTCGCGCTGCGATCGTGTTGACGGCAGCACTCGATCGCGGCGCGATACAGCGCGTCGGCGCGGGAGCGAACGAGTGTCATCGGATTGGCCGGCGCGTCAGCGCCAGCGGAGCGGCGGGGAGTGGGCATCTGAACCAGCGGGTGGGGTGACCGAGTCCGCGTTGGCGATCGCGCGGCCTCGTACAAAGATGCCCGGCGTCGCGCACTTCTCCAAGGGCGGGCCATGCCGCTCTCGCACCGATCGCATGGGCCCGTCCCTTGCCCGCGCCGCCGCCGTCCGGCTATGACTGATTCACGCAGCGGGCGTAACGTTCATCGTCACCACGCGTCGAACCACTGGCTGACGCAGGGAGACCTGCGCATCCGCCGGCTCCCCTCATTTCTCCGAGAAACTCCGCATGCGCGTCGAACGCTCGTACGTCATCCTCATGCTCGCCGCGCTCGCCTGCGGCGGCGACAGCACTGGCGTGCCCCCCGTGACGCCTCCCCTGGTCGCCAGCGTGCGGCTGAGCGACCCGCCGGCATCGCTCGCGGTGGGACAGTCGCATCAGCTCAGCGCGGCCGCATTCGACGCGGCCGGTGCAGTGGTCGCGAATCCGGGCGCGTACCAGTGGACCTCCGGAGCGCCACAGGTCGCAACGGTCGACGGCACGGGGAAGGTCGTCGCGCTCGCCGCGGGAACGTCCTCGGTCTCGGCCAGGGTGGCCGGCGTGACGGGAACCACTTCGATCGTCGTGGTCCTGAGCGGTCAGCCGAGAGACACGATCTCGACGTTGCCACAATCCTTCGTGCCGAACCTGCTCACCGTGTCAGCGGGGTCCACGGTCGTGTTCGCCTTTGGCGGAGGAATCCCGCACAACGTCATCTTCGACCCGTCGGCCGCGGGTCGCCCGGCCGACATTCTGATCACCAAGGACGTCAACATCGCGCGCACCTTCGCGACGCGCGGCATGTTCAAGTACGACTGCACCGTCCACCCCGGCATGCGGGGCGAAGTCAGCGTGCAGTAGCGCTGATGCGGTAGCGTTGATGCGGCGGTGACGCCTACCGCGTTACGCCGCGCATCGTCGGCACCCAACCCGGAAAGACCTCGGCGAGATTCAGGTTGCCCAGCCGGTTCTTCACGATCTCCGCGAGCACGTCGCGATAGTCGATCGTCACCTTGAGGTCCTGGCCGGATTCGAGGTTGGCCTTCGCGAGTCCCGGCCAGCCGTTCACCATGACCCGGCCGCCGGCGATGTTCTTTCCCATCGCGAACATGGCCGTCCCGCGTCCGTGGTCGGTCCCGTTGCTTCCGTTCTCGCGCACGTTGCGACCGAACTCAGAGACCGCCACTGCCGTGACCGCGGTCGGGGTCGTGCCGGTGAGCACGTCCGCGTAGAACGCGGCCATCGAGTTGGAGAAATCTTGCATCGTGCGATACATCGCGCCCGCGAGGGGATCCTGCGCGGAGTGGGTGTCCCACCCGCCGATGTCCACCTGCGCTGCCTCGATGCCGACGTCGGCCTTCACGAGCGCCGCCACCGCCTTCAAGGCGTTGCCGAAGCCTGTGGTGGGATACACGGCGCCGTTCGACGGCCTATACGCTGCAACGTTGATCGCCTTCAGCAGCGTCACGGTGTTCGTCGCGTCCAGCGCGGCGGCCTGCATGGGCTGCGACGCGTCCTTGAAGTCACTCGCGAGGAACGCCAGGCGCTGGTCCACCGTCGTCGCACTGCCGCCCATCGCGAAGTTGGCCGGGTTCGGTATCGGCAACGTCTTCGGTCCGCCCACCAACGTCTTCTGCAACCCGGCCGCGAGTCCCAGCGCGCGCAATGGAGCGGTGGTTCGAACGGGAGGCGCGAGAGCGAGATGCCGCCCCAGCCATCCGGTGACGAGCGCGGGGTCATTCGGCTTTCCGACCTCGAGGTACCGCTGTGCGTCGAAGTGCGAGCGCGAGTTGTTCAGCTGCCCTGTGGCGTGCACCACGAGCAGATCCTTGGCGAGGTACGCCGGAATGAGTCCCGACATCGCCTGCGGAAAGGCGAAGAAGTTGTCGAGCGCGATCCCCTTCGTCGCCGTCGTGGCGTCGGGCCGAGGAACGGCGATGGTCGTGCGCGACGTGTAGTAGTCCGGGTCCCCGAACGGGACGCACAGGGAGAGGCCGTCCGCGCCGCCGCGCAGGAATACCGAGAGCATCACGTCGCGCGTAGACGCGTACGTCTCGGCCAGCACGACCTTCGGCAGCCACGCGGGAAAATAGGCCGCAGCCACCGCGGCCATCGAACCGCCGGCCGAGTCTGTGATGAACTGCCTTCGCGAGAGCGAGTTGTACTCATCGCAGCCGCAGTCGTCGTGAAGCTCGCTGGGAATGCTCACGTCAGAGCCCTGGAAATAAGGTTTCGCTCGAGTCGTCAGGCGAGAGTGCCCCGAGCGATTGCCGTGTGAGACGGCGAGGCCGCTGCTGCGTTAATGATCGGCTCCCGCCATCGCCCGTCAATTGACGACAATCACCGCCACCGCGCAAAACGCTCGTCTCCTTCGTCACGCGGGAGCCCCTCCAGAGGCCCCGAAGCGGCGAAAGGCTACGCGGACCACTGCCCTCGGCCGCGCGCCGTCACGGGCCAGCTCCTCTCCACGCGACCGGCCCGGAGTCCGTACACCAGATCGTGCAGATGCACGGCGACGCACACGTGGTTCGGTACGACGCGCACTGTCTCTCCGATTGCCGGGCGCCAGCTCGTGCGCGCGAGATCGAGCACGCCGTGCTCCTCCGACAGCCGGCTCACCAACACATCGGGCCGATCGAGCAGCATGCCGAAGCCCTCTCCTTCCGCTCCGGTCGATGGCTCGCGGCCCAACGCCTTGGTGCCCGCGTCGATCACTGCCTGTCCCTGCACCGACGTGGAGACGACGGTCGCGAGCACCGTGAGCGCGCAGTCGTCCAATCCGCACGCGCCGGTGGCCACCGTGCCGCGGTCATTGTACACGTAGGTGCCCGGGCGGAGCTCATTGACGCTCGGCAGCTCGTGCGTGCGCCAGAGGGTCGGCGTCGACCCGCCGCTCACCACGCGCGGTGCGAGTCCGGCGTCGTCGAACCGCTCCAGCGCACGCGAGAGTGCGAGGTCGAGCGCTTCGAGCTTGTCATCCTGCTCACGCATCGGTTCGCGCACGTGGCCGGGATAGAAGGCGAGCCCGTCGAACACGAGGCCCTCGCTCTCGGCTACGTGACGTGCCAGCGCCACCGCGGCGTCCACCGTCGCGACGCCCACGCGATGCATGCCGAGATCGAGCTCCACGTACACGTTGATCTCGCGGCGCGCGTCGCGTGCGGCGCGCGCCAGCTCGGTGGCGGCGTCCTCCGAATCGAGCGCCACGGTGAGCCGCACGCTCGCTGGCAGCCCGGCGAGGCGCCGCGCCCGCGCACGACCGACGGGTGGGTACGCGACGAGCACGTCGTCACAGACCTCCGACATCACCTCCGCCTCTCGTGCGGTTGCGCAGGTCAGCCCTCGTGCACCGAGGCGCAGCTGCGCCGCGGCCACGAATGGCGACTTGTGCGTCTTCACGTGCGGACGCAGCGCGAGCCCGTGCGCCGCGGCATACTCAGCGGCGCGTGCAAGATTCTGATCGAGCCGATCGAGATCGACGACCAGCGCGGGCGTCTCTACCGCGGTCAATTGCTGGGGCAGCTCGTCTGACATGCGAGGGGAAGCTATGGCGCTTCAGGCGATGCGCCACCTATTGGTGCTTTACGAGCCCCATTCCGCCGACCATGATTGCACGCGCGGCTCACATGCCGCTCGCGCACCGTATCGTCCTCGCGTTCCACCCTCTCGTCTGACTGCATGCTAGACTGGGCGCACATCCACATCGCGGTGAACCACTTCCCGATCATTCTCGCGGTGATCGGGACGGCGGCGGCGGTACTGGCGACATTTTCGCCGCGCCGAGGCACGTGGATGTACGCCGCGACGTCGCTCACGCTCGCCGGCCTGCTGGTGATACCCACCTACTTCACTGGCGAGCCGGCGGAGAAGTTCCTCAACCGGCCCTGGTACATCACGCGCGGGAGCATCCATGACCACGAGGAGGCCGCGCTCATCTCCGCCCTCCTCATCGGAGTCGTTGCGTTGCTGGCGGCGTTCGCGTGGCGGCGGATGGTTCGCTATCCGCGCGAGACTTCACTCCCGGGATCACTGCGCACCGCTCTGCTCGTGGGGTCGCTGGCCGCCACAGGGCACATCTGCTACACGGCGCTGCTGGGCGGACGGATCGTGCACGATTCGACGATCCTGCAGGGTCCGCGTCCGGCGGGCGTTCCGGAACAGCCGATGCGTGGAGCGCCGGCGCGGGGAATCATTCCCGGCGACTCGATCGTCGCCGCGCCGCCAATTTCTGGAGCACTCGCCCCCGCCCCTGCGCAGATGCCCGCGCCCGCGCCCACACAAGCGCCGGCGAGTCGAACGCCTTAGCTGAGAGCGGCGCTACCAGGCGCCGGAGACTCGCGGTGAGATGGGCAGGTCGAGCACGAACGAGAAGCGAGTGCCCTTGCCGAGGGTGGTCTCCACATCGAGCTCACCCCCCATGGCCTGGACGAGTTGCTGACAGATGGACAGTCCGAGCCCGGCGCTGGAGAACGCGTACTCGCTCCGGTTCGCGCGCTGGCGGAACGGATCGAACAGCGTAGGCAGCGCATCTGGCGGAATGCCACGGCCCGTATCCGTGACGGAGAACTCCAGCTTCGTGCGCGACTTCGGTTCGCAGGCAATGGTGACGGAGCCCTGCTCCGTGAACTTCACCGCGTTGGTCGTCAGGTTCAGCAGCACTCGGCCCACGGCCACGCGGTGACCGACTCGCACGTCCGCCTCCGGGCCCGCGCTGTTGAGGGCGATCCGCTTCTCGGTGGCGAGCGGCTGCACCAGATCGCCGACGACCTTGAGCACGCTCGACAGGGAGAACGGCATCGGTCGCTCGTCCACGAGCCGATTGCCGCCGTGCGCCAGCTCCACCACGTCGTCGGCAAGAGTGGTGAGTCCGAACGCAGCGCTGTGCACGAGGTCCATCTGGCGGATCTGGATGTCGATCAGCGGGCCACTGCGCCCGCTCCGGAGCTGCTCCGCAAGGAGGAGGATGGCGTTGAGCGGCGATCGCATGTCGTGCACGACCTCGATCAGCAGCTGCATCGCGTCGGGGCCGGCGAGCCGGCTGGTGAACTGCTGCGCACCGTTGCGCTCGAGCTCCGCCTGCAGCCGCTCGATGGCGTCGAGAACTCCCACTACCTCCGACACGTCCGTGTCGCCTTCCGCGCGGAGTTCCTCGATGAAGAGCCGGCGCAGCACGCCGAGAAGCTGATGCGCGACCAGGCCGAGGGAGGTGGGCGCCCGCACGGGCCCCTCGTCCTCCACCGCGCGCTCGATCGCCAGCGCGAGAGTATCCGCCGCCGCGCTGAAGTCGACCGACGCGTGGCCGCGTGGCACGAGGACTCCATTTGCCTGGTCGATGCGCAGTCGGTCCAGGGCACGCCCCAGGACTTCCCACACCGGGCGCGACGCCACCCGAAAGGGAATTCTGAGCAGCGCGCCGCCGGAGGAGCGACCCGTCATTCCATGGTGCCCGACGCGTCGTCACGGCGGAAGCCGTGCTTCTCCATCAGTCGATACAACGTCGTCCGGTCGATGCACGCGAGGCGCGCGGCCTTGGACATATTGCCACCGGCGCGCACCACGAGACGCGAGAGATATTCTTTTTCGAAGTCCGCCACGAGCTTGTCCTTCGCCAGGTGATAGGGCTCACGCATCACGGCGAGCGGGACGCCGCTGGCCGTTGCCGCCTTGACCTCATCCTCGTACACCGGAAGATGCTCCGGTTCCACTGGCCGGTCCGCGTCGGCGATCACGGCCACATGCTCGATCACGTTCTGCAGCTCGCGCACGTTGCCGCGCCACTGCCGGGTGCGCAGCGCTTCGAGCGTCGCTTCCGTGAGAGGTGGCGGTGGCGTGCGGGTGCCGCGATGGCGCTCCCAGTAGAACGAAAGAAAGTGATTGGCCAGGAGGGCGACGTCTCCGAGCCGCTGCCGCAGCGGCGGCAACTTGATCGGCACCACGCGCAGGCGGTAGAACAGATCCTCGCGGAGCAGTCCCTGACTCACTGCCTCCGATGGCTCGCGATTGGTTGCCGAGATGAAGCGCACGTTGACGACTGCATCGTGCTCCTGTTCGCTCCCGACGCGGCGCACCATTCCGTCCTGCAGCACACGCAGCAACTTCGCCTGGAGTGGCAGCGACATCTCCGTGACTTCGTCGAGAAAAAACGTTCCGCCATTCGCCGTCTCGAGCAGACCGGGCTTGGTGCGGTCGGCGCCGGTGAACGCGCCCTTCACGTGGCCAAACAATTCGCTCTCGAGAAGAGCGGCCGGCAGCGCCGCGCAGTTGATCGAGACGAGCGAACGCGAGGCGCGCCGGCTGTGGCGGTGGATGAACTGCGCCACCACTTCCTTGCCCGTGCCGCTCTCTCCGGTGATCATCACCGATGCATCCGTCTCTGCCACACGTCGCGCAAGCTCCACCGCGCTCCGGAACGCTGGCGCGGTTCCGAGCAAGGTGACCTTGTCGCTGTTGCCACTGTCCGCCACCCCGTGACGCCGAAGATCGCGTGTTTCGCGAGCGACGAGGATCACGTGGGCTGCCCGTCCGATCAGGATGTGCAGATGCGTCGCCGAGAACGGTTTGGGTAGATAGTCCCACGCCCCGGCTCGCAGCGCCTCGATGCTCGTGGCGACGCTGGGATTCCCGGTGATGACGATGACGATCGCTTCCTTGTTCGCGTCGATCGCTCCGGCCACGACCTCCATGCCGGAGACCGGGGTCATGTGAAGGTCCACCAGCACGATGTCGAAGCGGCTGCGCCGCATCATCTCGATCGCTTCGTCGCCTCGGCCCGCGGAGCTGACGTTGTAGCCGTCGGCCTGTAGCATGCTGGTGCAGCCATCTCGAAGGGTCCGCTCGTCGTCGACGACGAGGATTCGAATGGTAGGCTTCGCTTCCGGAGGGATGGAGAGCGCGTCGAACGCTCCCCGGGGGGCGACTGTATCAGACATGCGAGAAAGTACTGATGGAGACGGCCAACACTGTCCGGGGCCTGAGTGATCATCGGACGCCCCTTGACGTATGTCCGATGTAGATGCTGAGGCACGAACGCAGAACGCCCCGGAAGGGACGCCGAGAACACATGACGCGTCGCCGCCACACGGTGTGGTGGCTTCGCGCCCACCGCCGGTCAATGTGCCGCCCGCCATCGGGTGGCGCAAGCCGAAGAACTGGGATGTCGCTCTAATGTGACGCACGAGGCGCCAGCAAGTCTCCAGGTACTGGTGTGTCGAATCCTCTACGACGACTGTTGCGCTACTCCGGCAATCGCCGTCAGATTCAGTGTGTTCGGCGGCATGCGGGCCCAGCGAAGTCGGCGCTCTCTTTGCATTCGAACGGTGTAGTGGAATGCAGCCAATTCCCGATCCGCAGCAAGGCGCGCGAGGGAACCCCCTCCGATTGCCCAATACGTTCGCATCCAGAGCCTGATGTCACCCGAGTTTCCCATCGCTGTCTCACCATCCGCCCCGGTCAACGGGGTGGGTGCCCCGCGTCCGAATGCGTGGTCCCCGGAGCCTCCTGACGAGTCGCAGGACGCCGGGGCACCGATCGCCCGCGTCATCGGGGCGCTGCTGCGCTACAAGTGGCTCACCTTCGGACTCGTCGTTCTGGGCGGCGTGTTGGGCGCGATGGCCACGCAGTTCATCCGGCCGACCTACGAGGCACGCGCGAAGCTCTGGGTCCTGTCGATGAACCCGACGAAGGCGGTGGGGGGACCGATCCGCGCTGACGAGCTGCTCCCGCAGAACTCGTGGGTGGAGCTCTTCCAGAGCTTCGCGATCACCGACTCCGTCGTCGCCAAGCGCGGCCTCGCCGCCACGCCGTCCGATCCCAAGGACCGCCCGCTCTTCCTCCGCTTCGCGGTGGCCGAGCGTCCAATCGTGGGCGACTACCAATTGGCGATCGATGCGCGCGGCCGGCACTTCTCCCTGAGCCGGAAGAAGGACGGCGTCGTCGTCGATACCGGCAGCGTCGGAGACTCCATCGGACGACCGGTCGGCTTCCGATGGGTTCCGCCTGTCGAGCTGCTCACGCCGGGCCGCGCCACGACGTTCAACGTCATCACCCCTCGCGACGCGTCCAACCAGCTGCTGGGCATGCTGAAGCCTCCACCGATGCTACAGCCAAACGGCAACTTCATGACGGTCGCTCTCACCGGTAGCGATCCGGTGGAGGCAGCGGCGACGTTGAACATCTGGATCGACGAGTTCGTGTATAAGGCCACGTCTCTCAAGAAGCAGAACGTCTCCGCCTTCTCGCAGCTGCTCGAGAGCCAGCTCGGAGTGGCCGGTGATCGGCTTCGGACCGCGGAGCGGGCGCTCGAAGGGTTTCGGGTAAACGCGATCACGCTCCCGTCGGAAAACATGGCGATCGTGCCCGGCGTCATGGAAACCCGCAACCCTGTCCTGAACCAGTACTTCAACAAGCGGATGGAGTTCGAAGAGCTGCACCGCAATCGCGAAGCGTTGTCCAAGGCGCTCTCGGCCGGCGCCGGTGCCACCGACGCGATCACGTCTATTCCCAACGTCGCCACGCTTCCCGGCGCGAAGAACCTCGAGCAGGTGCTCTCCGAGCTCCAGCTGAAGCAGAACGAACTGCGCGCCAAGCAGATGATGTACACTGACGAGCATGCGCAGGTGAAGGAGCTCAAGAAGAAGGTCGCCGACCTTCGGACCGAGGCGGTTCCGCTGGCGGGCCAGGGGCTGCTCAGACAGCTCCAGGCGAGAGAAGCAGACTTGAACAAGCAGCTGTCTGTCTCCTCGTCCGAGTTGCGTGGCATCCCCGCCCGCACCATCGAGGAGCAGCGACTGATTCGCGAGAAGTCCGTCGCCGAACAGCTCTACGCGAACCTTCAGCAGCGATACGCCGAGGCCAAGCTGTCGGAGTCGAGCGCGATGGCCGACGTCACGGCGCTCGATAGGGCCTCGCCCGCGAACGGTCCTGCCACGTTCCAGAAGATCAAGCTCGTGGGCACGGCCATCCTTCTCGCGCTCGCACTAGGACTGGGGCTGTCGGTGTTGCTCGATCGGCTCGACCACAAGTTCCGCCACCTCGCGCAGATCTCCAGCGAGCTCGGACTCTCGGTGCTCGGCACCGTGCCAAAGATTGTCCAGCCTCCTCGTCGCGCGAAGCCCGAAGATGCCGCCGAGGTCATCGAATCGTTCCGCGGAATCCGTCTGCGGCTGCAGTACGCGTATTCGGCATCGCAGCCGCTCATCTGCGGCGTGACAAGCCCGGAGCAGGGCGATGGAAAGTCGCTCGTGGCATCCAACCTCGCGCTGGCGTTCGCCGAGGCGGGCTACAAGACGCTGCTGATCGACGCGGACACGCGCCGAGGTGCGCTGCACGAAGTGTTCGGCGTGCAGCGGCGGCCGGGACTGATCGAAATCCTTTCCGGCGAGGTGCCGCGTGCTGACGTGCTTCAGGCCACGTCGCAGGAGCGCCTGACGCTGCTGCCATGTGGTGGCAGGCGCACGACGAACCCCGAGCTGGTCGCGAGCGCCGCACTGCCTCGGCTTCTGCGGGAGCTCGTTCAGGAGTTCTCGGTCGTCATCGTCGACGGGCCGCCACTGTCCGCGGGGATCGACGCCTTCGCGATCGGCGCGGCGTGCGAGAATACTCTGCTGGTCCTGCGCCACGCCAAGACCGACATGCGGATGGCCAGAGCGAAGCTCAACCTGCTGCGCCGGCTGCCGTTACGGACCGTTGGCGTGGTGCTCAACGACGTGCGGTCGATGGGCGACTACAAGTACTACGGTTACGACGCCACCTATCGGGCGTTGCCCGAGGAGCGCGCAGTGGCGACCGTATGATCGTGCCGACACTTCGGTGAGCGGCAACGCAAGTGGGGCGACGGATGATCCGTCGCCCCATTTTGCGTCAATCGCTTTCCGGCGGCCGATCCTCCGCGTCAGTACGACGGCGGGGCCGGTGTTAGGTCAGCTGTGCGCATGTCGGCCAGGGCGAGGGGCGCGCGCAATGCTGACGACGCCCGCTCAAGCATCTCCAACACGTGGATGGACGCCTCGGAGTAGTCGGGCACGGCGAAGTAGCTCCCGCGCATCTTGAACGCGCGGGCACCGCGGCCCACGGGAACGAGGATGTCCTCGAGCGCGCGCTGCAGTCGTTCCATCAACCGCTCCGCGCCCTCCGGAGTGGTGGCGGGCGCGATCACGGCGAACTCGGCTCGGCCGAGATGTCCGATCACATCGGACGCGCGCGCCGTGCGGGCGAGCGCGACGCCGAGATGCTCGCCGACGTCCTTTGTCAGGGTTTCTGTCGATTCGCCCGTGCCGGCCACGTCGTCCATCACTGGCGCGAGTGCGACGCAGGCCATCGCCCCACGAACGCGCAGCGCTTCGGCGCCCGTCTCCCTGGCCCGACGCGCCATTCCACGAAAGTTGTACAGGCCAGTCGCCTCGTCCAGCAGGCTCTCCTCCTGTGCCCTGTCCGCCTCTCGCTTGGCTCGGACGAACGTCTCCATGCGAAGCAGGAGTAGATCGCTGTCGACGGGCTGCGGGCAGAAATCCCACGCTCCCGCGGCGAAGGCGGCAACGCTACTGGCCCGGGTGGCCTGGACGGACGTGGTGATGATCACCGGGGTGGTGGCGCTGATGATCCGCTGCTCGCGAAGTTGACGGCAGAGCGAGATGCCATCGATATCCGGGAGGCGGGTATCCAGGATGAGGAGATCCAGGCGCGTGCTTCGGACCGTATCCAGGACCTGATTGCCGGTGTGCGCGCGCACGACGGCGTAGCCGCGCGGACCGATGATGGTCTCGAGCGAGCGTCCGGACCACTCCTGATCGCTGGCGATCAGGACGATCGGAGGCGGCGTGTCCAACTCGGGCATTGCACCCTCTGTGCATTGCGGTCGCGGGCGACATCACGCACGTCGTGATGTGGAAAGCGGCCAGAGGAGTGGGCGTCATCGCTCACCTGTGGCGCGCTCTTGCATGTTGCATGCAGTAGCGGCGAAAATCCTAACTCTATGCGATTGTTACAGATACCTCGCCGTGTTCGTGACACCCAGCCCCCATGCTGCAGCGGGTACACCACAACACCGACGGAGTCGCGCGACAGGCCGTCTATTTGCACTCTAGTAGCTATGGCGTGTGACGACGGTCACGACATGTGGTAGGTCGACACGCATTTGTGGAACCAATCCAACAGTTCGAGCGGACCGTCGCTCACCTCTCAAATCTCGACAGTGCGTAATCATTTTGCCGCCAACGACTTACCTGATTATCCCCAGGGACGGAGTTTGAGCATGCCGACTGCAATGAAGGTCGGCATGAATTCTTCCGCGCTCCCCGCATCAACTCTCCATCTGTGGAGTGTCGTCCGGCGACTTGCTCCGGTGGTCATGTTCGCGCTGGTGGTATCCGGTGACGCCGGCGCGCAGACGAATCCGGCGATGCAGCCGATGTCTACTCGAGCCGATCTCACGGCACTGGCCGCGCGGCTCGAGCGGGGCAGCAACGAGGAGCGCACCCAGGCGGCGGCTCTTCAGGCGCGCTTGCGGGAGGGCGACTTTCGGCCAGGGGACCGCCTCGCCTTGGTGATCGAGGGAAACGTGACGCTGGCCGACAGCGCAGTGGCCGTCACGAGCGGCCCGAAGATCACGCTGCCGGACATCGGGGACATTCCGCTTGCGGGGATTTTGCGCTCGGAGCTGCAGGGGCAGATGACGACGCAGCTCGCCAAGTTCGTGCGGGACGCGCGCGTACGTGCGACCCCGCTGGTTCGCGTGTCGGTGCTGGGGCCGGTAGGGCGCCCCGGCTTCTACTTCATGCCGGCCGACATTCCGATCAGTGACGCCGTGATGCGGGCAGGCGGTCCGGCCGCAAACGCCGACCTGGCGCGGTCGAAGATCAAGCGCGGGACGGACGAACTGTACGATGCCAAGAACACCCAGACGGCCATTAACGAGGGACTTACCCTCGACCAGCTATCGCTTCGGTCCGGAGACGAGATCCTCGTCGGGACGCAGTCCACTCGGAGTTGGCAATCCATCGCCTCGACGGTAAGCGTGGTCACTTCTCTTATCATCGCAGTCTCTTATGTCTTCGCGCGCTGAAAAGGGAACTATGGCTACCGGCTCCTTTCCGGTATTCGATACTCCAGCTCCGGATTCCCTCGCGACCTCCGGCGGTGGGCGGCTTCAGGCTCTCCTTACTTCGGACGAGCTGAACCGTGTTGTCAATTTCACGATCGCGCTGGTGTCGCTCGTGCTGCTCGCTCCGCTCATGCTGCTCATTGCGGTGGCGGTCAAGCTGTCGTCGCACGGTCCGATCGTGTACCGGCAGACGCGGGTCGGCGTGGACCGCCGCCTCTCCGGAGGCGACCGTCGGAACGCCGGCGAGCGTCGGCGCGGTGGGAAGCCGCGTAGCGAGCGCCGCCTGCGTGCAGGCGAGATCGTGACACCCCAGCCGGCACCGGCCGTCGGAGTCGAGGAGCGGCGGGCGGCAACCGCCGAGCGGAGCGATCGTCGCGCGGCCGGCCGTCGCGGTGGCGACCGTCGTGCCGTGGACGTGGGCGGACGGGCGTTCACGATGTACAAGTTCCGCACGATGATGGTGAACTCCGAGAGCGCAGGCGCCGTGTGGGCGTCGAAGAACGACACCCGCATCACTCCGATCGGCGGCCTGCTGCGCGGCACTCGGCTCGATGAACTCCCGCAGTTGGTGAACGTGCTCCAGGGCGACATGAACGTGGTGGGTCCGCGCCCGGAGCGCCCCAGCATCTTCATGCAGCTTCGGAAGGAGATCGATCGGTATCATCTTCGGCAGCGTGCCAAGCCCGGAATCACGGGGTGGGCGCAGATCAACCAGAACTACGACACCTCGATCGACGACGTGCGTCGCAAGGTGGAGTTCGATCTCGCTTACATCGAGCGGCGCTCGGTGGTCGAGGACATGCGCATCATGGCGAAGACGCTTCCCGTGATGATCTTCCGGAAGGGCGCTCACTAGACGAACCGCTTCCGTCGGAGCTTGACACAACGCCGCGAGCACTGCTCGCGGCGTTGTGCTTTGTGCGCGCGAACGAGTATGGCTCGTCGCGCGGCGAAAGGGATCAGGGGTCGTACTCGAGTGCTGGCATTCGCAAAGGTGGTTCCCGGGATTCCCCGAGACTCGTCAGCTCGACCTGAGGGCACGTGCGCGTGATATAGTGTCGCGCACCCGCGCCACATCAATGGACTCCTCGGCCGAGATGGGATTGTCTCCACGTCCCTGCACCGCCAGATGGAACCGACGTACGAGCTCCCGGAGTCCCGGGTAGGCCGGCTCACGACGCACCGCTCTCCCGATCAGGTTCGTCGACGCCGCGTGCAGCTGCGCCGTGGCTGCACCAAATGGGCGAACCACCTTGCCGAAGCGCGAGGTGGAACCTCGTTCGATAGTTGCGAACCCGTGGAAGAGATCTGAGCGGACGGTCCCGCGGTCGCATCGGATGGTGAGCGAATTCTCGGTGGGTCGAGAACCCATCGAGACCGTCAGCATCACCGAGGTGTGATCCACCTGGGCCAGGGCGCGAATCTCCCCATCGCGTCCGTCGCTCACGACCCATGCGCTCGAGGCGAGCTCTCGCTCCAGCAGGCGACCGGCAAGGGCCAGCCCATGGGGAAGGATGTCCAGCGCGACCGACTCCGGCGGCGCGGCACCCGGCAGCTCGGCGCCGGCAGAGCACGCGACGAGCTCCAGGTGGTGGACGTCGCCGAGAGTGGGCAGTGCTCGTTGCGCGGCCAGCACTCCTTGCTGGAAGAGAAACTGGTGGACGGGACAGAGCAGCACACGCTGTGTCGTAGCCAACGCGAAGAGACGCTCCGTGCTCGGGCCGTCCGGGGTGAGCGGCTTCTCCAGCAGGACGTGCGCTCCGGCGAGCATCGCCTCGCGAGCGAGTGTCTCATGCGACGCCAGCGGCGTGCAGACGTGCACGACGTCGACCCGCTGCTCGCGAATCGCCTGTCCGAGATCGGTCGCCGCCGCGGGCCTCCCGTGCAGGCGACGCGACAATGCCGACGCGCGCTTGGCGTCGGCATCCACGACGACGACGACCTGGCTTCCGACGTGCTGGGCGGCGTCGGCGTGCCACCGTCCCATGAGGCCCGCGCCGACGATGCCGACGCGGGGTGACGTCAGGTCGGCCGCCACCTCAGGCGGTGGCTTCCCGCAATGCACCCATGTGCATGCTCGACAACGCGCGCATCTCGTCGCTGTCCAGCATCACTCGCCGTCCTACCGACGCCGAGTGGTATGCCGCAGCGATCACCTGGAGCACGTCGCGACCGTCCTCGCCGGTGGCTGGCGGCAGGGTGCCCTTGGTGAACGCCTCGAGCGTGCGCTCGAAGACGTTGCGGGTGGCGATCATGCCCGGCTCCTTGGGATTGCGACCGAGCTGGCGTCGCTTGTTGCCCGACTCCTCCCACGCCATGCCCGACACGCCGTAGTCGACGCGAAGGTGTGGCGACGTGCTGCGGTGGAGCCCCGCAGAAATCCGGGCGCGCCCGCCAAAGGATGCGCGGAGCGACGCATCCCCCGTCTCGGCACGCACCTCGAAGTACTGCGTCTCACCCTTGCAAAGGCGGTTCTGGATGATCTGGGCGAGGCGGCCCTTGCTGAACTCCAATGTGCACAGCGCCACGGCGTCGCTCTCGCTCTCGCGGACGCCGCAGGTGGACACCGAGGCCGTGACCGAGACGGGACGCTCGCCGAACAGCGCCATGAGAAAGTCTACGAGATGAACACCCGCTTCATACAGAGTTCGACGAAGCATCTGACCGCGCCAGCCGGGTTCGGCCCAGGGTGGCAGATCCATCAACTGCCAGACCTGGGCGAAGACGACCTCGCGGCCGTTCGCCGCCGAGGCGTCGCGCAGGGCGCGAAAGATCGGCATCTCGCGGAACTCGTGGTTCAGTGCCACGCGACGGTTGGCGGCGGCTGCGGCAGCGATCACGGCATCCGCCTCGTCGATGCTCGAGGTGAACGGCTTCTCGCAGATGACATGTGCACCCGCGGCGAAGCTGCGCATACAGTAGTCGGCATGGCTGTCGGGCGGCGTGCCGATGACGACGACATTCGGCTTCGCCGTAGCGAGCATCTCGTCGAAGGTAGCGAACACCGGCACCTTCCATGATGCCACGGCCCGATCGCGGCGGCTCGATTCCGGGTCGACCGCGCCGACCACCGACACCGACGACATGCCTGCCAGTGCGGGTAGATGCAGCGTGTGGCCCGCGTTGCCCAGCCCGATGACCGCGACGCGGAAGTGCGAGGTGTCGGGTGTGTACTGCACGGTGGACGTCCGGGACGTCTCGAGCATTGGCGTCATGCGGACACCGTGGAGAAGCGCGCGGCGCGCGGCGAGATGTGCGACGAGGAAGCGATCATGAGTCTCTGAATGGTGGGAAAGAGTACGTCGGTCACAAGCTATTCAGGCGGCGGTTCCGCGGGCTTCCAGAAGCGGCGCGACCCAGCACATGAGGCGGTCGATCACGGGCACGCGCCGGAGGCCATCGTAGAACGGGGCGATGGCCGCGATCCGTCCGACCCGCTGCCGATCGGACGGTAGCAACGCCGCCGGCGTCACACGCACCCTCCGGAAGCCGGCCGCTCGCAGCCACCGGCGCAGCTCCCGTGGGGAGAGCGGATGATGATGCTCGTAGCGCTGGCCGCTGCGCCACCGCACGTACGAATCCGCCCATCGGCGTGGGACGAACCCGACGCCCCACACACCGACGTGCGGCTCCGGAAGCGGCGAGTAGCGGTTGACAGTCCGCAGGCTCACGCTGCCGTCGCTGGCGAGCACGCGGCGCGCCTCGGCGACGAGGGACTCCGCGTCGAGACAGTGTTCCATCGTGCCGAGCGACACCACGTGAGCGAAGCTGCCGGGCGGAAATGGCAGATGCTCCGCGTTGCAGCACACGAGCGGCGCGTTGAAACCGGCACGCGTGAGACGCCGACGCGCGACGACCAACCAACGAAAGGCGATGTCGATCCCGACCGTCGGTCGGTGACGCCGAAGTGCCGCCAGGACGAGGTCGGCGGTTCCGCAGCCGACGTCGAGCCAGGGGCCTCGCGGTAGATCCGGGATCGCCGACTGGTCGAGCCACTCGGTCGCGCGTGGCTCGGCCGTGACGACGAACTGTGTGAACCGTTCGGCGAGAGCGCGAGGGGTATCGGGCGTCATGGCCCAGTACGCGCGGACGGTGGCCTCGAAGTCGGCGTCCTGCGTCTGCTCCTCGAGAGCGATGCCCTTGGCGCGATCGGCCTCGAGCCCGATCCACGGGTCGGGACGCAGGCGGAAATCGGGTATCCCGATGACGACCGGGTAGTCTCGCGCACACGACTCACACGAGTACCGCTCATCAGCATCCCGCTCGAGATGCGTGAGGGCACCGTGACAGGACGGACAGACGAATGGCGGAAGGGTGATGGCTCCGCTCACCGGTCCACGGTCTCGGGTGGCGCAGGCTGCTTGCTCGGATTCTTCGGGACTGGTGGCCACGCCGTGAGGTTCATCTCGGAGTACGCCTCGATGGACGGATCCGGTCGCGGCTCACCGATGACGAAGGTGAGCATTGCGCCCCACACGACGGAGACGGCCGCCGTGAGGTAGTACAGCAGATGCAGGCCGACGGCGGCGAGTGAGAAGAGGAGGCCGCGCTTGCGGAAGAAGAAGATGTGGAGCGGGAGGCTGCGCAGCACCACGAGCACGAGCGCGCCTCCTCCGCTCATCGCGAGCGCCTTACTCTGGAACCAGGCGGCGAGCACGAGCAGCAGCAGTCCGAGACAGACGAAGAACGTGTTGCTTTTCTCCGCCGATCGGAGGCTCAAGCTCCTGGTCTTGGCGGCGGACGCACCGAGGAGCGTGTTCTGTTCGGCGAGGAGGCGCGCCCACGGTACGCCGCGATCCATGAAGTCGGCCTTCAGCATGCTGACGAAGGTCCACCGTTTGAGATGCGTGACCTGGATCTCGGGCTGCAGCAGGATACGGTGACCGGCCGCAGTGAGACGATAGCCGAGCTCCACGTCCTCGATCTGCGGGCGAGAGAAGCGCCACTCGTCGTACATCCCGACGGCGACGAACACCGAGCGGCGGATGCATCCGCACCCCGCCCAGAAGCTCTGCGCCTCACCGGGCTCCTGCTCGTGCGTGTAGTGATGCAGCAGGTTGCGATACTGTGAGACCATGCCCGCCGCGGCGGGCTCGTCGCAGTAGGCGCCGAACACGGCATCGACATCGGCACGGGACGACATGATCGCGGCGATTCGGCTCAGCGTGTCTGACCGCACCACGACGTCGGAGTCGAGAAAGACGACGCATTCGCCGCGGGACCGCTCGACGCCGCGGTTGCGCGCGTAGCCCGGTCCCCGCGAGCGGCCGGGAAGCCTGATGACGAGATCCGCGTACCCGCTCGCGATCGCCGGCGATTCATCGGAGCTTCCGTCGTCGATGACGATGAGCTCCCACGTCTCTCGTGGGAGCTCGCTCCGGCTCAGGTTGTCGAGCATTCGCGGCAGCACGTTGCGCCCGTTCTTGACAGGAACGATCACCGACAGGTAGGGACGGCCCGGGGTCGTCACGTCATGCTCCGCGCCAGCGTGCGCCGAAGATTGCGGGCACCGGCGAGCAGCCCCATGCGGATTCGGAAGCGCGGAGATCCCCACGCTTCAAGTGTGCCTGGCGCGCGCAGATAGTAGCTGTCGAGCCGCGGAAGCAGCGCCATGTCGTCGGACGGTGCGAGCATGCTCAATCGGGTGGTGACGCCACAGCGAAAGGTGCGGGCCACGACATCGCGAGCCGCTGAACCAATGCTACCATACGGATAGGCGAATGTCGTCGTCTGGATTCCCAGCTCGCTCGCGAGTCGCGACTTGGAGTCGACGATCTCGCGCTCGACCCGCTCGGCGGAGAGCCGCTCCAGCCTCGGATGCGTGCAGGTGTGCGCACCGAGTGCGATGCCCGATTCGGCGAGGCGCCCGAGCTCATGCCAGTCGAGCAGTCGCATGACGGGAATGCCGGCGTCGCCTCCGCCGGGCCACACATTCGACGCGCCCACGGCGTCGCTGACGACGAAGAGCGTCGCGGGCAGTCCGTGCGCGAGGAGCAGCGGCGCGGCGATCTCTCCGAAGTTGGCGAGTCCGTCGTCGAAGGTGATGGCGATGGCATCCTCATCGGAGGGCACATCGGCGAGCTGGTCGAGTGGCACCACGCGGATCCGGCCGCTGGAGAGCCAGGCAACGTGACGCCGAAAGGTTCGCTCGTCGATCGAGATCACGGAGCCCGTCTCGTCGACGGAGTGGTAGGTCAGGATCGCTCTCATGCCGATACCGGCTCGGTCGCGTGCGATCGCCCGGCGGCGGGCCGGCGCTCGGTGGAGAGGCGATCGATGAGCTCCAGATAGCGCGGCAGCACCGCGTCCTCACTGTAGGTGGTGCGAAAGAGCTCGTAGGCGCGCGCACGCAACTTCTCGTGATTCTCGGCATCGTCGAGCATGCGGTGGAGCTCCACCTCGAGCTCGTCCGCGTCGGCAAACGTCGCCCCTGCTCCGCTGCCCTCGACGAGCTCGAGATAGGAGCCAAGGCGCCGAGCGAGCACGGGGACCCCTTTGCTGAACGCTTCGATCACCGACATGCCGAACGTCTCGAATCCGCGCGAAGAGGCGATCACCGCAGTCGCGCCCTCGTAGAGCCGGGCCAGATCCTCGCCGGACTGGAAGCCGAGGAACTGCACGCGAGGACTGCCAGCGGCGATCTGCTCGAGACGCGCGCGGTCCGCACCCTCGCCCGCGATGCGCAGATCCGCGTCGGGGAAGGCAGTGAACCGCTCGACGACATCATCGAGCCCCTTCAGCTTCTCGAGTCGGCCGACGAAGAGAAAATACGGCCGTTCGCCACTCTTCGGCGGCGTGCGGCGCGGCGGACCCGGGTCGCGGACGAATCCGGGAATGACCTCCATCTCGCGGGAGAATCCGAACTCGTGATGCTTTGCGCGGCTGAAGCGACTCACGGCGATGAAGGCGTCGACGCACCGAAGGTTGCCCTCGAGCAGTCCGGTGTGCCGCCAGGCCTGCGGTGGCCGGCCATAGGAGAGCTGGCACCGAAGGCACTGACGCGCTGGACACGGTTCCCTGCCGTGTCGCCAGAGCACGTGCGTGGGGCAGACCAGCCAGTGTTCATGCGCGGTGTACAGCTTGACGGCGTCACCGTAGGCCAGAACGGCCGGTCCGCCGACGAGCGAGACGTTGTGATAGTGCACGACGTCGAACGCACCATCGTGCAGGATGCGGGCAATCCGGCGCCCATGCACGATTGGTCGTCCGGTCTGCTGCGTCAAGCCGATCGCGAGGGAGCCAAACCTGCTGCGCAGCCGGTGCACGACGACGCCGTCCTCCGTCTCCGGCGGAGCCTCGCTCTGATTGCCGGACAGGGTGCGATACGCGTCGTCGTCGCAGATGACGGAGACGTGGTGCCCGCGATGCACGAGCGCTCGCGCGAGCGATTGTACGGCAATCCCGTCCCCGCCGAAGCTGCGCGGTGGATAGAAGGTGGTGACCATGCAGATTCGCCGCCCGCTCATGCGGTGACCGGAGCGGGGCGAGGCTCACGGCGCGGCGCGACCGTGTCGTGCAGCGCCGCGAGCGTCGCCAGTGCACTGGCTCGCCACGTGAGTCGCGATGCGCACTCCAGCGCGACGCGACCACGCGCCTCGCGTTCGCCGGGCTCGAGCAGCGCGCGCATGGAGTGCACCAGCGCGGGCAGGTCCCTGGGTGCGACGAAGTAGCCGCCGCCGGCAAGCAGCTCCGGCAGCGGGCTCGCCGTGGTGGCGACCACTGGTGCGCCGCACGCCGCGGCCTCCACGGCGGGAAGGCCGAAGCCCTCGTTCTCCGACGGGATGAGCAGCGCGCTCGTGCCGGTGAGGAGGTGGCGCAGCTCCTCGTCGGGAACGTAGCCGGCCCACCTCACCAACGGCTCGGTGCCGCACTCGGCGATCGCTTCGCGAATGCCGGCGCCGACACCGTGAAAGTTGTCGGCGCTCATCGTCCCGACGAGGACCAGCAGCGGCGCGGGTGTCCCGCGCTCCGTCGCCTCGCGAGCGAGTGTGGCATGCGCGCGCACGATGACGTCGACGTGCTTGTGTGGCGTGAAGCCGCCCACGTAGGTGAACCAGGGGACGCCATCGGGCAGCCCCGCACGGCGCGCGGCGGCCAGCGTGTCGGCGGTGGTGCTCGGCCGGAAGGTGCTCGCCGCCGCTTCGCCAGCGACGCGAAGGCGCGCGCGCGGAACGCCGAGGATCTCCTCGATCTCGCGCGCGGCGAACTCGGACACCGTGAGAATCAACGACGACTGCCACAAGGCGAGCCGCACCTTCGCCTGCCAGAACAACCGCGCCCGCCTGGACGGCATGGTCAGCTCGGGAAAGCGCTCGGTGATGGTGTCGTGGATCGTCACGAGCGCGCGCTGGCGAGGCGGAAGCGGGAAGTACGTGTAGACCGATGGCGACCAGAACACGTCCGGACGGTCGCGCCACACCGCACGCGTGAGCTTCAGCATGTCACCCGGCGACCGGTAGCCATCGGCGGCGGCCGCCTGCGCGGGCGCCATGCTCTGCGAGACGTCGACGACGCGCATGTTCGGCGCATCGAGCTCCGCGCGTTCGGCCGTCTCGCGGTCGGCATACACGACGAACTGGTGCTCGGGCGCCGTCACGAGGAGCTGCGCGAGCAGCTCACGAGTGAAGCGTCCGTAGCCACGTCCGTTGGCCAAGCAGGCGCCGTCCACGCCGATACGCACGCTATGGTCCCTGCTAGCGCGGCCGCGGCGCCGAGCGCGCCATGGTCAGCATACTCGGCCCAGTGAATCGGCTGGTCCCGTCCAGTATCCGATGATCTCGCCCGCCGTCCACGACGCGATGAACAGCACGAGCAACGGGATGGACGCTACGAGCTGCGGACGATACCGCCCCTTGGCGACCACGCGCGCAACGGTGCGGTACATGAGCAACGGCGGCAGCGCGAACGCCGCGGCGCCATAGCTCAGACGCTTGGCGAGAGGCATCCCCTTCACGCGCTCTCCGGCGTACGACCGCGCATAGAGAAACCGCTGCGAGAGATACTCCCACACGGTGTAGTGCTTCTTGTGTCCGACGCTGATGTCCGGACGCAGCACCAACGGGACGCCGTCCCGATGCAGCGCGTCGTGGAGATAGTTCTCCCACTTGCCCGCGGCAATCGTGTCCTTGTACCGCTCGAGGAGCGCGCGATCGTAGATCACGTTGTTGCCCGGGACCGAGTTCGTGGGACCGGACGGGAGCGGCGTGATGCAGTGGCTGTATTCGCACAGGAACGCCGCCCAGTCGACGATCGACGAGCGCGCTGCGTTGTCGATCGAGCCGCCGACGACCGCGCCGGTTTCGCGGCGGGCGTCGAGTAGCGCGCGGGCCCAGCCTTTCGGGACGATGACGTGATCCTCGATGACGGCGACGGCTTCCGCCGTGGCGGCCTGGAACGCCAGCTCGCGCATGCGGGGGATCGTCGTGCCCGACGGCACGGCGATGATGTGCGCGCGAGGAAACAGCCGCGCGACCTCCTGCTGCACCGTGGGTCCGAGGCGATCGACGACGAGCATCTCGACGTCGACGTCGGGCGATTGGGCCTCGAGGGCGGTGAGACAACCGATCAAATCTCCCAGTCCATTGACCGACGGAACGACGACGGACAGCTCTGCGGTCATGGACTCCCCGCCGGGCGCTCTGCCGGTCCGCGAATGTAGCCAACTGCTTCTCCGACCGACCATGCGCTCACGAAGGCGAGCGTCGCGGGCAGCGCGCGGAGAAAGGCGCCCCACCGCGTGGGGGCCGCGGCGCGCGCGACGCGCGTGACGATCACCAGCGGCAGGAGCGGCGTCACAGCGGTGAGCAGCCATCGCCGCGAATCCCGCTCCTCCACGAGGCGCGTGCGCGCGTAGTCGCGCCCATGCTCGTAGCGGTCGATGCAGAAGTCCCAGAACTGGTAGCTCTTGTTCTGGTAGACCGGCGCGGACTCGACGAAGTGCAGCGAGCTCCCGCGCGCGCGCAGACGCTCGTGCGCGACGTTCTCCCATTCGCCGGCACTCGCCCACGCGATCACGTCTCCAACGATCGAGCGCCGGTACGCCACGTTCGCGCCCGTCAACTGCAGGCCGGCACCGGTGTCCGACCGCGTGGTCGCGAAGAGACCGTACTCCGAGAAGTACGCCGCCCAATCGATGGCCCGCTTGCGCCGCGCGTTGTCCATCCCGCCGCCGGCGATCTCCGCCACGTTGTCCACCCCGAGACACAGCTCGTCCACCCACTGAGGGCCCGGCACGCAATGATCCTCGGTGAGCATGACGATGTCGCCCGTCGCCTCGCGCATGCCGGCGCCGCGCAGTTCGGGGATGCTCGCGCCGCGCTTGACCGGTATCAGGTGCACCGTGGGATATGCCTGCGCGATGGACTCGAGCCCCTCCTCGTCGTCATCGCGCGCGACGATCAGCTCGGCGCGGGCGCGCTCGCACTGCCCGAGCAGCGCGGCGAGACAGTCGTCGAGCAATGCGCGCGACCGGTTGGATGCAACCACCACCGAAATGTGCGGCGCGCCTTCAATCGCCGAGCGTCCCCGGCCATCGGATCGTCGCGGATTCGTTGCCTGCGTGCTCATGCTGCCCTCAGCGCCTCGCGCATCTTCGGTGTTGCGGTCAATGCGCCTATCGCCTCTCCCGCCGCCCACGCGGTGGCGAGGACGAGAAACGCGCCGATCGCGGAGAGAAATCCCGACCAGTGCGACGGCACGGCCGCCACTCGGCGAGCGACGCGCGCCAGGAGAATTCCGGGCACGAGCGGCGCGCCGAGCACCATCTGCCACTTCGTTCGAATGCCCTGCGACACGCGGAAAGCGCCGGAGTGGCGCCCGTGGGCGAAGCGAAGGGCCGCCATCGTTCCCAATCTGAAATCGCCTCCGAACCGCGCCGTGGCATCCGGATGCAGCGTCAGGTGCTTCCCAAGCTCACGAAACCGCGCATGCACGTCCACCTCCCAGAAGCCCGTGGCGAGCCGATCCTGTGCCGCGCGGAGCGAGTCGTGATCGTACGCCGCGTTGTCACCCGCGATCTCGTGCGCTGGGCCAAGCGTAGCGGCGAGCCACGCCGAATAGCGCAGATAGAATGTCGCCCGGACCGTCGCGCTGCTTCCTTTCCGCAGATCGAGCCGACCGCCGACTCCGGCGGCGCCGCCGGCGATGCCGTCGAGCATGGCTCTCGCCCACCCCGGATCGACGACGCACTGGCCGATGCTGAACGCCACGACGCTGCCCCGCGCGGCGCGCAGGCCCGCGCCCCAGAGCACCGGGACGAGCGTCCCGTGCGGGAGCGTGCTGAGTCGGACCTCGGGAAAATCTCCGCAGATCGCAGCGGCGCCATCGTCATGCGAGGCGTCGACGACGAGGATCTCGGCGTCAATCCCGTCGCAGGCGGCGCGCAGGGAATCGAGGCAGTCACGCAGTGTGCCGGCCGCGTCGACGCTGCCGACCACCACGCTCAGCTCACAGGTCTCGCGGCCAGCCGTCATCTCGGTACGAAAGAGTTCGGGATCATGTGCAGGTCGTCCATCCGTTCCTATCGCTTGCTCACTCGCTTGGGCAAGATCGAGCGCGTGGGGCCGCGCGCTGCCAAAGCATTGTGCAATATAGACTTGTCACGCACGCCGCGGTCGCGTCATTGTTCTGCTACGGCGCCGAGTGTGCCATTGGCGCAACACCTCCGTTGCGGAGAAGCGCCGGACGACGATTTCGCTTGCGTGCAACATGCAGATTCTCGGAGACCTTCTCCAGACTCAGCCGTCTCATTGAGTAGACGCGCGAGTCACAAAGATGTCGCGAGAGTGGCGACGCTCGCGGGTCGGAGTTGCAGTTGGAAGGTGGTAACCGCTGGTCCCATTGCATCATAGCACCTGCTCGCGGGTCGTGTGACAGGCTCGGCCAGGCAGATGCCGCTAACTATCTTCAAGACGAACGACAGCGCGAAGGTCGCCTGCCGGTCGGGCGCCGGAGTTGCATTCACGGCTGCCGGACCGGTCAGGGGTGCGCACGTTCCTCGACCGCTCATTCTTCGTAATGTACCCGAGGCACGCTTGGCCGATCGATTGCCCGAAGGTCCCATTCGAATCATCTACTGCATCGACAACATGCAGCTGGGAGGAACGGAGCTGAACGCGGTTCGGACGGTCGAACGATTGGATCGTAATCGTTTCGCCATCGAGGTCGTCTGCATGCGCGCCACCGGGCCCCTGATGGAGCGGTACGCCGCCGCCGGCATTGCCGTGCACGCGTTTCCGATGCCGAGCCTCTGGGGGACCGGCGCCATCCGGCAGGGGGTTCGGCTCATGCGGCTTCTGCGCGATCGACGGATCGAGGTCGTTCACAGCCACGACGCGTACACCAGCGTATACGCGACCCTGTGGGCTCGCATGGCAGGTGTCCGGGGGGTGATCGCGAGCCGTCGCTCATGGCACTCGCCCCACCTCCGAGGACAAATGCTGCGAGCCAACCGGCTCGCGTACCGTTTCGCGCACGCGGTGGTGGGCAACAGCCCGAGCGTGGCCCGCCTCGTGGAAAGCGAGGGCGGCGTTCCCTCGGCCCGCGTCGTGACGATCCCGAACTTCCTCGATCCGCAGGCGTTCGATCCGATTCCAACCGCGGAGCGTGAGCGTCTGCTCACCGAGCTCGGAGTTCCGACGCGATCCTTCGTCGTGGGAATCGTCGCGCGGCTCGCCGCGGTGAAGGACCATGCTACGCTGTTCCACGCGGTGGCGTCGCTGAGGGAATCCATTCCGGAGATGCACGTGGTCGTCGTCGGAGACGGCCCCGAGCGCGAGTCGCTGGGCGCGCTGGCGACCTCGCTCGGCATCGCCGATATCATGCACTTCGCCGGTCAGCGCGCGCAGGCGCCCAATCTGCATGGGTTGTTCGATATGTCGGTCCTCTGCTCCACCAGTGAAGCGTTCCCGAACTCGATTCTCGAGGCCATGGCGGCGTCCCGGGCGGTGGTCGCGACCGATGTCGGCGGAAACCCTGACGCTATTCGCCAGGGCGGAACCGGACTGCTCGTTCCCCCGAGCGACCCGTCGCGCCTGGCCGCGGCGATCCTGCGACTGTACACCGAGCCCGCTCTGCGCGCCAAGCTCGGCGCCGCGGCGCGAGCCAGCGCCGCGGCGGGGTACAGCGCCGATTCGGTGCTGCCTCAGCTCGAACGGCTTTATCAGCGGATGGCGGGACGGGTGACCGCATGACCTCGCCGAATCGTCCGATCGGCGCTGGATTGGGGGGAGGCGGCTTGTGGCCGGCGCACGTGCCGCGCCCGCAACCCCCGGGCCTGCCGGCTCCGTCGGCGCAGCCGGTGGGAAGTGGCGCGCCGGTGACGATTGAGGAAGTCGCCCAGGCGCGACTGCCGTGGCACGGGGTGAAGTGGACGCTGATCTATGTCGGACTCCTCGGCTACATCCAGTCGATCACGACCTATCGCGTGCCCATCGGCGACGTGTCGATGGCCCTCGCGCTCCTGGGTTTGCTGATCCAGCGCGAGCGGTTCCGGATGCCGCCGCTGCTCATCGGGCTGGCGATCTTCCTGGGGTGGTGCGTCCTCGGGTACGCGGTCACCGACGAGCCGCAGATGGTGTTCCAGCGCCTTCAGGTCGTCGGCAAGCTGTGGCTGATCGCGCTCGTCGCGGCGAACGCCCTGCGCACTCGGGCGCAGATTCGCTTCTTCCTCGCGTTCTGGCTCGCCTGCTTCGCGTTCTATCCGGTTCGCGGCTCGCTGTTCAACTACTACCTCTACGGCGAGAGCGTGGTCGGCCGCGCGGCGTGGAACTACATCTTCTCCAACCCGAACGACCTGGCGGCGTACTGCATCCTGCAGCTGTCGATGGCCCTGGGCCTGCTCTATCTCGAGAAGCGCGGGCCCGTGAAGTGGGGCACTATCGCCGGACTCGCGGTCATCCCGTTCGTGATCATGATGACCAAGTCGCGCGGTGCCTTCCTCGGCTTCGCGGCGTTCCTGCTCATGACGCTCGTCGGGCACCGGAAGCGCGGCAAGGCGATCGTGATCACGGTGGTGCTCGCCGGACTCGTCGTCGCCGTGGCGCCGCCGGACGTGCTCAATCGCGTACGTGGGCTGGAGAACGTGCAGAGCACCGACGAACTGCGCGAAGCCGACAAGGAAGGATCGGCCTACCAGCGGTACGAGATCTGGAAGGTGGCGCGTACAATCATCCGGGAGAATCCGGTGATGGGCGTGGGGCTCGGTGCGTATCCGGCGGCGCACAACGCGTACGCAGTGCGCCCGCAGTTCGATCCCACGGCGCAGGGTTGGCGCGACACGCACAGCACGTATCTCAACGTCACCGCAGAGACGGGGTTCATCGGCGCACTGATCTTCCTCGGCTCCTATCTCTTCGCGCTTCTGAAGATCGATGGCGTGCGACGACGGGCGAAGAAGCTGTTGCCGGTGACGGCGCAAACGCTGTTCGTCTACGAGGCCGGTGCGTTGGGGTTCTTCGTGGCAGGCACGTTCGGATCGATGGCGCACGTGTCGTTCCTCGCGCTGCACGTCATCCTCACCTGGACGATCGCCGAGCTCGCGGAGAGCGAGATGGCGGCGCTGAAGCCGAAATGGGGATGGAATGGAGCAGCGGCCGAAGGCAGCGCTCCCATCCCACACGCCGCGGGGTAGCCGGTCATGTGTGGGATCACGGGTTTCGCCGGGATGCCCGGCCTCGAGGCTGAGCGCGAGTCGACGCTGCGCGCGATGTGCGCGGCGATCATTCATCGCGGACCGAACGAGGAGGGCCGCTTTCAGGCTCCGCGGGTCGGGCTCGGCATGCGTCGCCTCAGCGTCATGGACGTGGCGATGGGCCAGCAGCCCATGGGCAACGAAGACGGCACCGTGCAGCTGGTGTTCAACGGCGAGATCTACAATCATCGCCAGCTTCGCCGAGAGCTGATCGCCCGCGGGCACGCGATCGCCACGTCGAGCGACACGGAAGTCATCGTGCATCTGTACGAAGATTTCGGCGACGACCTCGTGCACTCCCTGCGCGGCATGTTCGCCTTCGCGCTGTGGGACACACGCCGCGAGCGACTGTTCATCGCCAGGGACCGCGTCGGCATCAAGCCCCTGTACTACTGGGAGCATGGCGGTGGCGTCGCCTTCGCGTCGGAGCTGCGATCGCTGCTCGCCCTGCCGGGCTTTCCCCGCCGCGTGAGCTCCGAGGCGATCGCGCACTATCTGGTGCTCGGCTACGTGCCCGAATCGCTGTGCATCTTCGATGGAGTCCGGAAGCTTCCACCCGGGCATCGCCTGACCTGGTCGGAGGCGGACGGCGTCCATACCAATCGTTTCTGGTCGCCGCTCCGGAAGGAGCGATCCGGCATTACCGATGACCAAGCAACGGAAGAGCTGCGTGCTCTCCTGCGCGAGTCGGTGGAGCTGCACCTCGAGTCCGACGTTCCGCTCGGCGCGTTTCTGTCTGGCGGCATCGACTCGTCGGCCGTCGTGGCGCAGATGGCGCAGCTGATGCCCGGTCGCGTGAAGACATTCTCGATCGGCTTCGACGAAGCGTCGCACAACGAGGCACCGCACGCCGCGCTGGTCGCGCGCGAGATCGGCACGGAGCACACGGAGCTGATCGTCCGACCGGACGCCGATGTGCTCGTGGACTCCGTGATCACGGGCTTCGACGAGCCGTTCGGAGATCCCTCGTCGCTGCCGACGTTCCTCGTCTCGCAGATGGCGCGCGAGCACGTCACTGTGGCGCTCTCGGGCGATGGCGGGGACGAGCTGTTCGGTGGGTACACGCGATACACCGAGTTGTTGACGCGGCGCGAGCTGCCGCGGCTCGCCCGACGCGCGGTGGCACGAATCGCGGAGCATCTGCCGCAGCGGACGTTCGGGCGCAATCGGCTGCTCGATCTGTCGCGCACGCTGCAGGGCCGCTACACGGCGACCGTGGCGACGCCGCCCGGTGTCCGCGAGGGCGGCATGCTCTCGCAAGCGCTCGCCGCGCAGATGCCGCCGATGAACGCGCTGCTCGCCGCGGCGTTCTCCCCCGTGGCCGGTCGCGATCTCCTCGCGCAGATGACGGCCGTCGACCTCGTGACGTATCTGCCCAGCGACATCCTGACGAAGGTTGACCGCATGAGCATGTCGGTCTCCCTGGAGGCGCGCGTGCCGCTGCTGGACCACCATCTCGTCGAATTCGCCGCCGCGCTACCGAGCCGACTAAAGGTTCGAGACGGCGTGGGAAAGTGGATCCTCCGCCGGGCGATCACCGGCCTCGTGCCCGATCGGGTGCTGGCGCATCCGAAGCGCGGGTTCGGTGTGCCGCTGGAACGATGGTTTCGCGAGGATCTCAGCTATCGACTCACGGCACTGCAAGCGCCCAACGCGCGCATCCGGCCCTATGTCGACGCCGGTGCCGTTCAGCGTCTCATCGACGAGCATCGCGCCGGCCGTCGGGATCACCATCACCTGCTGTGGCGGCTGCTCGTGCTCGAGGTGTGGCTCGGTGCGCTCGACGCCGGCCGGATCGCGCAGGCGTCACCGCTGGCCGATGCGGTCCGCGACTCCGCTGCGGCGGGCATCGTGCACGCCGTCTCCATCTAGCCGCACCGATGCTCTTCAACAGCGTCATCTTCCTGTTCGCGTTCCTGCCCGTCTGCTACGCCGTCTTCTGGGCGCTGCGGACGACGCAGTCGCGCTACATCTGGCTCGCGGTCACCGGGTACGTCTTCTACGCGTACTGGGACGTGCGATTCTGCCTGCTCATGCTGTTCTCCACACTCGTGAGCTATTTCGCGGGATTGGCGATGCTCCGCTGGGACGACGATGCGAGGAAGCGCAAGCTGTGCCTCGTGATCCCGGTCGTCGTCGACCTCTCGCTGCTCGGATTCTTCAAGTACACGAACTTCTTTCTCGACACCGTTGCCGACGTAACGCGTGCGTTCGGCGGCGCGCCGAGCATTCGTCATCTGAACGTGATCCTGCCCATCGGGATCTCGTTCTACACGTTTCACACGATCTCGTACATCGTCGACAGCTATCGTCGCGTCATCAAGCCGACGCGCAACTTCTTCGAGTTCTCCGCCTACGTCTCGCTGTTCTCGCAGCTCGTCGCCGGACCGATCGTGCGATTCAGACAGATCGAGGCGGATCTCGAGGCGATCGGCACGACGAGCCGCACGACCTGGCTCCGCGCCGGCATCTCGTTCTTCATCGTCGGCCTCGTGGAGAAGGTGATCATCGCGGACAGCCTGGCGGCGTTCGTCGATCCGGCGCTCGCGTCGCACGCGACGCTGTCGACGTGGGGCACGTGGCTGGCGATGATCGGCTACTCGTTTCAGCTGTACTTCGATTTCTCGGGATACAGCACGATGGCCGTGGGACTCGGTTACCTGTTCGGCATCCGGATCCCACAAAACTTCAACTCTCCGTACAAGGCGCTCGATCCCAGCGACTTCTGGCGCCGCTGGCACATCTCGCTCTCGACGGTGATGCGGGACTACCTGTACATCCCACTCGGCGGCAGCCGTGACGGAGAGCGGCGCACGTACCGAAACTTGTTCATCACGATGCTCCTCGGCGGCCTGTGGCATGGAGCGTCGTGGACCTTCGTGATCTGGGGTGCGTATCACGGAGTGCTGTTATTGACCTATCGGCGGTTTGCGCAGTCCTGGGACAGACTTCCCGCTTTGGCACGACAGGGGATGATGTTCCTCTTCGCCGTGATCGGTTGGGTGTTCTTCCGGGCCACGACGATGGGGATGGCCTGGTCGCTGCTGGGACGGATGTTCGTGCCGACCTCGGGTGCGCTCGTGCCAAACGCGACGCTGGCGGTGCCCTTGGTCGTGATCGCCGCGATCTGGGCGTTGTTCGGTCCAAATCCGTTCGAGCTCCGGCTCGAGCGGGAGTGGAAGGGTCGTCTGGTGCTCACGGCGTCGTTCGCGGCCTCGCTCGCCTTGATACTCGGCTCTCGCCCTTCTCCGTTCCTCTACTTCCAGTTCTGATGTCCGTGCCGGCCGACCTCATTCCGTTCCGAAGCAGCAGATGATCGCCACGCTGCGGACCGTGGCGCACGTCCTGGTGTTTCTCGCCGTGCTGGAACTCGCCTGTCGCATCGACGACACGGTGCGTTTCGGCACGCCGCTACTGTCGCGCATTCTCTCCAGCGACGACCTGCGCGAGCACGATGGCACGTCGGTTCGCGGTCGTCCCAACGCACGCTTCCAGAAGTGGGTGCTCAACGAGCAGGGACTTCGTGGTCCGTCCATCAAGGAGGGGCGTACGCCGGGCGTCATCCGGGTGGTGACCGTTGGGGCGTCCGAGACGTTCGGCCTCACGGAGACCGCGGGCCGAGAGTTTCCGAGGCAGCTCGAGGACTCGCTGAACGCTGCGCGCGTTCAGCGCCCGTCGCTGCCGGCCTTCGAGGTGCTCAACGCTTCACTGCCTGGAATGTCGCTGCCGACGATCGACCAGGATCTCCGGCACCGCGTGCGTTCGCTCGCTCCCGACATCGTTCTCGTGTATCCGTCGCCATCGTTCTACGTCGACCGCGATCCGCCGCATCCATCGACGGGAGATCGGCGATCGGGCGATCTGCCGGCGAGCCGCGCGCTTCGTCCGCGCGTCGTCGCGCGGTTGAACGGCTCACTCAAGAGTCTCATTCCCGCGCCGGTGATGCGACGGCTTCGGCAGCGCGACATCGACCAGGTCGTTGCGCCGGAACCGGAAGGATGGCGCTTCACAACGATCCCGGAAGCGCGTCTGCGGCTCTTCGATCGGGACCTCCGTGCAATGGTGGGCACCATTCGCGAGATCGGAGCGATGCCGGTCCTGGCGACGCACGCGAACGCGTTCATGATGCGCTCCTCGGCGAACGACGACCTCGCCCTCGCGTGGGTGCGGTTCTACCCACGTGCCACGGCGACGACGCTGATCGGCTTCGACTCGGCGGCGCGCGAGGTGACGCTGCAGGTGGGGCGTGATTCTGGAGTGGTCGCGGTCGACGTCGCGGCCGCGCTCGCGCGCTCCAGCGGGCACGTGTTCAGCGACTTCGTGCACTTCACCGACCTTGGCGCATCGCACGTGGCCACGGCGCTGCGCGACCCGATGCTCGTCGTCGCCGCGCACGCCGATGCACGCCGCGTCGCGTCGACGCGGAACGCGCACATGCAGGCGAGCCCACAATGAGACGTTCCGGCGCCCGAGGCGAATCGCCGCTCGTCGCTCGGCTGCCCGCCGAGTCGGCGTTCGTCGCACTCATGGCGTCGAGACGCGACGTGGACGACGAGATGCTCTCTCGGCATGCCGCGGAACGCCCGATGCAGTGGGATTCGCTGGTCACCCTGGCGGCACGCGAGCGGGCAATCGCGCCTCTGGCGCATGCGCTGCACGCGTTGCCATCGTCGGCGGTCCCCCAGGACGTGCAGCGGCGTGTGGATCGATTCGCGATGATCGCCGACTTTCAACTCTCCACGCTGCACGATCGGCTGGGTCGCGTTCTCGGACTGCTGTCATCGCGTGGCATCGAAGCGCTCCTGCTGAAGGGAGCCGGTCTGGCGTACTCCGCATACGATCGCCCGACCGACCGCCCCATGGGCGACATCGACCTTCTCGTGCGTCCCGACCGTGCGGCTGAAGCCTGGGAGCTCGCGCTGACCGACGGGTGGATGCGACGTCGAGACATCGCGCCCGAGCGAAGCTACGAGGCGCACCAGCACCTGCCGCCGCTCGAGGACTCGGATGGCCTGCAGATGGGACTCGAGCTGCACACGGCGCTATTCACGCACCAGGCCCCATTTCAGCTTCCCGCGTCGCAGATCTGGGCCCGAGCGCGGCTGGTGCAGGTGGGCGCGCACACCGCCTACGTGCCCTCCGTGGAGGACCAGCTGCTGCACGCGGCGCTGCACTTCGCGTGGTCGCACGAGATGACGTTCGGATCGTGGCGAACGCTCAGCGACGTGGAGCGGCTGACGGCCGACGGCGACGTCCGGTGGGACGCGTTCGTGCGAGCAGCGAACGAGGCGCATGGCGGCACGTGCTGCTACTGGACCCTTCGATTGGCGCGCGAACTCGTGGGCGCGAGGGTGCCCGCGGAGGTTCTCGAGCAGCTCACTCCTCCCCTGCCCGCGCGCGTGTCCAGATCGTTGATGACGTACTTCGCCTCGCAGGCGCTTCCCGTTCTGAACACCACGACGAGGTCCGTCTCGCTTTCGCGCGCACTGTGGACGCTGGGCATCCGTCCACGGGCGCAGGGACACGGCGCCTCCCGACCGTGGCTCGACACGGAGGACTGGGTGCGGGACGAGCACGGGATGAAAAACGCCAAGGGCTCGCCAGTGCAGCGCTTCTTCCGAAAGGGAGTCGGCCTGCTGCGGATGGTGATTCACCTCATCGGATTCTGATGCGGGCGAGGGCGAGCGAGGCAGGCGCAACGGCTGGCACGGCGAGGCACCAAAGTGTTGCGCCGACTAGTCTTGAAGTCGACGTGGTCGGCGCCGCGCGACGGCAGGTCGATTGCATCTTACACACTTCGTGTGGTGCTTGCGCGACACCCACGAGTTCGGCGGCGAGGCTCCGCGTGACCAGCTCGTCAATATTTTGTGACCTAACTGACTGTACAACAACGCTTTGGGTACCGCGAAATTCGCTTCCGAACCGTCCGCAACGGACTGCCGATCGGGGTATGTGCGTTGCAAATTGGACGGTTGATATCATGAATCACTCGGGAGGCCGGACCCTCATTCCCGAGCACCACCACATTCGATGCGGCCAGATTCGCGCCGGTACGCACCACGTGCCGGCCGTCGTGCCGCTTGCCTAGCCGAAAGAGCCCGGAGATTCCTTTGTCCACCCATCGTTCGCGCTGCCTCGTCACCGGAGGAGCCGGCTTCATCGGCTCCCA
Source organism: Gemmatimonadaceae bacterium (assembly GCA_039920785.1). GTDB lineage: Bacteria > Gemmatimonadota > Gemmatimonadetes > Gemmatimonadales > Gemmatimonadaceae > AG11. The sequence goes on from JBDSDB010000281.1 coordinate 68,379, forward strand.
CGTCACCGACCGTCTGCTCGCCCTCGGACACGAGGTTCGTGTCGTCGATAACCTCTCCACAGGCAACCGTGCCAACCTCGCGCACATCGAGGACCGGATCGACTTCCAGCTCGGCGATCTCTGCAAGCCCGCCGACGCCACGAAGGCCGTAGAAGGCGTGGACGTGATCTACCATCTCGCCGCGCTGCCGAGCGTGCCGCGCTCGCTCAAGGATCCGTGGGGCTCGCACGACGCGAACGTGAACGCCACCGTGCATCTGCTGCAGGCCGCGGTAAAGGCCGGCGTGCGGCGCGTGGTGTACTCGAGCTCCAGCTCCGTGTACGGCGACACGCCGGAGCTGCCGAAGGTGGAGAGCTTCGAGCCACTGCCCCGGTCGCCCTACGCGGCGTCCAAGCTCGCCAGCGAACAGTACGTGCTCTCGTACGCGCGCGGCGGCCTGCTGGAAGGCGTGGCGCTGCGCTACTTCAACGTCTTTGGGCCGCGCCAGAGCCCGTCCTCGGCGTACGCCGCGGTGATCCCGTTGTTCATGGCGTCGGCGCTCGACGGACGCCCCGCGACGATCTTCGGCGACGGGGAGCAGACGCGCGACTTCACGTACATCGCCAACGTCGTGCAGGCCAACCTGCTGGCGGGCACGCGGCCGGCGGAGATCGTGTCGGGGTATCCGGTGAACGTCGGCGCGGGCGACCGCACGTCGTTGCAGCAGTTGGCGACGCTGATCCGCGAGGTGACTGGACGGCCGCTCGTGTGCGAATCGGTGGCCCCGCGCGCGGGCGACGTGCGCGACTCGCTCGCGGGCCTGGAGCGGACCAAGCGTCTCCTCGGCTACGAAGTGGAAGTCGGGTTGCGCGACGGACTGCGCAAGACGTGGGATTGGTTCCAGGCCAACGCCTCCGCAGAGGGCGGTGCGGCGCGCGCGACACCGGCCGCGCAGGTCGCGTGAACCCGGCCGGCCCTGGCTGACCGGAGCGTCTCGGAGCATGCTGAGAATCGCGGCGATGGCGTCGGCGCTCTGTATCGTTGCCGTCTGGGCTCTCTACCCGGCGGTGATCGGGTTGATCGCGTCCATGCGGCGTCGGTTCGGCGCGCCCGTTGCCGACGATCTCGCGTCGTTGCCGCGCGTGACGGCCGTCCTCGCCACGCGGGCCGACCCCGCGAGTGTTCGCGATCGTGTGGACGACCTGCTGCGCAGCGAGTATCCGGCCGATCTGTTGGACGTGATCGTCGCGTACGACGCGCGGACCACGGAGGCCTCGGCCAATTGGGAGATTGATGAGCGCGCCGCGCGCATCCGAGTCGTACGCGGAGACGAGCCAGGGGGGAAGGCGGCGGCTCTCAATGTCGGCGTCCGCGTCGCCACTGGCGACGTGGTCGTGTTCGCGGATAGTGGCCAGCGTTTCGGCTCGGACGCCATCTCACTCCTCGTCGCGGCGACGATGCGTGCCGGCGTGGGCGCGGCATCAGGCCGCCTCGAGCTGTCGCGCGGTGCGAATGCTCCGGCGCTGCCGCTTCAACTCTACTGGTCGCTGGAGCGATGGCTTCGACGGCGCGAGGCCGAGGTGCACTCGGCGGTCGGCGTGACTGGGGCGATCTACGCGATGCGTCGCTCGCTCTGGACCACGCTGCCGGCCGGGCTGATCCTCGATGATCTCTACGTGCCGATGCGATTGGTGCTCGACGGCCATCGGATCGCCTTCGTGGATGGCGCCCGCGCGTACGAGACACGCGCGACGACCGACGGCAACGAATACCGACGCAAGGTTCGCACGCTCACAGGCGTGCTGCAGCTCTGTTCCTGGCTTCCGGAGACGCTGCTGCCGTTGCGCAACCCGGTGTGGCCGCAGTTCGTGGCGCACAAGCTGTTGCGGCTCCTGACGCCGTACTGGCTGCTCGTCTGCGTCGTCTGGTTCGTCGTCGCAGTGGCGCAATGGATGGGCTTCCTCTGGTTCGCGCTGGCGACGGCGCTCTTCGTGGCGGCGCTGCAGCTTCGCTCGAGGCCCTTTCGCATGCTGCGAAGCGCGCTGGTGTCGAGCGTGCTCCTTCAAGCAGCCACGGTGCGCGCGACGGCGAATGGTGCGCGCAAGCGGTGGGACGTGTGGCACGCGTGACGTCGACTCCGAAGGAGGACGCGCCCCGCTCGTCACGGGACGTCGAGCCGCGCCTTGCGCCGATCAGCGACGACCAACCGTCGGCGGCGCCCGCCCCGTCTCCGCCGCTCACGGTGATCGCGAAGCGGCGCGTGCTCGGCGCGTCGTCCGCGATCGGGCTGCTCGCCGGCATTCGCGACAGCCGGTGGCGGCAGCGCCGGCTGATGATCCTGTGCTACCACAGCATCGCCCTCGACGACGAGCATCTCTGGTCCGGCACGTACTCGATGAGCGCGGAAAAGCTCGAGTCGCGGCTCCGCATGCTGCGCGATGGGAACTACAACGTGCTGCCGCTGGACGAGGCACTGCGGCGGCTGTACGAAGGCACGCTGCCGCCGCGCAGCGTCGTGCTCACATTCGACGACGGCATGCACGACTTCCGAGTGCGCGCGCTTCCGCTGCTTCAGCAGTTCGGCTTTCCGGCGACTGTGTACCTGACCACGTTCTACTCGGAATACGCCAAACCGATCTTCGGGCTGTTCTGCTCGTACGTCCTCTGGCGCGCGCGCACGCGCATGCCCGTCGTCGACGTCGACACGCTGCTTGGACGTTCCGGCCAGTGGGACCTCACGACGGAACAGGGCCGCGCACGCGCGCATGGCGACGTGCTGGAGCACGTTGGCCGGGAGAAGTTGACACTCCCGGATCGCATCGCGTTCGCCAAGCGGATGGCCGAGGTGCTCGGAGAGGATTACGAGGCGCTGCTCGACAAGCGGATCCTCACGGTGATGACGCCCGACGAGGCCGCCGACATCGCACGCCAAGGGATCGACGTGCAGCTGCACACGCATCGTCATCGGACGCCGAACGACAGAGCACTCTTCACGCGGGAGATCCTGGAGAACCGGGCGCGCATCGATTCGATCCGCGGAGGGGGGGGCACGGCGCGGCACTTCTGCTATCCGAGCGGCGAGTACCGGCCGGAATTTCTGCCCTGGCTCAGTGAGACGGGCGTGATCTCCGCGACCACGTGCGACCCGGGGCTCGCATCGCCGAAGAGTGCGCCGCTGCTCCTGCCCCGGCTCGTGGACACCTCGTATCTCTCGGCGCTCGACGTCGAGGGATGGCTCGCCGGCATGAGCGCGTTCTTCATGCCGCGCAAGGCGAGCGCGCACGCGCAGAGGCCGCGGGCGGTGTCCGATGCCTGAGGCGTCGAGTCGCGCGGCGTCGGCGCCTCCTCCCGTTCGCGTCTGCATCGTCGCGCCGTCGCTGTCCATCCTTGGTGGGCAGGCGGTCGCTGCACAGCGGCTGCTCGAGCGGCTGCGCGCGGTGCCGGGGCTCGAGGTCTCGTTTCTCCCGCACGATCCTCGCTCGTCGTGGTTGCTTCGGCAGCTGCAGCGCGTGAAGTACGTGCGCACGGTGGCGACGTCGATCGCCTATGTGAGCTCGTTGGTGCGGCGCCTGCCCTCGTGCGACGTGGTGCACGTGTTCAGCGCATCGTACTGGTCTTTCCTCCTGGCGCCCACGCCGGCGATCCTCATCGGCAAGTGGCTCGGCAAGAAGGTGGTGGTGAACTATCGGAGCGGCGAGGCGGCCGACCATCTCGCGCGGTGGCCGCGTACCTCCGTGCCGACCCTTCTTCGCGCCGACACGGTGGTGACACCGTCGCAATACCTCGTCGACGTGTTCTCGCGATTCGGGGTTCGCGCCGAGTCCATCGCGAACTTCGTCGATCAGAATTCAGTGCGGTATCGTCGGCGCGACTCGCTGCGTCCGGTGTTCCTGGCCAACCGGAACTTCCAGGCACTCTACAACGTGCCGTGCGTGCTCCGCGCCTTTGCCCTCATCCAGCAGCGGCATCCGGAGGCGCGCCTCATCGTCATCGGCGACGGCCCCGAGCGGGACAGCGTACACGGTGTGGCGCGCGCGCTGGCGCTGGCCAACGTGGAGTTTCTGGGCGCGGTACGGCCCAGCGAGATGGGCCGGTGGTACGACGAGGCCGACGTCTACCTGAATGGGTCGAGCATCGACAACATGCCCAACTCGATCATCGAGGCGTTCGCGTGTGGTCTGCCCGTCGTGTCGACACGCGCGGGGGGCATTCCCTATGTCGTGGACCACGAGCGCAACGGCCTGCTCGTGGACATCGACGACCATGACGCGCTCGCCGCGGCGGCGCTTCGACTGCTCGACGACGGAGCGCTCGCGCAGCGGATCATCGCCGCCGCGCTGCAGGACGTGGCGCAACGGTACACGTGGAGTGCCGTCGGCGAGCAGTGGGGAGCGCTGTATCGTCGCCTCGCCGGAATCGGCGCGGTGGAGGCGGGACGCGCCACTACGACGACCGACGGGCGCGCCGATCGCGCAGCGATGCCCGAGGCCAGCGTCCGATGACGCGTGGGGTCAGACTGCCAACGGCAGAAGGCTCACCAGGACGGAGCGCCGCGACGCTGCCGGGCGAGATCCGCGTGCGCGGAGGCCAGGCGATCGCTTCACTGGGCGAGCGCGTCGG
>JBDSDB010000282.1:0-27465 GCA_039920785.1 Gemmatimonadaceae bacterium
AAACACACAGCGACTTGGTGTTTCTCGCGGAGGCGCGGGGGTCGCGGAAAACTGCAACGACAACTGCAACGACAACTGCAACGACAACTGCAACGACAACTGCAACGACAACTGCAACGACAACTGCAACGACAACCGCCACAGCTTTGGGTCGCGGGGCCGAGGCTGTGCGCCGCAGCTACCAATCAGTCGCAGGGCTGGCTGAACGAGATCACTCCCGTGACGGAGTGGCCTCCCGCCGGAGCCGTATCCGTTCAGATCCGTTGCAATCCATTCCTGTGCCGTTGGGACGCCACGGAAGGCGTCCGCAGCGAGTGTCGCCCCGGCTCTTTTCGACGGACGTGACCTAGTTCAGCGCGGGCGTGACGGCGGCTTCGTCGCGTTCCTTGGTGCGAATGCGGTAGACGTTCTCCACCGGGATGACGAAGATCTTGCCGTCGCCCACCTCGCCCGTGTTCGCGCCGTCGAGGATCGCGTTCACCGTGGCCTCGACGAAGGAGTTCGACACGCCGATCTCGAGACGCACCTTCTCGTGCAGCTCCATCTTGACCGTGGTGCCGCGGTAGGTCTCCACGGAGTCGGTCTCGCCACCGTGGCCCAGGACGCGGGACACGGTGAGTCCGCAGACGTCGGCGCGATAGAGGCGCTCCAGGACGTCGTTCAACTTGTCCGGTCGGACGATCGCCACGATGAGCTTCATGCTGCCCCCGTGGCCGCGACGGCGGCGCGGCGCGCGACCGGCAGCGCTTCGTCGTTGTCGAGCACGAGCACGGCGCCTTCACCGTGCGTGTAGGCCTCTTCGCCGTGCTGGGTGATATCCATGCCCATACCCTGTGCCTTGTTGTTTGCGGCGAGGGCCGAGACGGCGCCGATCGCCTTGAGGAGGATGAAGCTCACGAGCGCGCTGTACACGATCGTGGCGAGAACGCCGATGGACTGCGTGACGAACTGCCCCGGGTTCCCGTGCAGCAATCCATCCGTGCCGCCCCATGCCTTCTCGGCGAACACGCCGGTGAGGAGGGCGCCCGTGACGCCGCCGACACCGTGGCCCGCGAGCACGTCGAGCGAGTCGTCCAGCCGGGTGCGCGAGCGCCAGACGATGGCGTAGTAGCTCGGGATGGCGCCGAGGGCGCCCATCGCGAGGGCGGACACTGGCGAGACGAAGCCGGCGGCGGGCGTGATCACGACGAGGCCGATGACGATGGCCGTAGCGGCACCAACGGCGGTGGCACGCTTGGTCCGGATCGCATCGAGCGCCATCCAGACGCACAGTGCTGCCATCGGGGCGAGCATCGTCGTGGTGAAGGCAGTCGCGGCGCTGGCGTTCGCGGCGAGCGCGCTGCCGCCGTTGAAGCCGAACCAGCCGAAGTAGAGCAGTGCAGCGCCGAGCAGCGCGAACGGCACGTTGTGCGGCAGCATCGCCTGACGTCCGAAATCCTTCCGCTTGCCGACGACCAGGGCGGCGACCACCGCGGCGACGCCCGCGTTGATGTGCACCACCGTCCCGCCCGCGAAGTCGAGTACGCCGAGCTTGGAGAGCCAGCCGCCGCCCCAGACCCAGTGCGCGATCGGCGCGTAGACGAAGATCGTCCACAGCGCGATGAAGGCCAGATACGGGCCGAAACGCATCCGGTCCACGATCGCGCCGGCGATCAGCGTCGCGGTGACGACTGCGAAGGAGCACTGATACGCCATGAACAGGACATGCGGGATCGTGCCCTTAGCCTCGATGCCGACTCCGTTGAGCAGCGCGAACTCCAGCCCGCCCAGGAATGGACCACCCGTGCCGAAGGCGAGCGTGTAGCCGAGGAGCGCCCAGACGACGCCGCACACACCGAACGCGGCCATGCACATCATCATCGTGTTGAGCGCGTTCTTGGCCCTGACCAACCCGCCGTAGAAGAAGGCGACGCCAGGCGTCATGAGCAGCACGAGCGCGGTCGAGATCAGGAGCCACGCCGTATCGGCAGGCACGATCGCGGGAGGCGGCGCGGCGTCGGCTCCCTGTAGGGTTGCCGCAAGCAGGGCGGCGAAGGTGGTGACGGACGGGGCCACGGAGTTGATCTCCACGCTGAGGTTGGGTGCGACGATGCGACGTGCGGTACTGCGAGGATCGACGACGGTGAAGCGGCTGGTGTGCAGGTTGGAAACGCAGCGTGCCCGTCAGGCTGGAGACCTGGCGGGCACGCTCACGCTCGCGGCGCGTTCGGCCCTAGCCAGATCTCCGAAAGGAGCTGTTTCGCTTGGAATTCGCGTTGGGGCGAGCGGGCCAGTCAGGGTTCATTGGTCGCGCAACACTGTGGATGACGAATTAATCATAAGCCAGAATATGCAACAAAATGAGCACCGTCAAGCGCCAGTTTTGCACTTTAACTGCGGTCGAAGGGCTGTATTTCGCTTCCGCAGTGCCGAAAATGCACCGAATCAGCCTCACGTCACTCGTCATTTCAGTGTTGACTTAATCATAGTTGCTCGACAATATCCATTATGTTGAGCCTCGGGGCACTCGCCGATCCCACGCGCCGCCGCATCGTCGAAATGCTGGCCCGCGGCGCCCTGTCGGCCGGCGAGATCGCCGAGCCTTTTCCGATCAGCCCGTCTGCCGTGTCGCAGCATCTCAAGATCCTGCGCGACGCCCGGCTCGTGCGGGTCCAGGTCGCCGCCAAACGGCGCATCTACGAGCTGGACCCGGCCGGCCTCGTCGAGATCGACGCCTGGCTCGATCGGATCTGGCCGCTCTGGCAGAAGCGGATCGATGCGCTCGACCGGGAGCGTGCCGACGGCGCTGCGCGTGCGCCGAGCCGCTGGATCGACACCCGCGGGACGGACGGCTGACCGGTGCCCGAACTGCCGGATGTCACCGTCTACGTGGAGGCATTGGAGCGACGTCTCATCGGCCAGCCGCTGGTAGCGGTCGCGATCCTCAACGTCTTCGCGCTCCGCAGCGTCGAGCCTCCGATCGACGCCTTCGTCGGCCGCTCGGTGCTCGGCGTGCGGCGGATGGGAAAGCGGATCGTCATCGAGCTCGAGGACGAGTTGTACGTCGTGATCCATCTGATGATCGCCGGCCGCTTCCGCTGGATCCCGGCTGGCGCGCGGAGTCGGGTTCCGCAGCGGATCGCTCTCGCCAAGCTGGAGTTCCCTGCCGGTGCCCTCGTGCTCACCGAGGCAGGCTCCAAGCGGCGAGCGTCACTGCATCTCGTGCGCGGGACCGAGGCGCTCCGGCAGTTCGAGCGAGGCGGGCTCGAAGTGCTCGACGCCCCGCGCGACGCGTTCCTCGAGCGGCTCATGCGGGAGAACCACACGCTCAAACGATCGCTCACCGATCCGCGACTCTTCAGCGGCATCGGGAACGCCTACTCCGACGAGATCCTGCACCGCGCTCGGCTCTCACCACTGAAGCTGACCAGCCGACTCTCGGGCGGCGAGGCCACGCGGCTGTTCGACGCCACACGGGCCACGCTGCTGGAGTGGACCTCGCGGCTGCGCGACGAGGCGGGCGACGGGTTTCCGGAGAAGGTCACCGCGTTTCGCGACGGCATGGCTGTCCACGGACGATACCGAGAGCCCTGCCCGGTCTGTTCGACCGCGGTGCAGCGCATCCGGTACCGCGACAACGAGACCAACTACTGCCCTCGCTGCCAGACGGAGGGCCGATTGCTCGCCGACCGTGCGCTCTCCCGATTGCTGCGAGAGGATTGGCCGAAGACGGTCGACGAGATCGAGGGTTAGTCGCCGAGCGCCGTGCGCAGCACGGAGACGAAGCGGTCGATGTCGCCCTCGTCGTTGTACAGATGCGGCGCGACCCGAATGGAGTCGCCGCGCACGCTCACGAACACGCTCGCTGCGCCCAAGGTGGCGGTGAGCCCCGCTGGCACTCCGCCAGGCAGCTGCACGCCGAGCATGTGCGCAACGCGATCGTCGGCGCGCGGAACGACACAACCCAGCGCCTCCACCTCGCGCGCGAGGAGCGAGGTGAGCTGCCCGAGCGTGCACCGCACATCGTCGATCCCCCAGGCGAGGATCTGCTCGAGCGCGACCTCCGACATCGGCGCGAGCACGAACTGCGAGAACTCGCCCATGTCGAACCGGCGCGCGCCGGCGCGGTAGTCGTCGCTGTAGTCCACCAGACGGGCGAAGTCCTCGGCGCCCGCGCGCGTCATCCACGAGTGCTCGATCGGCACGCCGTGCTCGCACCACTGCGGCGCGGCGTACAGATAGCCCAGCCCGTACGGGCCCATGAGCCACTTGTAGCCCACGGCGACGAGGAAGTCCGGCTGCACGACATCGAGATCGAGCGGATGCGCTCCGAGCGATTGGCTCGCGTCCACCACGAGAGCGCCGCCGACGGCGCGCATCGCCGGCGCGATCTTCCGTAGGTCGATCAGGCTGCCGTCGGTCCAGTGGCAGTTCGGCGTGGCGAGGATGGCCGCGCCGTCGTCGATCGCGGCGAGCACCGACTCCGTCCACGTTGCGCCCTGCTCGCGCGTCACCGTGCGCAGCTCCGCGCCGCGCGCACGCGCGAGCTCGCGCCACACGTACACGTTGGATGGGAACTCGCGATCGATCACGAGGATGGATTGTCCCGCGCGAACGGGCAGGCTCGCCGCGGCCACGGCCATCCCGTAGCTGACCGACGGCACGAGGGCGATCCTGTCACTCTCGGCGCCGACGACGCGTGCGAACGTCTCGCGAAGGCGCTCGGGTCCCGAGAACCAATCCGCGGCGGTGAGCGTCCACGGCGAAGCTTTGGCGCGCACGGACTCGAGCCCGGCGGCAGTCACCGACTTCAGCTGCGGCGACATGCTCGCGCAGTTGAGGTATGTGACCCCGTCGGGAATCTCGAACAGCGCGCGCTGCGACGGGAGCTCGGTACTCGCGGAGCCACTCGTCATGGCACCAGCCGCTGCGGTCGCGTCTTCATCAGCGCCTCGATCTCCTCGATCTCGCGCGGTGCGCGACTGATGCGCTCGAGCCCCTTCTCCGTGATCAGGTAATCGTCCTCGATGCGGACGCCCGTATTCTCGTAGCGGCGCACCACGGGAAGGACCTTCGCGATGAAGGCGCGATTCCGCGGGGTGTCGGGCAGCGCGTCCAGCATCGTCGTGCTGATGTAGATGCCTGGCTCGATCGTGAAGGCGTCGCCCTGCTTGAAGGTGCGGTCGCCGGTGTAGAACTGCGCGGGATCGTGCACGGCGAGGCCGAGCCCGTGCGAGATGCCGTGGATCATCCAGAACATCGGCTGCGTGCAGGCGCGCGGCGTCGCCTCGCAGTTGGCGGGCCACGGCGGATCGAAGCGTGCATCGACACTCTCGACCAGCCTCAACGCGGCGAGTCCACGCGCTCGGATGTCGAACGAGGAGTCCTGTGCCGCGACCGCGGACATTCCCGGCTTGGAGTTGCGCTCTGCCGCCGCCTGCGCGTCGCGCACCAGTTGGTAGAGGGCGCGCTGCTCCGTGGTGAATTTGCCGCTCACGGGCAGGGTGCGCGTGATGTCCGCCGCGTAACCCTCGTATTCCGTTGCGGCGTCCATGACCACGACGTCGCCGGGCCTCACGTCGCCGCGGTCGCGCATGTAGTGCAGCTGCGTGCCGTGCACCCCGCCTCCCACGATGGATCCGTATGACGGACGCGCGCCGCCGAGCCTGAGGAAGGTGCCCTCGAGCGCGGCCTGGATCTCATACTCCTTGGTCGGCTCCGCGATGAGCATCGCCGCGCGATGACCCGCGTCGCTGATCTCCGCCGCCTTTCGCAGCAGCGCCATCTCGGCGGGACTCTTCTTCGCGCGGAGCTGATCCACGAGCTCGTGCGCGTTGCGCACGACGAGCTTGTTGCCGTGCCGTTCCGCGAGTCGCTTCATGAACTGGCGACCGCGCGTCAGTGAATCCTGCTCGGTGAAATCGGCGTCCTCGTGGTCGGCGATGAAGTAGAGGGGCAGTCCCGAGGTCACGAGCGAGTCGACGAACCGCTCCAACGCCGCGTACGACCGCGCGCCGACGCCCCAGTCGTGCACCACCGCCGCGGAATCCGGCCGTCGGCCGTAGTAGAACGCCTTGCGCGGCCCCACCGGCGTGAGAAACAGCGTGCTGGCTCCACGTCCATTCCGCGCGACCATCACGAAGGCGGCGTCGGGCTCGTCGTAGTTGGTGAGGTAATGGAAGGCCGGGATCTGATAGAAGGCGCCGAAATCCGTGACTGGCGTGCGGCCGCCGAAACCGAGCACTACGCCGTCTCGCACGCGCGTGGCGAGCGAGTCGCGGCGGGCGTTGAACTCAGAGGCGGGGATCTGGGCCGGCGCAGGGGTGACACCGGCGATAGTGGCCAGGAGCGCGACAGCGAGCCACAGGCGTGTGCGGCGGGAGACGAGGGGCGTGGGCATGACCCTGGGAGTGCGAGACATGTCGTTGGCAGGCAACGACATATGAGCGAGGGGAGCTGCAATCTCGCCAGCTGCGCGCGGTCGCGGCAAGAGTGGGGGCGAAGGCTCGCCGTGCAGCACGAGGTCGCTTTCGCGATTGTTGCGCCGCGTGACATATGCCTGTACGCGACTCATATTCGCGCCCATCCGATTGGGTCGGTCCACTCTAGAGGTGAGAGGCCTCCATGTCGTCTACGTTCGATGCGCGCGAAGGCGATGGCGGTACGACGCCTTCGACTCAGATCGCGCTGGCGGATGAGGAAGCGCTTCGGCGCACGTTCCTCACGGAGTATTCCGCGCTCACCGAGGAGGCACGCGCTGATCTCGGCGACGCGCTCGCCCTCGCGCCCAAAGTCGTCGAGGGAGCGTTCGTTCGCGCGTGGGATGCGCGTGAACGATTCAAGACGCCCGCCGAGGTCCATGCGTTCCTCGTCGAGGACGTGCATCATGCCGCGGCTCGCGCGTTGAGCCGACGCGCCGGCGCGCGACGGCTCGCGGGCCACGAGCACGCCGGCGCGCACGCGTTGGCGCCGTCCTCGCCCGAGGAAGCGTGGATGCACATCCAGCACGCGCTCCACGGCGAGGAGCACAGTCCGCAGGCGCTCGCCGATGCCGCCGCCGCCTCGCGACATGGCGCTGCACAGCACATCAGCCACGTCAGCGAGGAGGCGCCGCCCTGGAAGTCGTTCGTCTTCGGAGGCCTCGTGCTCGTGCTTCTGCTGGGACTCGCGGCCTGGATCACGCGCGCCAGCGCCGACGCTCGATTCGCCAAGGCGCTCGCCGCCCCCGACGTGCGCATCGTCTCCACGACCGCGGCGCGCATCGGCACCGTCACGCTCGACGACGGCAGCACGGCGCGCTTCGCCCCGGACACGAAGCTCATCATCCCGAAGGATTTCGGGCCGGACCTTCGCGTGGTGCGGCTCGAAGGCAGCGCGGTGTTCGACGTGAAGCAGGGGCTCGAGAAGGAGTTCCGCGTGTACGCGGGCGATGTCTCCGTCGTGGCGCGCGGGACGTCGTTCACGGTGCGCGCGTATCCAGGCGACACCGGGGTCACGGTAGTTTCGCTCCAGGGCGTCGTCGCCGTGGGCCGGGGCAAGGAGCGGCAAGAGGTGCCGGCAGGCAAGTCGGTGATGGTCCTGCGCGGCGGGGAGCCGCGTGCCGCGTCGGACGCCGAGCGTGACGAGGCCGATGCGTGGCGTACGGGCGCGCTCTCCGTGTCCAACCGCCCACTCCGCGACGTGCTCCCGCTACTGTCGCGCTGGTACGGCATGACGATCTCGGCGCAGCCGGAGGCGATCCTCGACCGGAAGGTCAGCTTCCGTGCATCGCTCGATTCGACGAGGCAGGCGATCCGCGGGATCGAGCAGAGCGCGGGTGTCCAGTTCGGATGGGTGGGCCAGAACATGGTGTTCCACGAAGGAGCGGCCAGTTCGAAGACAGCTCCGCCGGCCAAGGCGGCCAAGCCGGCCAAGTCGCGCGCGCGGAGGTAGGGGCGCGAGGCAGTTCACCTGCTCTGGTGATGGCGGGCGATGGCGGGGGAACGGAGCGATCCGTTCCCCCGCGCCTATCGATGGATCAACCGTCCGCCGCGACGCTGCCCTCGCGCGGCGACGCGTGCCGCAGCTTATCGGGGTTGAGGACCCGGAAAAATCCGACGAGGCGGTCGCCGTCGATCGCGATCGACGTCGTGCAGACGAGCCGGTCGCCGGCGCGGCTGACCAGCGCGGGCTCGCCGTTGATCCAGGCGATCTCGTGCTTCACGATCGCGCCCCACTTTCGCTCGAGTCCGAGCACGAGACGGACGATGCGGTCCGTTCCGCGGATGATGTTACGCACCGACTGCACACGCCCGCCGCCATCCGAGACGAAGGTCGCGTCCTCTGCAACGATGGCGAGCAGCGACTCCTGGTCACCCGCCTCGAGCGCCGAGAGGAATCGGCGCACCAGGCGCTCCTTCGCGTCGGCGGCGACGGGAAAGCGGGGCCGGTCGTCGCGGACGCGCGCGCGGGCGCGATGGACCATCTGGCGGCACGCGGCCTCGCTCTTGTCCAGCACGCGCGCGATCTCACCGTAGTCGGCGTCGAGAACCTCGCGCAGCAGAAAGGCAGCGCGCTCCTCCGGTGCCAGTCGCTCCAACAGGACGAGGAACGCCATCGAGAGGTCGGAGGCCAGCTCCGCCTGGTTATCGGGAGCGGACCACGCGCCTGTGGCGAGTGGCTCGGGCAGCCAGTGGCCGATGTAGCTCTCGCGTTCCGTCTCCGCGCGGCGCAGACGATCGATCGAGAGCCGCGTCATCACGGTGACCAGCCATCCCTCCGGAGCACGGATCTCGGTCAGGTCCGCCTGGTGCCATCGGAGATAGGTCTCCTGGGTCAGGTCGTTCGCGTCGTCCACCGATCCGAGCATGCGATACGCGATGCCGAAGAGCCGCGCGCGGTAACGCTCGAACAGCGCCGCGCGATCGGAGGGCTCATCGATCTCCTGGAACTGCTCGGTTGTCTCTCGCATGTCGGGATAGACGGATGCGCTGGCGATCTGTGACAGTTGGCCGGCCTGTCACAGTATCTCGGTCGCCGCGTCTGTGCTCGGTGAATCGATCGAATCCCTTTCACTGAGCGAGAGAGAGTCATGACGCCACGAATCAACGTCGCAGTGACGGCGCCAGCCGCGCTGCACGCCGTCTTGGGAGTGGAGCAGTACGTGCGACAGTGCGGTCTGGAGCATGCTCTCCTGTACCTGGTGAAGCTCCGCGCGTCGTACACGAACGGCTGCGCGTACTGCGTGGACATGCACACCAAGGAAGCGCGCGCCGCGGGCGAGACGGAGCAGCGGCTGTTCGCCGTGCCCGTCTGGCGCGAGACCCCATTCTTCTCGCCGCGCGAGCGTGCGGCACTCGCATGGACGGAGGCGGTGACCGAGCTGGCGCGCGGCGGAGTGTCGGACACACTGTTCGACCAAGCGCGCGAGCATTTCAGCGACACGGAGCTCGTGAACCTGACGATGGCGGTGGTCGCCATCAACTCATGGAACCGCCTGGCGGTGACGTTCGGAAGCGAGGTAGGCTCGTATCAGCCGCGCCGGGACTGACGACGCAGGGAAGCAGACCGGCCCACGGCGCAATAGTCGGCCACGATCGCGGCCGCCGAGGCGCAACGTACGCGAGCAGCGCGCGCGTCGAGCACCTCACGGACCTTCTGTTCGCTGCAGTTGAACGCTACCAGATCCGCACCCGCTCCTCCGGCGCTCGGTACATCTTGTCGCCGGGCTTCACGTCGAACGCGCGCTGGAACGCGTCGTTGTTCGCGAGCGGGACGAACCCGCGGTACTGGCCCGGCGAGTGTGGGTCGCTGAGCATCTGCTGGCGCAGTGCGGCCTCGCGATAGTTGGTGCGCCAGATCTGCGCGAAGCCGAAGAAGAAGCGCTGCTCGCCGGTGAATCCGCCGATCACTGGTGCTTCCTTCCCGCCGAGCGAGAGGCGATACGCGCGGTACGCCTGCGCGAGGCCGCTCAGATCGCCGATGTTCTCACCCATCGTCAACTTGCCGTTGACGTGCGCGCCCTCGAACGGCGACAGGACATCGAACTGCGCGCCCAGCTTCGCGGCGCGCTCATCGAACGCCTTGGCGTCCGCGGGGGTCCACCAGTCGCGCAGGTTGCCGGCGCCGTCGGACTTGCGTCCCTGATCGTCGAAGCCGTGCCCGATCTCGTGACCGATGACCGCGCCGATCGCACCATAGTTGACCGCGTCGTCCGCATCCGGATCGAAGAAGGGTGGCTGGAGGATCGCGGCGGGGAAGACGATCTCGTTGTTCGTCGCGTTGTAGTACGCGTTCACCGTCTGCGGCGTCATCCCCCAGCGCGTGCGGTCCACCGGCTTGGCCAACTGGTCGAGCATGTCCTGATACTCGTGGGCCCGCGCGCGCATGACGTTGCCCAGCAGGTCGTCGCGCCGGATCACGATCGGTGAATAGTCGCGCCACTTGTCGGGGTAGGCGATCTTCACGGTGAAGTGCGCCAGCTTGTCCTTCGCCTGCGCTTTCGTCTCCGGCGCCATCCATTCGAGACTGTCGATGCCGATGCGATACGCCTCGCGGAGGTTGCGCACGAGATCGTCCATGCGCGCCTTCGCCACGGGCTTGAAGTACCGGGCGATGTAGAGCTTTCCGGCGGCTTCACCGAGCCCGTTCCCCACCTCGGCGACAGCACGCTTCCAGCGCGCACGGTCCGTCTTGAGCCCGCTCAGGACCTTGCCTCGGAAGTCGAACCGCGCCGCGCCGAATGCCGAGGGCAGCTCCGGCGCAAAGGTGTCGAGCAGCTTGAACGTGAGATACTCGCGCCAGGTAGACACGGGGGTCGCCGCGATGATCGAGTCGACGGCGACGAGATAGTCCGGCTGGCGAACGACAACTTCGGTCGCCGCGCCCATGCCGCCGGCGGCGAGATGCGCTTTCCAGTCGAAGTGAGGCATCTTCGCCGCGAGCTCCGCAACGGTCATGCGATTGTACGTCGCGTTGCGGTCGCGGTTGCGCGTGCGGTCCCACTGCTTGGCGGCGAGCGCCGACTCCAGCGCCAGCACGCGCGAGGCCGCGCCAGCGGGATCCGGCTGGTTGGCGAGAGTGAACAGCCGCGCGCCGTACTCCTGGTACGACTTCCGAATCGCGGCCATCCTCGCGTCCTGCAGCAGATAGTAGTCGCGGTCGGGCAGGCCGAGGCCCGCCTGGCTGATCAGCACGATGTTCACCGACGACTGCTTCTGATCCGGCCCGACCCCCACCCCCAGCGGGCGGGGAATACCCACGCGCGCGAAGTGCGCGAACGCCGTGGGAAGCTGCGACGTGGTTGCGATGGCCGCGATCGCCGCCAGCTCTCCTTTCAACGGCGCGAGCCCAAGCGACTCCACTCGCGCCGAGTCCATGAAGCTGGCATAGAGATCTCCGACCTTGCGCGGCTCCGAGCCCGCGGGCGCACCGCCGCGCGCCGCCTCCTCGAGCACGGTGTGCATCGCCTCGCGGCTGCGCTCATCGAGCTCGTTGAACGTTCCCCAGCTCGCCGCGTCGTCCGGGATCGGCGTCTTCTTGAGCCAGCCGCCATTCACATAGCGGAAGAAGTCGTCCTGTGGTCGCACGGATCGATCGAAGCTCGAGGTGTCGACGCCGAGTGCGCGGCCCTGCGCCTCGGCTGACGGGGCGCCCGATGCGAGCGAGAGTGCGGCGGCGGCAGCGACGAGCGTCAGCCGGCCGGTCGCGGAGTGGATGCGAAAGGTCATGACTCTTGAGTCTCCAAAGAGGGCGATCAGAGTAACGTCGCGCTACGGCTGCTTCACCAGGGTGAGCTTGAACGTCGTTTCCTGTCCGCCGAAGTTGATGTTGCGGACGACGAGCAGCTTCTTCCCTCCGTCGGCCAGCGTCCACTTGTCCATCTGTTGGACCTCGTTACCCTGGATGTCGAGGGTGTTCTTGAACACGGTCGTCTCGCCCTCCCAACTCACCACCGTCGAGATCTTCACGGCGTTGCCGCCCATGGGGATCTCGTTCACCGAGGTGGTACCATCCAGCGCGTACTTCAGCGTCGCGTTCGACTCGCCCATCTGAGTCGTCTGGGCGCGCATCACGACGAGCTCCTTCGCCGATTGGGTGATCGTGAGGTTGAGCTTGGTCGGCATCATCTGCTGCCCCTGGTCGCTCTGTGCGGGATCGAGCACCCAGCTGCCGGCCAAACTCGGATGTGCAGTAGCCTGGGCGGTCGACATGGATGGCCCGGCGAGCGCGAGGACGAGCGCGAGCATGGCGCGTGACGCTGTTCGCATGAAGAGACTCCGATTGAACTTGGCTGAGGATGGTCGTCGAACGTCCCCTCTCAGAAGGAGCGGGTCATCGGTATACGCAAGGATTGACACCGACGCTGAGGTGATTGAAACCCCAGTCCAGTCGGAGCTCACTGGAGCCTCATCTTCGTGCAGAAGTCGACAAGGGAGAAGTACGCTGTGCACGCGTCATGGGGGTGCATTTTCCGGCGGAGCGATGGTCCGAATACCGCAGTATGCGAAACCGGCGGGGAGGCAGCGAGGCGCGAGCTCAGCCTTCGCAGGCAGGGGTGTGACGCGTCGCCGCCAAGCGAAGTCCGCAGTGGACGCGTGGGGTACGCAGGCGTATGCTTGGTGCACCATTCGTGACAGCGGAGCCGAGCGCCGGATCGCATTCCATCGGGTCCGGAGCCGCTCGAGCTGCTGTGGGAATCACGAGGACGGAGGACCCGCTCCTCGCGCTCACCAGAGGAGGTGATGCGATGTCGGATCATGGGACGCTGCGCGCGCTCGGTTGCATGCTCGTCGTCATCGGAATGGGCGGTTGCATGCCTCTCACTCCGAGAGAGGATCTTCCCGTGCCCAGGGTCGCGGATCCGCACGCGGAATCGACCTCCAACGCCTCGATGAAGGGCAACACGGAGAGCCAGCAGAGCTACGCCAGCATCGAGGAGATGATCCAGGGGCGCGCGCCTGGTGTGCAGGTGATCCGCCGTTCCGACGGCACCTACTCGCTCCGGATCCGGGGGACGAGCTCGCCCGCGAGCAGCAACGAGCCGTTGATCGTCATCGACGGTTCGACGGCGGCGGACCAGCGAGCGGGACGCGCGCTCGCGGGGATCAACCCGAACGATGTCGTCCGCATCGACGTGCTCAAGGATGCGGCGTCGACCGCCTATTACGGCATGCGGGGCGGCAACGGGGTCATTCTCGTCACGACCCGTCAGGAGTAGAGATACCTCGGAGCGCTCGGGAGCGCTTCGGGAGCGCTTCGAGAGGAGGCACGCGACCAACCCTCGCAAGGGCTTCGGACCGGTCGCTCGGCGTCCGAACGGCCGGGAACGGATTTCAACGGATACGACTCTAGCGGGGAGGCCACTCCTTCCCTGGAGAGATCTCGTTGAGCCAGCCCTGCGATGCTTTGTGAGCTGCGGAGCACAGCCTCGGCCTCGCGACCCAAAGCTGTTGCCTGTCGTCGTTGCCGTTCACCGCGACCTCCGCGCCCCCGCGAGAAACACACAGCGCCCTGGTGTTTCTCGCGGAGGCGCTGGGAGCGCGGGAGGGTTCGATCCCCTCCCCCGTTCCGCGTGCCGTTCCGTGAAGCGGAATAGATTCAGACTTCGGTCGTGACGAAGACTCGCCGGCTCGCCGCAGGCCGGCGGTCGCGCCCTCACATCCTCGAATCAAGCGTGAGAGCCCAGCTCATCGCCGTGCTGTCGTTCAACCTGCTCGCTGCGTGCGGTGAGTCTGGCGGCCCGCCGCTGTTCACGCCTCGCTCGGCGGGCGAGACGGGTATCCGGTTCGCGAATACGCTCATCGAGGACGATTCGCTCCATAACGCCCTCGACTTCGACTACATGTACAACGGAGCGGGCGTCGCGGTGGCGGACTTCGATGGCGACGGCCTGCTGGATCTGTTCTTCGGCGGCAACATGGTGTCCAGCCGCCTGTACCTGAACAGGGGCAAGCTCACCTTCGTCGACGTCACCGACGCGGCGGGTGCCGGCACCACGAAATGGATCACGGGTTCCACCGTCGTGGACATCAACCAGGACGGGCGCCCCGATCTGTACCTCTCGGTTGCGGGCCCGGACTCGACCAAGCGCGGGAACCTGCTGCTCGTCAATCAGGGGCCCGACTCGAAAGGAATACCACGCTTCGTCGAGCAGGCGGCACGATACGGCATCGCCGACGTCGGATACAACACCCACGCGGTGTTCTTCGACTACGACCGCGACGGCGATCTCGACCTGTACGTGCTCAAGAACGCGCTCGAGGCGTCCAACCGGAACTACATCCGGCCCAAGCGGCTCAATGGCGAAGGGGCAAGCATGGACCGCCTCTATCGGAACGCGGGCAACGGTACCTTCAGCGACGTCTCACGCGCCGCCGGGATCACCATCGAAGGCTACGGGCTCGGCGTCGCCGTCAGTGATCTGAACCGGGATGGCTGGCCGGACCTGTACGTCGCGAACGATTTTCTGTCCAACGATCTGGTGTGGGTGAACAACCGGGACGGAACGTTCACCAATCAGGCGACGAAGTACATGAAGCACACGAGCTTCAACGCCATGGGCGTCGACGTCGCGGATTACAACAACGATGCGCTCGTGGACGTGGTGGTCGTGGACATGCTGCCGCCCGACAACTTCCGGCGGAAGCTGATGTACCCCGGCAGCAACTACGACCGGTTCCATCAGAGCCTGGATCTCGGGTACCAGGCCGAGTACGTGCGCAACACTCTGCAGCTCAACAACGGAAATGGTCCCGACGGCTCGCCCACTTTCAGCGAGATCGGGCAGCTCGCCGGAATGGAGGCCACGGACTGGAGCTGGGCGCCGCTCCTCGCCGATCTCGACAACGATGGCCAGAAGGACCTGTTCGTCACCAACGGGTACCGGCGCGACGTCACGAACCTCGACTTCGTCGCATACCTGCAAGAGGGGAGTCGCGACGGGCCGGAGACGGCGCGGCACGCGCGGCTGCTCGACGCGCTGCGCAAGCTCCCCGAGGTGAAGCTCTCCAACTACGCCTTCCGCAACCGCGGCGACCTCACGTTCGCCGACCAGACGAAGGCGTGGGGGCTGGACGTCCCCAGCTACGCGAATGGTGCGGCGTACGCCGATCTGGACAACGACGGTGACCTCGACCTCGTGGTCAACAACATCGACGATCCTGCGTCGCTGTTCGAGAACAGGTCCGACCGGCTCGCGACGCGCAATGGCTACCTGCGCTTCACGCTGTCTGGCGCGCAGCAGAACCGCGACGGAATCGGGGCAGAAGTGACGATCCACACCGGCACGACGCGGCAGTACGCCGAGCTCAATACGGCGCGCGGCTACGTCTCCAGCGTCGAGCCGTTCCTGCATTTCGGATTGGGGGCAGCGAAGCAGATCGACTCAGCGCTCGTGCGCTGGCCTGATGGCGCGTGCCAGCGACTCGGCGCGCTGGCGGCCAATCAGGTCGTCAAGGTCGACGAACGCAACGCGTCGCCGTGCGACGCGCCCGCGCCTCCGTCGCACGCTCCGCTGTTCCGGAACGCCGCGCGAGAGACGCGCCTCGACTACGTGCACGTCGTGCGCGAGCTGACCGACTTCAAGGTCACGCCGCTCCTTCCGCACAAGCTGTCGGAGGGCGGACCGGGGATCGCCGTGGGCGACGTCGACGGAGATGGACGTGACGACGTCTACATCGGCGCGGACCGCGGACAGGAGAAGGCGCTCTTTCTTCAGAGCGCACCCGGACGGTTCCAGAAGCGCATCATCACGGGCGCGCGCGACTTCCAGGACATGGGTGCCCTGCTCCTCGACGCCGACGGCGACGGCGACAACGACCTGATCGTGACGAGCGGCGGCGGTTTCATCTCCGCCGACGCCGCCAGCTACCGGGCGCGCCTCTACGTCAACGATGGGCGCGCCAACTTCACGCTCGCGTCCGACGCGCTCGTCGGCGCGTCGACCAGCGCGTCGAGCGTCGTCGCATCGGACTACGATGGCGACGGTGACCTCGATCTGTTCATCGGAGGGCGCGTCATCCCGGGCACGTATCCGCTGCCGGCGCGGAGCTTCCTGCTCCGGAACGACACGCGACGGGGAGGTCCGCCGCAGTTCACCGACGTCACGGCGACGGCGGCTCCTGCGCTCGCGAAGATCGGGCTCGTGACGAGCGCGCTGTGGACGGACTTCGATCAGGACGGGCAGACCGATCTACTGGTGGTGGGCGAGTGGATGCCGCTGACGTTCTTCAAGAATGATCGCGGGCGCTTCGCGAACGTGACCGAGGCGACGGGGCTAGGTCCGACGAACGGCTGGTGGAACAGCATCGCCGGCGGCGACTTCGACCACGACGGCGACACGGACTACATCATCGGCAACCTCGGGCTCAACACGCGGTTCCGTGCGTCACCGACCGAGCCAGTGCGCGTGCACGCGGGCGACTTCGACAAAAATGGAAGTCTCGACCCGGTGCTCTCCTCGTTCATCAGCGGGAAGAGCTATCCAGTGGCGTCTCGCGACCTGATGATCGACCAGATGATCGCCATGAAGGGACGGTTCAAGCGGTTCGCCGATTTCGCCAACGCGACGCTCGAGCGAACGCTGTCGCAGTCGGAGCGCGACAGCGGCTACGTGGCGCAGGCCGTCACCTTCGCGAGCGGGTATCTGGAGAATCTCGGCGCGGGCAGGTTCGCGCTCCGGCCGCTGCCCGTCGAGGCGCAGGTCGCGCCCATCTACGGCATGCTCGTGAAAGACCACGATGGCGACGGCAAGCTGGACGTGATGCTCGTTGGCAACTCGTATTCGCCCGATACGCAGACCGGCTGGGACGACGCCTCGATTGGCGGCATTCTCCTCGGCGACGGTGCCGGGCGATTCCGCTATCAGAGCGGCTCGGTCAGCGGCTTCTTCGTCGACGGCGACGCGAAGGCTATCGCCGACGTCGCGTTGGACGAGACGCGCTCGCTGGTGCTGGTCACGCAGAACAAGGACAGCCTACGGGTGTTCTCGTCGCTGCGCGCAGGTGACGAACGAAACGCGAAGATGGCGCCGCTCGATGCGTACGTGCTGTTCACTCTGGCGAGCGGCGCGACGCAGCGGCGGGAGCTGTACTACGGCTCCACATATCTCTCGCAGTCGTCGCGGTATGTGCGCGTGCCGAGCGGTGTGGTGAAGGCGGTGGTGTTCGACTCGCGGGGCCAGAGTCGGGAGCTGCCACTCGTTCCGCAGATCGCCGGTGCGCAGAGATAGAGCAGAGTTCTTCACGAACGTTCGGACGGAGCGCGTGGAGTCAGAACGGCAGGGGAACGGACTTCAACGGATCTGAACGGATTGGAAACGGGTACGGCTCCGGCGGGGAGGCCACTCTCGGGCCGCCAGGTATCTCGTTCAGCACCCCTGCGACTGATTTTGAGCTGCGGCGTAGAGCCTCGGCCCCGCAACCCCAAAGCCGTTGCCGTTGCCGTTCCCCGCGCCCTCCGCGCCCCCGCGAGAAACACACAGAAACAGCGCCTTGGTGTTTCTCGCGGAGGCGCGGGGAGCGCGGGGGAACGGCCCCATCGGGAGGCCACTTCCTCCTCGTGGACACGGTTGTCGGCTCGCCTTCGTTTTTTGGGTGCGTGGCGGAGAGATCTTCCTCCGAGATTCCGGTCGGTCTCGCGCGACTACTTGCACGCGCACGCGCAGAGGGCGGGTGAGATGAAAAAACGGCGGGCCGCTTTCGCGGCCCGCCGTTGACGCTCCCATCGACTAGTAGCCGGGGTTCTGCACGAGCGTCTTGTTCAGATCCAGCTCTCGCAGCGGGATCGGCTTGATCAGCTTTGTGTCGTTGAAGTTGATGGCCGACTCGGGGAAGCCGAACGGAATCTCGGTCTTGATGTTGATCAGGCCGCCCTTGTGCCAGCGCACCAGATCGTCCCAGCGATGCGCCTCTTCGGTGGCCAGCTCGACGCGACGCTCGTGCATCAGATACTGCTTGAACCAGGTATTCACGGCTCCTGCCGCGGGCACGTCGGGGAGCGTTCCCGCTGGTGTGGTCTTGCCGGGGACCGGCGTACCACGCGCACGGGCGCGTACCTGATTCACCAACACCGCGGCACCTGCCACGTCGTTGTTGCCGAGCAGCTTCGCCTCCGCCAGCATCAGCATGACGTCGGAGAGACGGATGAAGCGCAGGTTGTTCTTCGACCAGTTGTTCGGGAAGCGATCCGGGTTCCAGGGCCGGTTGTACTTGGCGGCCGAGTGCCCCGTGCGCGACCAGGTCGACTTGTAGGCCGTCCCACCGTAGTCCTCGCCGTCGGAATACATCGTGTAGTACCGACGAGGATCGTTCGGCTCGAACTCGTTGAACAGCGCCGTGCTGATGTCGTAGGTCCCGTACCCCTGGCCGTTCGCCTTGGGCGCGCAGTCGTTGGGCGGGATCGGCGAGCAGGACGGGCTGACGATGATGGTCCAGGCATGACCCGCATTGCCACCCGTGTCCGAGGTGCCCCACGAGTTGATGTCGTCACCGTTGGCGGCCTGCAGCTCGAACAGCGACTCCGAGTTGTTCTCCTTCGCCTCGTCGAAGTTGTCGCCGTAGTTCGCCGTGAGCGAGTAGGGGCCCGCCATCGCCGCGGTGAGGTTCGTGATCGCCTGCTGATATTTGGCGGGCGTCTTGAACCACTGGGCGCGGAAGAGCTGCACCTTGCCGAGGAGCGCCTGCGCCGCACCCTTGGTGGCGCGCCCCTTCTCGTTCGGGAAGGCGGCGGGCAGATTCGCCGCGGCGAAGGTGAGATCGGCCTCGATCAGGTCCCAGGCCTCGCCGGGCTTCGAGTTGCTCACCTGCGTGGCGTCCACCGCGCTCGGCACGCTGGTGACGATCGGCACGTCGCCGTAGCCGCGCGCCAGGATGAAGTACCACCACGCGCGCATGTACTTCGCCTCCGCCTCGTAGCGCGGCTTCAGCGCATCGGCCATCCCCGTCGCCTTCGGGAGCTGATCGAGGATCACGTTGGCGCGTCCGATGCCGGTGTACGACGTCTGCCAGACCCACCCGATGTCGTCGCTGGTGGAGGTCCAGTTGAAGACGTCGTTCGTGGTGTTCGGGTTGCGGGGCTGGATATCGTCGTCGGGCAGCAGCCACGTGTTCCACCACCCGCGCCCGCCCTGGTCGTAGGTCAGGTTGAGCATGGTGGAGTAGGGCGCCAACGTCGCGGCGTTGAAGTCCTTGGCGGTGTTGTAGAAGGTCTGATCCGTCAGCGTGCCGAGCGGCTGCAGGTTCAGGTTGTCTTCGCTGCACATCGTGAGCGACATCATCAGCACCAGCGGGATGCCGCCGGTCGTCACGATCTTCTTCGCGAACCGTTTCGCGATCAACTTCATATTGTGCACCAGAGCCGTAAGTGAATCGTTCGGTGAGTCCCGCCCCGGAGGTGGCCCGGAGCGGGAGGCATCTCGCATCCAGCTAGAAGGTCGTGCGCATTCCGAACTGGAAGGTCCGCGGCTGGGGGATGAAGCCGTTGTCAGTACCCGACTGCTGCTGCCGCTCGTTGCGCGACCGGACGTAGTCGATTGACGTCGTGAACTCGGGATCGAGGCCGGAATACGGCGTCTTGGTGAAGAGGTTCGTCCCCGCCAGGTACACCCGGGTGCTGTTCTTCAGGCGCAACGTGCCCGCCGGGAGGGTGTAGCCGATCTGCAGGTTCTTGAGGCGCATGTAGTTCGCGTCCTCGATCCAGCGATCCGACAGACGGTCGTTCCCGTTCGGGTCGTTCACCACCGCCCTGGGGTTGCTGCTGTTCGTGTTGGTCTCCGACCAGTGGTCCAGCACCGAGGTGGTCTTGTTGCCGCTGCCGCCGCTGATGTTGCTGAGGCGCTGCGCGACCGCGTTGTACTTCTGCACGCCGCCCACGCCAGAGAAGAACAGCGAGACGTCGAAGGCGCGGAAGTTCGAGTTGAGCTGGAAGCCGTAGTAGAAGTCGGGGATCGACTTGCCGAGGAAGGTGCGATCGTCGGTCGAGATCTTTCCATCGGGAGGAGTCGGTTCCAGGATGCCGTCCGCGTTCTTCTTCATAGGTCCGGCGACGTCCTGATAGCACACGTCGCCCGCCTGGGCCTTGTTGCTGCCGATCGTGGCGTCCGGCAAGGCGGCGGCGGCGGCAGCGGCAGACTGGTAGATCCCGCAGGTCTTGTAGCCCCAGAAGTAGTCGATGGGCTGGCCGACTGCGGTGCGATAGATGCTGCCCGACGAGTACTCGCTGATCCCGTCGGCCAGCCTTATCAGCTCGTTGTTGACGGTCGTCAGGTTGGCCGTCAGTCTGACGTCGATGCCGCGCGGAAGGTTGAGCTGGTAGCCGGTCTCGAACTCGAAGCCATTGTTTCGCACGAGCCCACTGTTGACCGGCGCGCCGTTCGGGAAACCGGACGTCCACGGCAGCGGGATGGTGATGAGGAAGTCCTTGGTGTCACGCGTGTAGTAATTGGCCGAGAAGCTCAACCGGTTGTCGAGGAAGCCGGACTCGAAGCCGATGTCCTTGCTCTCGCTGGTCTCCCAGACGAGCTCGCGATTGACGAAGCCGGCCGGGGCGGGTGCCTTCGTGAGCACGTCGCCGAACGCGTAGTCGGGCGTGGTCGAGATCTGGAAGAGATGCGGAAACGAGGCGGGCACGTCCGAGTTGCCGAGCCGTCCCCAGCTGCCGCGAATCTTCAACTCCGTCATGCCAGGCACCTTGAACCACGGCTCCTGGCTCAGGCGCCAGCCGGCCGAGAATGCGGGGAAGGTTCCCCAGCGGTTCTCCGGTGCGAAGTTGGATGACCCGTCGCGGCGCAGCGACGCGGTGAAGAGGTACTTCTCCGCGTAGTTGTAGCTCGCGCGTCCCAGGTAGCTCAGGAAGGCGCTGCGGCCGGCGAACGCCCTCGGCGCGTTCAACTGGTTGTTGCCCACGGAGGGCACTTCGATGAACGCCGGCGCCTGCGTCACCAGACCCGTGGTGGCGATCTGCGTGGTAGTGCCGTGGTACTTCTGGATCTCGGTACCGGCGAGGAGGTTGAAGTTGTTCTTGCCGAACGACTTGATGTAGCCCAGGGTGTTCGACCACTGCAGCGACGAGTTCTCTTCGCGGCTCTCGGTGAGATTGTCGGCGCGGTCGAGGCCGATCTCGGCAAGCGTGTAGCTCGGCGAGTATCCCAGGTTGCGACCCTCATCCAGATCGAGGCTCGCGGCGGACCGCAACGTGAGGCCGGGAATGATGTCGATCTCACCATTGACGCCGCCCAACAGGCGGATGTCGCGATCGGTGGCGTCGACGATCTGGTTGAGGGCGGGCTCGTTGCCCATCGTCAGGCCGGCGTTCAGGCCGAAGTCCGAGTTGCCGGTGAATCCGTACCGATTGTTGGGGACGGCTCCGGCATCATCCGTGTACTTGAAGAACGGCGGCAGGTTGAGCGCGTTCGGCATCAGCTGCCCATTGAAGCCGTTGTTCTGGCCGCGCTTCGTTTCGCCGCGTGAAAGCGAGAAGGTCTCACCGAGGCGGATGCGGTCGGTGATGCGGATGTTGCTGTTCGCGCGCCCGCTCAGGCGCTCGAAGTCGAACTTGACGATGATCGGGGCCTGCTTGAAGATGCCGCCCGACAGGAAGTAGTCTGCGCGATCACTGTTCCCGGAGACCGACGCGAAGTGGTTCGACATCGGGGCGTTCTTTTTCTCGATGACGTCCTGCCAATTCGTGACCGGGCCCGAGATCAGCTGCGTCTTCCGGTCCAGCAGCCACTGCGTGTACTTGCGCGCGTTGTTGCTGCCGGGCGCGTAGCCGAACTGCTTGTTGTAGTTGTCGAACGACTCCTGGCCAAGGTCGAACCACTGCTGAGTGTTCAGCATGTCGAAGCGCTTGGCGAAGTTCTGCGCGCCGTAATAGCCGTTGTACTCCACGGTCGGCGTGCTGGCGTGGCCGCGCCGGGTGGTGATGAGCACCACGCCGTTGGCCGCCTGGACGCCGTAGATGGCCGAGGCGGAAGCGTCCTTCAACACCGAGATGCTCTCGATGTCGTCGGGGTTGATCGTTGACAGCGGGCTGCCCATGGAGCTGTTGCCGCGGCCGACGGGGAGGCCATCGACGACGTAGAGCGGCTGGGTGTTGCCCACCGTGCCGACGCCACGGACGCGCACCGCGACCGGCGCGCCCGGCGCGCCCGACTCGGTCGTGACCTGGATGCCCGAGACTCGGCCCTGGAGCGCCTGCTCGGGGCTGGCGGCGGGGACCTGGCGGATCTGCTCACCGGAGATCGAGCCGATCGACTCCGTGGCGGTCGCGCGGGTCTTCTCGCCGTAGCCGACGACGACGACCTCCTCGAGCTTCGTCGCGGTCGGCGTCAACTGGACGTCGAGCGTGGCGCCCTGGATGGGCAGCTCGCGACGCGCGAAACCGATGCGCGAGAACGCCAGCACGCCCGACGACGTGGGCGCGCTGATGGAGTAGCGACCCTCGGCGTCGGTGGCGGTACCGACCGAGGTGCCGACGATCTGGATGCGCACCGCAACGAGCGGCGCTCCGGACCCGCTGGCGGTGACGCGGCCACTGACGCGCTGCTGCGCGGAGGCGGGCGTGAGGGCGAGCGTCAGGAGCGTGAGAACGAGAAGTGGGACGCGCCACTTCGATTGAACGGCCACCGGGTGTACGGACATTGATTCCATCGCTCTGCGGGATGACGGGAACGTGCCGGGATCAAACGGAAGACACCTGAACCACGCGCGAAGCCGAAGCAGTCACTTTCGGTCAGCCACCGACGCGTACTGTGCCGGAAGTCGCCTGAATGGGCGGACCTCCTTCGATCTGCTGCTGTGTACAAATGCCCAATGGGCTCTTTCGCTGCTCGTTCTGGCGAATCTGATTACCGGCTGATCGTGACGAGCCGAGGCAATTGACCCGGCTCTATCGTCATTCGTCACCCCCTCTCACAATATTTCATCCATTTTCTTTACTGAACACGTTCAGATTGTTCCTGGACATGTGCTCAGAATCGCTACAGGCAAAAGTCAATTGACGAGTTTTGCATTAGTTCAGATAGAGGTGCGATGAATCACGCCGAAACTGTGCGCTACGCATACGCGCGGATGGCGATGAGCTCGCATCTTCTAGCGCCTCCCTCCGGCGAGCCGACGACGCGCTCGCCACCGTGTCCCGCCGCGTGTCCTTCCGCTCCCACACGAGATCCCCATGACCTATCCCCGACAGGCGACATTCGCCATTGCCGCCGCGTTCTCTCTCGCAGCCTGCGCTCCCTCCGGTCCGTCCGCCGAGCACAAGGCGTCCGACAGCACCGCGGTCGCGCTCTCAACGCAGCGGACGAAGCTCGTCGAGCAGCTCGCGGCCCAGAAGGACTCGCTGACGCGCGTCGTGCTGCAGGCCGACGACTTCATCATGCACATCGACAGCAGCGTCTCGACCGTGAAGGGGATGCCGAGAGGCAAGCGTGCCGACCGCAGGCTCGATCCGCTCGCGCGGCAGATCGTCAACCGTAAGCTCGTCATGGCGCGGGTCGATGCCCTCGTCGCCAGAGCCCATTCGACCGCGGCCCAGTTGGCGAAGGCCAACACGTCGAACACGGCGTTGCGCGCCCAACTCGCCAGCGACTCGGCGCTCATCACCGATCTGAACACGACGATCCAGCGCCAGACGGCGATGATCGACGCCCTCTCGGTGCGCATCGATAGCCTGAAGAACAGCACGCAGCAGCTCGCCGCTACTCTGGCGACCGTCGAGACCCGGCTGAACAAGGCGTACTTCGTGGTCGGCCGCGAAGATGAGCTGGTCAAGCGCGGGGTGATCGTTCGCGAGGGGGGCGCCAACCTCCTCTTCGCCCATCCGGGGCGCACGCTTCAGGTGGCCCGCACGCTCGACTCGAGCGCGTTCACCGCCGTCGACCAGCGCGGTACGAAGCTGATCCCGATGCCCGACACCACTCGGCGCTATCGTATCGTCTCGCGCCAGAGCCTCGATGACGCCAAGGTGGAGAACCGCGAGAAGAACTCGTTCCGCGGCAACCTCACGATTGCCGACGCGTCCAAGTTCTGGGCGGCGTCACGGTATCTGGTGGTGGTAGAGCAGTGATCATCGGCGCCGCGGCGTGACGGACGATCGACGAATCGCGCGCTGGTTTCGCCCTGGTGGCGAGGCCAGCGCGTTTCATTTCTCAGATGCGCTGGCGCACCACGCCGAGGTAGAGCAGGCGCGGCGTGAGCGGCCTGCCCGACGCGTCGATCCCGTTCACCTGCACGCGATAGAGCCCTGCGTCCACCGGATCGCCCGCATCGCTCAGCAGATCCCAGCGCGCCGAGCCCCTCTCGTCGGCGGGGAGCGCGCGCACGACTGTGCCGTCCGGCTTGTAGATGCGCGCCGTGAGGCGCGGCGCGAGGTTGGTAAAGACGAGGCGCGCGCCCGCGCTCTCGAGCACGACGTCGACGCGAACGGCGCCCGGCTTCCGCTCACGCAGCGGAAGTGACGCGAGCGGCGAACCGAGCGGCCGCATCTCGGCCACGGCCGAACCGCGCGTGCGGATCTGCACGAGCGGCGACAATCCCTGCGCGAACGACGGGTCGAGATGCACCGCCTCGCGGAACGCGCGCGCGGATGCCTCGAGTTGACCCGCACCGGCCAGGACGGCGCCGAGATTGAACCACGCGACGGAGAGGCTCGGCTGCTCGGCGACGGCGACCCGATACTGCTCGATGGCTCGATCGTTGGCCCCCTGCCCCTGGAGAAAATCCGCGTAGTCGGCGCGGAGCCAAGCCAGTTGCGGCGTGGAGTGCAGCGCGCGCTGATAGAGCCGATCCACGTCGGCCGCAGCGCGATGCGCCCGCGAGTACGCCTGCGCGAGCGCGCGCAGGCGATCCGGGCGCGCCGAGTCCAGCCGCACGGACAGCTCGAGCGCCCGAATGGCCTGGTCGTTCATCCCGATCTGCTGATTGGCGATGCCGGAGAGGAAGAGCGCGTCGCCTCTGGACGAGTCCGTGCCGAGCGCCGCGTCGAGCATCGCCGCGCCGTCGCGCATGACGCGGGCGTCGTTGGCGAGCGTCGCGTACAGGATCTCGCCCATCGCCTGGTAGATCCTGGCGTCTGGCCCCGCTCGGTCGCGCGCAAAGTAGGGCTCCAGTAGCGCGCCACTCGCCGCGTGCGTGGTGTCGGGTCCCGCGCCGGGCGCGCGGGCGCGGATCCAGTGATCGGTGAACGCGCCGTGCAACAGCTCCGGCACGTCGGTGCGCGGCATGTGGCAGCTCACACAGTCCGAGGTTGACGCGTGATCCGCTCGCGACGCCGACGTTGCCAGCTTCTTCTGGAGTACGGCGTTCGCGTGACAGCTCTGGCACGGCTGGTTGCGCACTTCCTTCGTGGGTGGCGGCAGGTGCGGATCATGACACGTGGCGCACTCGAGCGGCCGCGCGGTAGCCTGGCTGGCGATGAAGCACCGGCTTTCCCGCAGGCGCTCCGCGTGCGACACGATGTCGATCTGCCCGTTCACCTTGAAGAACGCGGTGTGATCGCGGAGGGGCTGCGAGGGTATGTAGCTGAACGCATCCCTGCCCTCGCGAAGCACGGAGACGGAGGTGTGCACGTGACATTGCTCGCACGTCTCCAGCCGGCGCGCGAGGGAGAGGCGCCGCGGGTTGACGATGCTGTTGTCGATCGTCGTGTCGCGCCGAACGGCGGCCGTTCGTTCGGCGACGTGCAGCGCGCCGGGCCCGTGGCAGCGCTCGCAGCCGATGCCGGGGCGCACCTCCGCGTACTTCCCCTCGACGAAGGGAATCGGCTTGGGATAACTGGAGTGACACGCGACGCACTTGTCCGGCATCAGGCGGCCGAAGCGGCCGTTGCTGATCTGATATCCGGGGCTGAAGTCCCAGCCGTACGCGCGGTACCACGTGAGCGGCAGCTGAAAGAGGCGTCCGTTCTCCGCGGTGAAGTAGGACAGCGCCACCTTGCCGCTCCCCATCACGTAGTCCATCCGCCTGCGCAGCTCATGCAACCGCCCGCCGTTGGGGCCCACGATGTACTCCACCTGATACGAGCGTCCGTCCTTCTCCTCGACGGTGTACGAGTAGCCGGTGGGCGCGTGGTAGAGCGGCTTCGCGAGCGGCGGCTCGATCCTGGTCTTCGCGTTCCATGGGTGGAACGACTGCGCCATGGCATTCTGCCGGTACGCCGATGCCTGTGCGGCGTGACAGCTCGAGCAAGCCGCGTCACCCACGTACGACGTGGGCAGGTCCACATTGCGGAAGTGCGGCGACGCAGCGTCGGGAAGCTCGGCGACCGGCGGCGGGGTGGGGGAATTGGCCGGGCTGGACTCACGGTCGCAGCCCAGCGTTGCCGCGGCCCCGATGAGAACGACCGCGACGACCGATCTCGATCGACGCGTCGCGCGAATCACCCGTGACCGAATCATGAGCGACAGAGTGGCGGGCGTGAAGCGCGAGCGTCAAGGGTGCGAAGCTGTGCGTTCAGCGGACGTCGCCGCGCGCACATCTCGCCAGGCGTCCGGCCAGCGCGTGTTCTGATCCGCCAACAACCGCCGGTCACCGTGCGGCGCGCCGCGCGCATGGTTGATGTCAAGAACGGCGTCGTGCAGAACGGGTCGTGATCGTGCAGGGTTCGCGGATCATCGCCGCCGGCTCCGGCGTCGCGACGCCCACGGGCGCGACGGTGATCGATCTTGGCGACGTGACCCTCATGCCGGGGCTCATCGATGCGCACACGCACCTGCTGCAGAACTACGACCCGAAGATCGGCGGTGACGATCCGAACATGATCCTCACCGTGGCGACGATGAGCGCCGCGAAGCGCGCGCTCCTCGGCGCCAAGATGGGGCGCGAGGACCTCGAGGCGGGCATCACGACCGTGCGCGACCTCGGTAACTCGGGCTACAATGGCGACGTCGCCCTCCGCGACGCGATCAACGCCGGCTGGGTGGTGGGTCCGCGCATTCGGGCGTCGACGCGCGCACTGTCGGCGGCGGGTGGACAGTTCGGTCCGCTGCAGGCCGACGCGCAGCGGCTAATCGACCAGGAGTACGTGGTGATCAGCGGCGTCGAGGAGGCCAGGCGCGCCGTGCGGCAGGCATTCTACGACGGCGCGGACGTCATCAAGGTCATCGTGAACACCGGAACGCGCGGCGTCTCGCTCGAGGAGATGAAGACGATCGTAGAGGAGGCGACTCGCGTGAACCGTCCGGTGGCGGCGCACGCGATCGGCGACGTCGCCACGCGCATCGCAGCCGAGGCGGGTGTGAGCTCCATCAAGCACGCGTACACGGTGCCCGACGATGTGCTCCGCATGATGGCGAAGAAGCGGATCTTCCTCGTTCCGGTTCGCCGACTTCATCGCCGTACCGGGCGATCCGACGAAGGACATCGGCGCTCTGGTGCGCGGCGCGACCTTCGTCATGAAGAGTGGATCGATCGTGAAGCGGTAGCAGGCAGCCCAACGCGTGGGAGCCGCACGCACCGCGTCAGCTCTTCCGCTTCGCGCTCGAGCCCGTGCCGGCATCGGCTGCGTCGT
>JBDSDB010000283.1:0-38410 GCA_039920785.1 Gemmatimonadaceae bacterium
GCGACGCGTTCGCGCGCCTCGGCGGCCTCGGGAGCGTTGGGCGCCAGCGCCAGGAACCGGCAGAACTCGGTCGCGGCATCATCGGGAGCGCCCGCCGATTCCTGCGCGCGGGCGAGCTGATAGGCGAGATCCGGATTGGAGGGATCGAGCGCCGCCGCCTGCGTCATCTGGTCGCGCGCGGCAGTGCGATCGCCGAGGATCGCCGACTGCTGCGCGCGCTGTGCGAGATCGCGCGCCGTTCGGCGCTGAAGATCCGTTACCGATTTCACCGGCGGCGTCGGCGGACAGCTCGGTCGCGCGGCCACGACAGGCAGCCCGCGCTTCAGCGCGGGGCGCTGCGCGCCGGCCACCGCTGGAAGCGCAATCAGGGCTCCGATAACGGCCGAGCGAATCCGCATCTAGTTGACGACAGTGATGGCGGCCGTGTCGGCCTGGCCGTCTGCCGTGACGGTAATGGTCGCGGTTCCGGCCTTCTTGCCCGTGACGAGTCCGATTGAGCTCGGGTTTCCAGCCGCTACCGTCGCGTTGGTGTTGTTCGAGCTCGTCCAGACGAAAGTCCGTCCGGTGACGACGTTGCCCTTGCTGTCTTTCGCCGTCGCGGTGAGCTGACCCGTCACGCCGACCCTAACGCTACCTGTCTTCGGCGTAACGGACACGCTCGTCACCGCGCCCGGGTTCACGGTGATGGTCGCGGTTCCGGACTGGCCGCCGCTCGTTGCCGTGATCGTCGCCGTCCCGGCGAGAGACGTGGTCACCGCTCCGCTCGAGGATACCGCCGCCACCTGGGAGTTCGAGGTGCTCCATGCCACCTGGGCGCCCTGCATCACGTTGCCATTCGCATCTTTCACCGTCGCCGTGAGCGTGGTGCCGGCGCCAGCCGCCAGCGTCGCCGTGGAAGGTGTCACCGTCACGCTACCGACGGGCACCGGTCCGACGGTGACGGTCGCCGTTCCACTCTTTGACTCACTGGTCGCGGTGATCGTCGTCGATCCAACGATCAGCGCCGTCACGACACCCGCCTGCGTCACAGTGGCGACGAGGGCGTTGCTCGAGCTCCAGCTGACCGGGCGGTTGGTGACGACGGTGCCGTTGGCGTCAGTCACCGTCGCGACCAGCGTGCGGGTCTGGAGCGGCGTCAGGGAAACCGTCGCGGGTGCGACAGTGACCGTGGCGACGGGGACGAGTCCGACTGTCACGACGGACGTTGCGCTCTGACCACCGCTCGACGCCGTGATCGTCGAGGTACCGGGCAGCAGCGCGGTCACCACTCCCGCCTGCGTGACGCTCGCGATGAGCGGATCGCTCGAAGTGAAGGCGACGAGGCGGTCCGTGACGACGGTGCCGTTGGCGAGCGTGACGGTCGGCACGAGCGTTCCCGTTTGCAGAGGCGTGAGCGACAGTGTCGTGGGCGCCAGCGTGACGCTCCTGACGGGTACGAGCGATACCGTGACCGTGGTGGTTCCGCTCCTTCCTTCGCTCGTCGCGGTGATGATCGCGGTGCCCACGCCGACGCCGGTGACGAGTCCCACGCCAGACACGGTCGCGATTGCGGTGTTGCTCGATGCCCACGTGACGGGTCGACCGGTGACGACGACATCGTTCGCATCGATGACAGTGGGCGTGAGCTGTGTCGTCGACCCGATGGCCACCGTCGGCGCCTGCGGAGCCACCGAGACGCTCTTCACCGGCGCGTTCGTCACCGTCACCGTGGAGGATCCACTGACTCCATCGACTGTGGCGATGATGCTCGTCGTACCGGCGGCGACTCCCTTCACCACTCCGTCCGCGGAGACGGTCGCGACGTCGTTCTTCGAGCTCGACCAGATCACCGGCCGACCTGTGACCACCGCCCCACCGGCGTCGCGCGCCGAGGCGGCCAGTTGGGCGGTCTGCCCAGCCACCATCGAGACGGGGTTGGGGGTGACCGTGACGCTGGCGATAGTACCCTGCACGATGGTGAACACAGACGTCGCCGACTTCCCTTCGCTGGCGCCAGTGATCGTCACGGCGCCCGAAGCCACGGCCACGACGACTCCCGTCCCGTCCACCGTTGCCAGCGCGGTGTTGCTGCTCGTCCACGCGATCGCTCGGTCCGAGAGCACATTTCCGTCGGCGTCCGACGCTCTGCCGGTGAGCGGGGTCCTGCTGCCCACCACCGCGTCGACGCGATTGGGGCTCACGCTGACGGTGGCCACCGGTGTCTTCTGCACCGTGACCGTGGCAATTCCCGACTTGCCGCCCGAGCTCGCCGCGACCTGCGTGACTCCCAGGGACTTTCCCGTGACAACGCCCGTCTCCGACACCGTCGCGACATTCGGGTCCTTCACCGTCCAGAGCACCGGAACGTTGGAGATGACGCCGCCCGCGGCGTCCTGCACCTGTGCCTGGAGTGGAAGCGTAGAGTTCAGCGAGAGGGTAGAGGCGGGCGGGTTGATCACGACCGCGGCGACCTCTACGATCGCGTCACCGGTGGGTCCGGTGCTCCCGCAAGACCAGATGACGAGGGCAACCACTGCGATGGTTGCCCGATGGATGTGTCGCAGGATGCTGCTCATCAGTGTTCTCCGTCGTCCTTCGTCCGTCGTTCGTCAGCCGCTCGGGCGCTCCACGTACACGGGCCGCGTTCGACTGGTTCGCGTGCCGTCACCGAGCTGACCATCACTGTTGTAACCCCAGCAGAACGCCTCTCCGGACACCGTTGAGCCGCAGGTGTGCGAACCGAACGCGCGAACGCTGGTGAAGATGTGTCCACCCGAGACGCGTGTCGGCTGACTGCCGTCAGTCGTTCCGCCGTTGCCGA
Organism: Gemmatimonadaceae bacterium; assembly: GCA_039920785.1. GTDB lineage: Bacteria > Gemmatimonadota > Gemmatimonadetes > Gemmatimonadales > Gemmatimonadaceae > AG11. The sequence continues at coordinate 2,801 of JBDSDB010000283.1, forward strand.
GCTGGCCGTATGTGTTGCGACCCCAACACCACGCTTCGCCGTCGTCGGCTACTGCGCAGGTATGCACCGCACCTGCTGCAATGGACACGAAATGCTCATCGCTTCGAACGCGGACTGGGGTGGAGCGAGGCATCGTCGTCCCCTCTCCCAGTTCGCCGCTCGCGTTGCGGCCCCAACAATAGGCTTCACCTGAGCCGGTGACGCCGCACGCGTGGGCGTTGCCGGCCGTGATGGCCCGGAAATCGATGTCGCCCCGCACCGCCACCGGCGTTCGACGGTCAGCGGTGCTGCCATCGCCGAGCTGTCCGAACGCGTTTTCTCCCCAGCACATCGCGCTTGCACGTACCGTCAGCGCGCAGGTGAAGTTCCACCCCACGTCGAGGTTGGTGAAGCGTACGTCCGTCGTGACGGCGACCGGCGATGTCCTGTCCGACGCACCGCCGTCACCCAGCTGCCCACGCGAGTTCGATCCCCAGCACCACGCTTCACCTGTTGCGTCGAGCCCGCAGCTATGCGCGGCACCGGATGCGATGGCGCGAAATGCGTGCCCAACCGCAGCGCGCACCGGGCTCGACCGTGCTGTCGTGGTGCGGTCCCCCAGTTGACCGCGATCGTTCTCGCCCCAGCACCAGAGTGCCCCACCGCGCGCGAGCGCACAGCTGTGCGCGAGGCCCGGCGCGACCGCAGTAAACCGCATGTCGGCGCTGACCGCCGCGGGGGTAGCCAGTCGCGCGCCTCCGGCGATGCCGAGCTGGCCGCGATCGTTCCCGCCCCAGCAGTAGGCGCGGCCGTCCGCAGTCACGAGGCAGGTGTGTAGACCGCCTGCCACGATGCTCACCCTGGACTTTGCCGAGGGCGCCGGCCCGATAGCATCGACGACGGAGATGGACGGTGGGGTGGTGACGGTCGCGCTGGACGGCGGTGGCGATGACGACCTGGCGGTAGGCGACGGTGAAGACGCGGGCGGACGGTTGGTCGCTGGCGAGGGCCGTGGCAATGAGATGGCCACCGGCGCATCGGGGGCGCTCACCGTACCCTGCGGCACCGCCGAGCCGGAGGATCCTTCCCGCGGGGAGATCGCCGCGGCCACCGAGAGCGACTCTGGGAGAGGTCTCGGCGCCATGGCGCGCATGGAGTCCGACCGCGGGCCTTGGGAGGTGGAGAACGAACTGCCCACCAAACCAGCTGACGCCTCCCGAGTCGGATCGGACGATGCCCGCTCCGCCGCCGCGTTGGAGCGGCCTTCGACCGCGGTCGCCACGACACCGAGTGCGATCACGCCGATCAATCCCACAGCCGCAAGGACGATCCGCTTGCGTGATACCACGAAGCGGCGCGGCGGCGACACTTCCTCCTCCAGCTCGCCGGGGGCGAAGTATGCCGCGATCGGGCTGGCGGCAACGAGCGCGTGGGCCACCGCCTCGGCAGCTTCACCCTTCGGCTTGCGCTCTCTCGGTCTTATCGGCGTGAGTGACACCGCGGGGCTGTCCGGAGCGGGCGTGAGCGGCCGCGTGAAGCGTACGGTGTCCGTGCTGACCGGCACGTGTGACTTGGCATCCCGCGAGGGGGCCGCGCCGTCGATCGCGGCGATCATCTCGGCCATGGACTGCCACCGCGCTCCCGGTTCCTTCTCGATCGCACCCGCGATCACGTCGGCGATCTCGTCCGTCACGTCCTGACGCATCTCGCGCACGTCGGGCAGCTCGTGATGACGCTGGTGATAGAGCACCGCGTAGAGGCTCTCTCCCTCCCACGGCCGATGGCCGGTGAACATCTCCCACGTCACCAGGCCAAGACTGTAGATGTCGGCGCGTCCGTCCAGCTCACCGCCGTCGATCTGTTCGGGCGCCATGTACGACGGAGTACCGATCGCCACCCCGTGCATCGTGAGCTGTGTGTCGGCCGACATCGAGCGCGCCACGCCGAAGTCCGCGAGAAGTGCTCGGCCGTCCTCGCCGATGAAGATGTTCTCCGGCTTCACATCGCGGTGCACGATCCCGTGCGCATGCGCTGCGGCGAGCGCGTCGGCGACGTCGCGCATCATGCCCATGACCCGGTCCCTGCGGAGCGGGTGCTCCTCCTTGATCAGCTGTTTGAGCGTGCGTCCCTTGACGTGGGCCATGACCAGCGCGATTCCGGATGCGCCGAGATCGAGGACGGCGTGGACGCCGACGACGTTGGGGTGATGGAGTTGGGCGAGGAAGCGCGCCTCGCGCGCGAAGCGGGCGAGGGTCTCCTCGTCCTCGAGGTACTTGGCGCGAATGAGCTTGATCGCGACTTCACTTCCCGTGGCACGCTCGCGCGCCAGATAGACGACCGCGGTTCCCCCGCGCCCGATCTCCTCGAGGATTTCGTAGTCCGGGTCGAGCGCCCCGAGCGCCGCGGGAGTGTGCTCGCTGCTCATCGCTGGACGCCGGACGTGGAGACGTGCGTCTGCATCCGCCTCGGACCTGGTCTACTGCGCGTGGAAGCGCAGGACGACTTCACCCAGCTCGATACGATCGCCGTCGGCAAGCGGGCGTTCGCCGTCGACATTGGAAAGCTCCTCGTCGTTCACGACGACTGGATTGGTCTTCGAGAGGTTCGCCACGGCCCACTTGCCTCCGGCGAACGCCAGTCGCGCGTGCTGCCGGCTCACCGTGCTGGAGTTCAGCGCGATGTGCTGTGGCGAGCGTCCGGGATTGCGGCCGAGGATGAGGTGCGGCTGCTGGCCCTGCACGCGCACGAAACGAATCTCCTGATGCCGGTTGTCGCCTGCCAGCACCTCGAGATGCCCGGGCAGCAACTGCACCACGTCGTCGCTCGGCCGGTGGAAGCGCACCGTCTCGTTGCCAACGGGCACGAGGCTCTCGCGGTCCGCCTGGAGCGGGATCTCGACCGGACGATCGGTCAGGGCGGGGACGGGAGGATTCGTCGTGGAGGGCGGAGCAAAGCTACGGCCTTCGCGTGACGGCTCTACCGTCTGCACGGGCGGAGCGGTCTGCGGCGCGGAATAGGTCGTCTCCCACTCGATCCCGGCGTTCATCGGGAAGACGAGCGGGATGGGCGCATAGGAGGCGCGGCGCTCCGCTCGCCACCGATAGATGGACAGGGAGGCCGCGGCGGCCACTGCGAGAAGCAGGACTGCGGCGACGATCAACACGGCACGAAAGATTGAGGGATTCTACCGATGAACACTGGCGGCCTCCACCAGAAAGGCAAGAGGTGTTCCCCCTGAGCAGATTCGCATACACCGGTGCACACACGAAGTGCGCCGCGGCACGCGTGGGTCTCAAGGTAGAGTCCGGTACGCTCCGGGCCTAGGGAGACTTCCGTATTAGCGGCGCAATTCGGGGTCCCGACCTGCGTTCTCGGACGGGCCTCTCGCGGCCTCGGACAGCGTCAGTGCGTGATCGCGAAGAACCAGGCGCCCACGACCGGTCCGCGGGCGGGTCGGCCGCCCGGTCCGGGAGCGGCACCGGCTGGCGCCGGCCCATATTCGGGCTGGAACAGATAAGCCACGTGGTTCACGGGATCCACGGCGATCGTCTTGGCGCCGCGCATCGTCTGCACCGTTCCAACCACCGAGTACCGGTTCGGGCCATCCTCGTGCACGACCGTCACGATGCCCTCCCGACCGGCCGGGATGTAGATCAGCTTCTGGGAGGGGTCGAAACCGAGCGCGTCGACTCCCTCTCCGTTGGCGATCTTCGCGACGACCCGCCCCGACTTCGCATCGAGGACCACCGACGTCTTGCCGCATCCGCTGAAGATGCGATCGGTCGAGCGGTCGTAGGCGATCCCGGTTGGGCCCTCGCATGGGGCGAGCGGCCAGGAGGCGAGCACCTTCATCGTCTTCGCGTCCAGGACCTGGATTGTGCTCTTCCCCTCGTTGTTCACGAAGAGCCGGCCCTTCCCATCGCTCGCCGCGCCCTCCGGTGTGTCGTCTTCCAACTCGGCAACGCCGACGATTGCGCCTGAGCTGGGGTCCAATGACGTTGCGGTGCCGGCCGGCCGGCTGTGGTTCGTCAGCACGAGCCGGTCGGAATGCTCGTCGTACATGATGCCGTCGAGCCCACCGGTGTGGGTCGCGATCCGCTTGACGACGGCGAGCGTCGTCAGGTCGAACATCGTAACGGTGGAGTCGCCTGAGTTGGTGGTGAAGCCATGATTCCAGCGCGCCACCAGGGCGATGCCGTGGACACGAGGCGTGTCGGGGATGTCTCCGATGATCTTCCCTGTCGGCCCGTCGATCACCATCACGTGGTTTCCGCGCGACACGAAGACGCGCCCCGTGCCTGGCTCGGCGGTCAGGTAGTCGGTGCCGCCGTCGCCGCCGATGCTGTACTTCGCGACTTTGAACGACTGCGCTCGGCCGTCACTCGGCGCGACCACGAGCGTGATCGCCAGCAGCGGTGCGGTGAAGGAGCGGATCGTCATCTTCGGTTCCTCGGTCGGATGGGAGCGTCACCTGCGTCCAGAGTACTCCGATGAGGGTGCGAGCGTTGGCGGGGAGGCGTTGCCCGGAAGCGTGGGGCAGATCGTCCCATGACCCGCATCGGGAGGATCAGGGGACCGGAGATGGAGTACCGACGAAAACGGGCCGATACTCACAGACGTCGGAGCGCGCACTCGGAAAAAGTGACTTCCCTGTGTGTCTCGCCGTCGTATCCTTATACACGCTCCCTTTACAAGGTTGATCCGGATGCCCAGCACACCAGCGGCCCGCGACGCGAAGCTGCCGTACTCGCGTCCCACGCTCAAGGTCTACGGCGATCTGTCCCAGCTCACGCAGGCGAAGGGGATGATCGGCCAGAGCACGGATGGCGCGCTCGCGAACAACAACAAGACGCAGTGATCGGTTGACGTCGCGGCGCGACGGACCGTGATGCGGATTCACGGCCTGGTCATCCAGGCAAACGTCGCGCTGCCGGGCCTCTCCGCTGCCACGTCGCGAGCCGCCGACGTGGAGCTGGAGCTGGTGGACCACCTTCCGGCGCCCGAGCCGGTGCGAGTCCGGTACCGGTCCGGCACACAAACGGACCCCGCCTCGCGCGTGCTGATCGTGGACGACGCGCGCGGCCTCACGGCGTTCCGGTACGGCGACGGAACGGCGATCGACGTCGTGCAGCACACCCGCCCCGCGCAAGTGCGCGCCGTGATCGCCCCCGGTCAGACGCTCGAGGATCTGACGGCATATCTGTATGGGCCCGTGCTCGGCTTCGTGCTGCGTTCCTGGGGACGGCTCGCGCTCCACGCGAGCTGCGTGTGCATCGAAGACGCGGCCGTGTTGCTCGCTGGAGTGTCTGGCTCCGGAAAATCGACGACGGCGGCGGCACTTGCCACGCGCGGGCACTCCGTGATGTCCGACGATCTCACCGCGCTGGCGATCGAGGAGGAGTCGCTGATCGCGTCGCCGGCATTCGACCACCTTCGGCTCTGGCCCGCGAGCGAGCGCGTGGTGCTCGGTGAGGGAGCGCGACTCGATCGCATCACGCCGTCGTGGGACAAGCGTCGGTTCCCGCTTGCGGGCGCCGCGTTCGCCGACGCGCCGCGTGCGGTGCGCGCGATCGTCGTGCTCGACGAGCGAACGACCGGCACGCACGCCGTGAGCCGACTGATCCCGCGTGCGGAGGCCGTGCTCACCCTGGCCGCGCTCACATACTCGAACTACTTGCTCGATTCGTCAATGCGCGCGACGGAGTTGACTCAACTCGGCACGCTCGTGCGCGCAGTGCCCGTGCACTCGCTCACCCCGCCGACCGGCCGTGAGGGGATGGACTCGCTGTGCGACGAGATCCTTCGCATTGCGACGCGTGCGTCCACCGTGCACGCGTGAGCTATTCGTTCGAGGAGTACGCGAAGATGCTCATCGATCCAATTCGCGGCGGCGCCTACCTCGCGGCGATGCGCGAGAACGTGCGCCCGGGCGCGGTCGTCGCCGACATCGGCGCGGGGCCGGGTGTGCTCGGCGTCTACGCGGCGACGCTCGGGGCGCGGCGGGTGTTCCTCATCGATCCGGATGCGACCGTGTACGCGGGCGCCGGGCTCGCGAGCGAGAATGGCGTCGCCGACCGCGTCGAGTTGATCCGCGCACGGTCCACGGAGGTCGAGCTTCCGGAGTTGGCCGACGTCATCGTGTCGGACCTGCGCGGCGTGATGCCCTTCTACGGCCATCATCTCGCGGCGGCGGCCGACATGCGCGCGCGGCTGCTCGCGCTCGGTGGCGTGTGCATCCCACGTCGCGACGTCGTGATGACGGCGCTGGTCGAGGACGATGCGCTGTACGCTCGCACGGTGAACGCGTGGTCGAAACTTCCCGTGGCGGTTGCGCACGAGTCGTTCACGCGGCTGCTCGCAAACCGCTGGCATCGCACGCGCGCAAGCGAGCAGCAGCTCCTCTCCCCACCGTCGCACTTCGTCACGCTCGACTATGACCAACCGAGTCCACCGGTGGGCGCGCGGTGGGAGACGACGGCGACACGCGACGGCACGGCGCACGGATTTCTGCTCTGGTTCGACGCCGAGCTCACACCGACGATCGCGTTCTCGAACGCACCGTCGGCGCCGGCGGCGCTGTACGGGCAGGCGTTCTTTCCCCTCTCGCCCCCGATCGCGGTGCGGCGCGGGCAGAGGTTGATGCTGGACGTGCGTGCAGTGCTGTCCGGCGACGACTACGCCTGGAGTTGGTCCGCGACCGCAGAGGATGGCGCGACGGTCAGGCACTCGACCTTGCTCGGAATCCCGCTTCACCGAGACGCGCTGGCACAGCGCTCGGCGCGGTACGTGCCGCGCCGATCGAGCGACGCGGAGATCGTGCTCGCCATTCTCCAGGCCGTGGACGGCCACGTCTCGCTCGGCGATCTGGCGACGATGCTGAGCGAAAGGTTCAGCGACCGTTTCCCCACGCCTGAGCGCGCGCTGCACTACGTCTCGCAGCTCGAGGATTACTGGGCTCGCTGAGCTGTGCGTCGCTCAGGCGGTGTCGCTGCGGGCGCGCAGCCAGCGGTCGAGTATGCGCAGGCGCAGGTGCGCGCGGACATCGGTGGCGCTCGACGACCGATCGACGGACGGCAGCGCGCGAACGTCGACGAAGTGGGCGAGCGCATCGGATGGAATGAACGGCGCGGGATCGCGCGACCACCACTGCCTCGCTCGTGCCTTGTACACGCCGGGCAGCCCACGCTTCGGCGCCAGCCGAATCGCCTCCGGGATGAGTCCTCGGGCGGCCTCGCGCAGCAGGTGCTTGCGTTGCATCCACGGTATCGGCGGGACGCCGAAGGCAAACTCGATCAGCCGCACATCGAGATACGGAAGCCGCACGTCGATCGGGACGCCGTGGAAGCCCGCATCCAGCGACTCGAGGAAGGGCTGCCAGTGCCACTGCTCCAGACGGCGCGCCGCCTCGGAGCGCGTCGGGTGCGTGCTCTCGATGCGGCTGCGCAACCGCTCGGCGCGTCGTCGCCTGAGGTCCGCGCGGAGCCATTCGGGTCCAGCCTCCGATTCGGCCATGCGAGAGGCGCGCACGCGACGACCGCGCACGAGCCCACGAATTCCGAGGTACGGTCGCGCACGATGGCGGATCGTGTAGGCGATCGCGTCGATGACGAGCCGAGATGAGGCCGAGCCGCGCAGCAGGTCCAGAAGATGGGGCGGAGCGAGAAAGGCATCCGGATCCTCGCCCCAGAACGCCACCAGCGAGTGCACGCTGGCCTGACGCAGCTCGTCGCGCATGGCGATGAGATCCGGATCATCGTGCGGCTCGGGGGTGTCGGGTGGCGCGACCGCGGTCCCCTCGCGGTAGCCGTGGTCGTCTACGTCGCTGAGGACGTGCCGAATGCCGATCGCGGCCGCGGCGGCGCGTGCGCGCTCCGTGTCCTCGTCCGGCGCGAGCGTGGGCAGGTGCGCGGTGCGTGCGAGGACGCGCGACGGATCGCCGACGTGGTCTGCGACGATCGCCGCGAGCGTGGTCGAATCGAGTCCGCCGCTCATGAACACGGTGAGACTCGGCGACCGGATGCGATCGTCGACGCTGGCCTCGAGAAGTGCGCGGAATTCGGCGACGAGCGCGACGTCGTCGCGAGAGTGGTCGATCGTGCTGGACGGAAGCCGCCAGTACTCCCGCACTTCGTGACTTCCGTCCGGATGAATGCGCAGACGATGCGCGGGTGGCACACGGCGGACGGCCAGGAACGTCGTGCTCGCTGGATCTTCGTTGAATCCTTCGGCGACGTAGTCGGCGATCGCGTCCTCGTCGAGATCGCGTGGCACGCCGGCCGCCAGCACCGCCTCCAGGGTGTTCGAGGCGACGAGCCGATCGCGGGCGGCATGATAGAACAGCATCCGCACGCCGAATGGATCACGGACGAGCGTCGTCTCGCGTGATTCGCGGTCGTGGACGACCACGCTGAACTCGCCCACGATCCGAGCCAGCGCCTCGTCGTTCCAGAGATGCCAGGCGTGCGCGAAGAGCGCGATGTCGCCGTCGCCGTCATCGGCGCGCGCGCCCGCGCGCCGCAGCTCGTCCACGAGGCTCGCGCGTGCATCGATGCGCACCTGCCCCGCGGCAACGAAGCGGCCCGCATGCGCCCAGCACTGCGCGAGTCGACGGTCGCCGACGTCGAGCAGCGTCGAGGCAGCGCCGAACGGCCCTTCCGTGGAGATGCTGTCGCCGTGTGGGCCGCGCCGTCGGAGAGGCGGCATGAGCGCGCGCAGCTCGCTGCTCGTCACGACAGCGCCGCCGTGCCGGACGATCACGGCATATCCGCTCATCGAGGCGCGTGCGTCACCGGAGGTGGAGCAGATGCGCGAACGCCCAGCGCGGCAAGAGATGGTATCAGCACGCGAACGTGAGTCATGAGTACAAGCGCGGAGGAGCCATTACCATCATCCGAGCGTCGAGCATCGCTTCCGCTCGCGTGCCTGCATCAATTAGAAGGGTCATACAGGCTCCGTCCATGGCCAGGGCGAAGTTCTCCGCGAGATTCGGTGGCAGCGTGCCTCGACCGCATCGGCGATGAGTGGCGGCGGACGCTTGCGTGCAGTTGAAGGCAGTCGCATGTTCGCGGTCGTTCACGGTCTTCTCCGCTCGCGTCCGAATGCGCGAGGCAGATCTCCCAAGCAGCGGGTTCACATCGTCGATGCGATCTCCATCCCGGTCGGGTCGCGGTGTTGATGCAGTGCGTTTGGGCGCGATCCTCATCCTGCTCTGCGCGGCCTCGCGGCCAGCGGTGGCACAGGGCACGCCGACAGGGACGCTCGAGGGCGTCGTCATGGACAGCGCGCGTGTGCGCCCTCTCGGCGGTGCCGTGGTCCGCGCGTTCGGGATCGAGCCGCGGCCGGACTTCAGCGCTGCCACGACCACTGGCGGTCGCGGCGAGTTTCGCATCGACTCGCTGCCTCCCGGCAGGTACGTGGCCGGCTTCGAGAGCCCACTTCTCGACTCCCTCGAGATCACTCTCTCACCACGCGAGGTTGCGATCACGGCAGGGCGGACGACCAGGGTCGACTTCGCATTTCCATCCGGTTCGAAGCTGCGCGAAGCGGCATGTCCCGGGCCAGCTCTGCCAAAGGAGTCGGGCGCGGTACTCGGCCGCGTCCTCGATCCCGACACCGAGCTGCCGCTCGCGGGAGTCGTCGTCGCCGTGGCGTGGCAGGAGCTCGCGATCGATCGCGCCACGCTGCGCGCCGAGAGTCGCGAGCGTACTGGGATGGACACCACCGACGCACGCGGCTGGTACCGCATGTGCGGCGTTCCCACGGATACGTGGCTGCTGCTCCAGCTACAGCACGCCGGCCGAGCGGGCGCGGTGATACGCATACTCGTCAATGACACCCTCGGCATCGCTCGGCACAACCTCTCGTTCAGTGCACAGGCGACGCAGCCGCGCGGTGTCCCGGACAGCACGCGAACCGGCGACGGCGAGACGACCCCTCTGACCGGCACTGCCCTGCTCAGCGGCGTGGTGCGCGGACTCGGCGACGGACCACTGGGCGGCGCGGACGTGGGCGTGCGCGGTGCGCGATCGAGCGCACGCAGCAACGCCACCGGCCGTTACGAGCTCGCCGGACTGCCCGCGGGCACTCAGGTGCTCGAAGTCCGCCACCTCGGATACCTCATCGCAGAGGAACCCGTCGAGCTGCGCAGTGGACGCACCGTGGCGCGCGACGTGCGCCTGAAACGGATCGTCAACCTCGACTCCGTGCTCATCGTGGCGCGGCGCTCCCGCTACGGCGAGTTCGAGCAGCATCGGAAGCAGGGGTTCGGCACCTTCCTCGGCATCGACGACATCGAGCGCCGGCACGCGAGCATGACGAGCGATCTGATTCGGATGATGCCCGGGCTCCGCGTCGTGGGATTCGGGCTCGAGGCGCAGGTGATCAGCGGTCGCGGCGCATCTCTGAGCGGCCCGTGCAAGGTGAACATCGTCATCGACGGCATCTCGTATCAGGACATCAATCTGGTGAATCCCGGCGACATCGGGGCGATCGCGGTATATCGCCAGGGCCAGCCGGCTCCGATGATGTACGACCGCGGGTGTGGAGCGATCGTGATCTGGACGAAACGATGATCGAAGTGCCGGCCCGCACCGATGAACTGCTGCCGCGCGTGCGCGGCTAGGGCTGTTCCGCGCTCGGCTGAGCGGGCTGCACCGTCGTGCTGTTCTGCACGTCGCGCGCGCGCTCGAGGGCGAGGTGACGATCGAGTGCGGGTGTGAGCTGCTCGAGCACCTGATCCGCTCGCTCGACGTCGATCCGGTCTCCTGAGGCGCGTCGGGGCGGCGAACCGGCGGGAGCCTCGAGCTGGCGGACGCCGTGCACCCAGCCGACCATCTGCGCGATGAGAGTCACCGACGAGCGCTTGCCGCTGACCACGTTGAGGCGGTCGTGGGCGCCGAGATCGGGGTGCGTGCAGACGGCGTCCGTCACTGCGGCCTCGATGGATTCCCACGACGCGCCGCTCGCCCGCATCTCCAACGCGAGTCGAGTCACCGAAGGCCGCAGCATGCTCGCGCCTCGAGTGGTCGCTCGGCACAGCGCTCGCTCGACATGTACCGCGATCCGCTCCCAGGTGCGCTCCGCCACGCCCTGGGGCCGCTCCGCGATCCCCATGCGCGCATGAGCGAGACTGCCGGGCTTGGGCTCCGGCCGAGTGCGATCTTGCCTGTACGAATCCGCGGGCATCGCGCGAGGTGCGCTGTCCTCGTCACATTCGAGCGGCGTCTCGCCGGCGCGTCGGTTCACGGGAGCCATGTCGCCCTCCTGGCCGAAAACAACCGGCTCGACGCCGGCCTCGCGATGCGCCCATCGCATCGCGACACGAACTCCTCGCGAGGATGCTCGGCGCACCCTCGGGCGAATCGGCTACACTGCTCTGCCGGGCAGTAAAGAGTGCGACAATTCTCCACGGCGATCCAGCGTAGCCGGATCCCCCGTGACGAATAGCTTAGCTCCGGTATGGGCGCTCCACCAGCAAAGGACTGCGGCGCGCGCGGGCGATCGGGATAGTCGAGTCGCTCCTCGAAGAGCAGGCTGCGCAGCCGATCCCAGGTAGCGTCCTTGCCATGGTTGCAGCCGCAGGAGACCCGTCTACTCTCGACACTGGTGTCGCTCACTCGGGCTCACCAACCTCCCGATCGTGTGACAGGAAGGACGCAACGCGGTAACGATGATTCGTCGGGAAGTGCAACAATTCACGAGAGTGGAGCGAGGGGTGCACGAGCGCACAAAAGTCGTATAGAATCATTGAGTCCAGACCGCAGCTCCGTGTCTCACCGATGCGCGTGCTCGGTCCTCTCCACCCAGCTCTCGGAAATCCACATGTCAGCGAAGGACAACGATCCCAAACCGCGCAAGACGCCCCCAAAGGCGCGCGCGAAGAAGCAACCTGAATCAACGGACACCAGCACTGTGGCCGCCAAGGCGGCGAAGGCCCCGGCGCCTTCCCGTCGGCGGAGTGCCGCAGCGAAAACCGCGACGAGCAATGCGACGAGCAAGGCGACGAGCAGTGTTCCCAACGGGAGCTCCGACACGTCCATCGGCTCGCTCCAGGACGAGGTGCGTGTGCGCGCGTATCAGCTGTATGCTGAGCGCGGCTACTCCTCCGCCTCACCGGAGTCGGACTGGTTCCAGGCCGAGCGCGAGGTCGCGTACCGGCGTCAGGCCTGATCGGCGGCGGGGGCCACGGGGCGCTCCATGTTCGACACCGCGCTGGACATCGAGCCCCACCCGCTCCTGCGCGTGGCGGCGTTCGCGACCACCTTCGGAGCATCGCTCGGCGAGTCAGCGAGCTCTCCGGCGATGCTCGACGCGCTTCAACTGGACGCCACCGCGCCGCTGCAGCGGGACGAAGCGGTGCGCGGCGCGGTGCGTGACCTCCTTCGCCTCGGCGGCTACAAGCCAACGGGCCGCGGCAAGCCCGCGTCCGAGTACCTCGTGCGCGCCGCCGGCGAGGGAGCCTTGGGCGCGATCAACGCCGCAGTGGACGCGTGCAACGCGGTGTCTCTGCACAGCGGCTTCCCGATCAGTGTCGTCGACCTCGACCGCGCCCGCGGACCGTTCCGGATCGCAGTGGCGGCGGCCGGGACGTCGTATGTGTTCAACGCATCCGGGCAGGAGATCGACGTCGCTGGACTACTCTGTCTGTTCGACGCCGACGGCCCGTGCGCGAACGCCGTGCGCGACTCGCAGCGCACGAAGACCCGCGCCGAGACCAGTGCGACGCTGAGCGTGATCTGGGGATGCGCGGGCTACGAGGATCGGCTCGCGATGGCCGAACGCTGGTACCGGGATCTGTTGGCGGGTGTGGGTGGCGTAAGCGAGACGGTCGCCGCCTCGTAACGGTCGCGGCGTCTACTGCGCACGCGGGGGCGGTGCTCACCTCCGCGTCACGCCCGAACGGCTGACCGCTCTCTCACCCGTTCGGCTGATTCTCGCGAACGTGACGGAGCGTGAGACTACAGACGCGGCTCAGAACTCGCCGGCTGCATCGTCTCCCCATTCATCGCTCGCGCCATGTCCACGATTCTCCAGACACTCTCGGACGACCTCGCCGCGTCCGTCGATCGCTCCAATTCCTTCGTCGTCGCGATCCACGCCAGGCGGCGGATCCCGTCTAGCGGCGTGGTCTGGCGCCGCAACCTCGTGGTCGCCGCCGATCACACGATCCAGAAAGATGAGGGCATCGATGTCCGGATAGGCGATGCGCGCGTGGTGCAGGCGCACGTCACCGGCCGCGATGCATCGACGGACATCTGCCTCCTCGAGATCGAGGGCGAGCATGCGCCGGCGTCCGTAGATCTCTCGCCGCTTCACGTGGGACAGTTGATGCTCTCCATCGGACGCCCGGGGGCCGACGTCACGGTGAGTCTCGGGATGGTCTCGGCAGTTGGTCCGGCCTGGGGGACCGCGCGTGGCGGGCGCATCGATCAGTTCGTGCGCCTCGACATGTCGGTCTACGACGGATTCTCGGGAAGTCCGCTCGTGACGGCGGCGGGCGAGGTCGCTGGTCTCTGCTCGTCGGGCCTGGCCCGAGGCAGCGCACTGGTGATTCCGTCGGTGACCGTAGAGCGCGTGATCACTTCCCTTCAGTCGAGCGGCGGCGTCCTGCGGCGCGGATTCCTCGGTATCGGCACGCATCCCGTGCGGCTGCCCGACACCATTCGGGCGCGCATCGCGCCGATCGGCGGGGTCGTTCCGGGAGTCGGCCTGATGATCGTGTCCGTGCAGCCAGGAACTCCGGCGGAGCGAGCGGGGATTCTCCTCGGAGACGTGCTCGTCGGGCTCGGCGACCGGACGATGGAGGATCCGAAAGACGTGTTCGCGGTGCTCGGGCCCGATTCGGTCGGGCGTGAGCTCTCGAGCACGATCGTGCGAGCGGGAGAGCCGCTGACACTCGCCGTCGTCGTCGATGCACACCCGGACCGCGGACAATCATGACACCCTTCACCGAATCAATGGGCGAAGCCATCGGCGATGCGTTCGACGCCATCGGTCGGGCGCTGCGCGGCGTGACGGTGTCCGTTCAAAGCGGGCCAGCGCGCCGCGTCGGAGCGCGAGGCCGCGATGGCGGTGGTGGTGGGCAGGGCGCGGGCATCATCTGGTCGGCGGACGGCACCATCGTGACGAACGCGCACGTCGCGGTCAGAGAGTCGGCCACGATCACGCTGAGCGACGGCAGAGCGACGGTCGCGAGAGTCGTAGCGCGCGACCAACGGCGCGATCTCGCCGTGCTGCACATCGACACGGCAGCATTCGGCGGACCTCTGCCGCGCGCGGCGGCCGTCGGTGAGCCGGCCGCGCTTCGGCCCGGCGGGCTGGTGCTTGCGCTCGGGCACCCGCTTGGCGTAGAGCACGCGCTGTCGATGGGCGTCGTGCACGCCGCGCCGAACCCGAGGCGTTCGCCGTACATCGTCGCCGACATTCGGCTCGCCCCTGGCAACTCGGGCGGCCCGCTCGCCGACGCATCTGGCCGCGTCGTTGGCGTGAACAGCATGGTGGTGGGCGGGCTCGGCGTAGCGATCTCGGTCGACGTGGTGCGCGCGATGCTGGCCGGTTCGGCGCCGCGCCCGGTGCTCGGCGTGCAGCTTCGACCGGTGCGGGTGCGCATTCCTTCCGAGGCGAAGGAGAGCGTCGCGTGGCTCGTGCTCGCGCTCGATCCGCGTGGCGCGGCGGCGCGAGCGGGGATCGCCGCTGGCGACGTGCTGCTCGGTCACGCCGGCCGTCCATTCTCGACGAGGGCGGATCTCGCCGAGCTGCTGCGCCATGCCGGCCCCGGCGCCGCAGTGCGCCTCGACGTTGGGCGCGGAGGCCGGCGACTCACATGCGAGGTCATCTTGGGCGCGTCGCACAGCGGCGGACAGCGGGCCGCCTGACGGCGAGCTGTGATTCGCATCGCGATCATCGCGGACTCACCCGTTCTCCGCGCGGGGCTCGCGAGTCTGTTCGGCTCCGAGCCTGACGTGCACGTCGTCTCGACGGCTGCGCAGGTCGACCGGGGTCGTGATTCTGTCGGAGATGCAGGCGACAACGAGTTCCCGTCCCGCTCCCACGCGTCGCCGCGCGAGGTGGACGTCGTCGTGATGGTGCCTCGCCGGCTGGCATCGCTCGGCGACGTGCTGTTCTCCGACGGAAGCGACCTCGATGAGCGCTTCCGCGGACCCGCTGCGCTAGTGCTGCTCGAGCGGCTGGACACCGTCGCCGCGCAGGATGCCTACGCGGCCGGTGCGAGCGCCGTCCTGGCGATCGATGCCCGAGCCGATGAGCTGCTGGCGGCGGTGCGAGCGGTCGCCGCGGGCCTCGTCGCCCTGCCGGCCAGCCTGTCCGCAGAGCTGCTCGCCGGTGCGCGCCGTGTCTCGAGCGAGTCGAGCGTGCCGACGACGGCCGCCGCGCTGACCTCGCGCGAGCGCGAGGTGTTGTCCCTGATCGCCCAGGGACTCGCGAACAAAGTCATCGCGTCGCGGCTCGGTATCACCGAGCACACAGTGAAGACGCACATCGCCGCGGTGTACGAGAAGCTCAACGCGCGGAACCGCGCGGAGGTGGTCATCGCCGCAGCTCGCCAGGGGTTGGTGATGCTCTGAGAGGCGCACCATCGGCCGGTGTTCGCATATCCGGACGCAATCGCGCCGAAGGCGGAGTCGCGCTAGAGCGTCGAAGACGCACGGCCGCGCGCATTCGCGGGAATGCTCGCGCGAGTCGTGCCGTCTCCCTCTAGATGCACTTGCGCTTTCGCCACGACATCGCAGCTTCCGAGTTGGTCCGGGATTCACCGTCGGCAGTTGGCCGCATCGGTCGGCATCGACGCCCGTTTCGAGCGCCTCCGGACGTAGCGCGCCTACGTGGCAGCTCGACTACCCCTCAAAATTTGCTTTCGGCCGACGCAGGTCGACTCCCACCTCACTGTTGCTCGCACGAAAGTGCGACCAAAACTGTTGTGCGAGGGTCACTCTTTCTGAGCCGTGCCCGCCGGGCCGGCCGTCGATGGTTGTTTCCGTAGTTTCACCGGATGGCTACGTTCGCGGAGGAATTCTCATGGTGGGCTTTCGTTTTCTCCTGGCAGGCACAGCGATGCTGGTGCTGGCCGCGCCGCTGTCGGCTCAGCAGAGCACTGGCATAGTCACGGGCCGAGTGGTCGACCGGCAGACGACGCGGCCCCTCGCCGCTGCTCAGGTCCGTGTGAGTGGCACGAACCGCGGCGCCTCCACCGATGAAGCCGGGAGCTTCCGGATCACCGGGTTACCAGCCGGCGCGACGATCCTCATCGCGCAGCGAATCGGCTACGCCCCGGTGACGCGGACCGTCACCGTCGCTGCCGACGGCGCGGTCACCGCCGACTTTGGCCTCACGGCTTCGGCGACGACGCTGGACCAGGTCATCGTGACCGCCACGGGGCAGACCGAGCGGAGGCGCGAGAGTGGCGCATCCACCGCAACGATTGACGGCTCGCAGGTGGTCAAGGCGGCCGTCAGCACCTTCGCCGACGTGCTGAGCTCCCGCTCGCCCGGCGTCGTGGTGCAGCAGGCGGCCGGAGAATCCGGCGCCGGCTCGCGCATCCGTATCCGGGGCTCCAACTCGATCTCGCTCTCGAACGATCCGCTCATGATCGTCGACGGAATCCGGGTCGATAACTCGGCGAACTCGACGGCGATCGGGACCGGCGGCCAGCAGCCGTCGCGCTACAACGACATCAATCCCGAGAACATCGAGAGCATCGAGATCATCAAAGGACCTGCGGCGGCGTCACTGTATGGCACGGCCGCGGCGAACGGCGTCATCCAGATCACCACGAAGAAGGGACGAGCGGGCAAGACGAAGTGGGATGGGTACCTCGAGTACGGCAACCTGACTGACGTCAACGAGTATCCGGCGAACTTTCGCTCGTTCGGAAAGACGGCGACGGGCACGCTCGTGGGGAATTGCAGCCTGTTCTCGCGCGTCTCGACGGCGGCGACCAAGTGCGTCGGGGTGGATTCGACGATCAACCATTTCCCCCTCGACGCCGCGAGCATGATCGACGACGGCAACCGTCGCATCGCCGGCCTGAGCGCCAGCGGCGGCGGCGAGACGGCGACGTACTTCCTCGCTGGCGAGTACCAGAAGGAGCAAAACGTCATCGAGGTCAACGCGCAGCAGCGCCTCAACATGCGCACCAACCTTCGGGGCCAGCTCGCGAAGAACCTCGACGCGCAGATCAGCATCGGCTACAGCAACAGCGACCTGCGTCGTCCGCAGAATGACAACAATGCCTTCGGTGTCGTCTCCGGTTCGCTGCTGGGGAAGGCGGCGGATTGCGGCCCCGGCGGGCTCGCGGCGCAACATCCAACGCTGTGCGTCAATGGTGCCGGGGCCATCGATTCCGTGAGCCGCGGCTATTTCAACGGCTACCTCGCTCCGAAGGCGTTCTACAACATCAATACGCGCCAGGGAATCCAGCGCCTCACCGGCGGTCTCACGAGCAACTGGACCCCGACCTCCTGGCTGAGCCTCAACGGCACCTTCGGTGGCGACGTCGACCAGCGCTCGGATCACGAGACCTTGCAGCCAGCGGTCCTCGCGTACAACCAGAACACGCTCGACGGCTATCGCAACGTGTTTCGCGCGCAGGTCTACAACTACACCGCCGGATTGAACGGGCAGGCGGTGTACTCGTTCTCGCCGTCGCTCAAGTTCACGACCACGCTCGGGACGCAGTACACCGACGTCTTCTTCGCGCGCACGGATGCTCAGGGTGCCAAGCTCCTTGGCGGCACCAACTCGCTGGCGGGCACCAACGCGCGCTTCGTGGTCAGCGAGCAGACGTCGGACGTTCGCACGCTTGGTTTCATCGCCCGCGAGCAGCTGGCGTGGCGCGACCGCGTGTTCCTCGTCGCCGGCGTGCGCACGGACCGCAACAGCGCGTTCGGCACGAACTTTCCGCGCATCTACTATCCATCCATCAGCTCATCGTGGGTGGTCAGCGAGGAAGGATTCTTCCCCAAGGTGGACGCGATCTCCTCGCTCCGAGTTCGCGCGGCAATCGGTTCCGCTGGACAGAATCCGGGCTATCTCGCGGCCGAACAGACGCTCAGCCCCGTCGCGGTGGTGGCGGCCGGCACAGACTTCCCGGGCTTCACGGTCGGCGGCGCAGGGAATCCGAATCTGAAGCCGGAGCGGAGCAGAGAGGTGGAAGCCGGCTTCGACGTCGGATTGCTCCATGACCGGCTGTATTTCGAGTACACGCACTACGACAAGAGCACGAAGGACGCGCTCGTGAACGTGAACCTCGCTCCGTCGCTCGGCTCGAGCCCCTCGCGCTTCCAGAATCTCGGGAAGGTGCGGAACTACGGGGACGAGCTGCTGGCGCGCGTCATGGTGCTCGATCGCCGCAACGTGAAGTTCGATTTCACGGCGAACGGATCCTGGAACACCAACAATCTCGACGATCTCGGCGTGGACGCCCTGGGCAATCCGATCCCACCGGTCTTCTTCAACGGCAGCACGCAGGTCTTCAAGACCGGCTTCCCACTCGGAGCGTACTTCGTGAAGCCGATCACGTCGTTCACCGACTTGAACGGCGACGGGCTCATTGGTTGCCCGACAGGTCCCGCGCCGGCTGCAGGCTCGGCTACCTGCGAAGTCACTCTCGGCGACTCTGCGGTCTTCCGCGGCACTCCGTTCCCGAAGCTGGAGCTCTCGTTCTCACCCCAGCTCTCAATCGGAAACTTCATTCGCATGTCCGCAACGTTCGACCGCCGGACCGGTCAGAAGCTGTTCAATAACACGGCCTACTTCCGCAACGTGAGCATCGGCAACGGCGCGGCGGTGCAGATGCCGTCGTCAGCCAACCTGCGGGAACAGGCCGCCGCGACCGCGGGACGATTCTCCGGCGCGAACTTCACGTACGACGGCTTCATCGAAAACTCGTCGTTCACCAAGCTTCGTGAAGTCGCGATCACGCTCTCCCTGCCCCAGCGCATCGCGGCGCGCGCTGGCGCGGCCTCGGCGGATCTCACGTTCGCTGGACGCAACCTCAAGACCTGGTCGGATTACAGCGGCGTCGACCCGGAGGTGAACTCCGTGGCCCAGGCACAGTTCTCCACTTCGGACTTCCTCACCCTGCCGCAGGTGCGCTACTTCACCGCGCGTCTCGCGCTGAGCTTCTGACAACGATGCAAGTGCCAACGGGGAACTCAATGCGCCATCTACGCTTCAACGTCCGCCAGCTCAGTGCTGTCCTTCTCCTCGCGAGCATCGGCGGGCTGACAGCATGCAGCCAGGACGAGCTGCTGACCGTTCCGACGCCGGACGTCGTCCTGCCCAGAGATCTCACCGGCGCCGCAGTGCTACCGAACGCCTACGCGGCGGCAATCGGCGATTTTCAGGTCGCCTACGCCGGCAGCGGCGGGAACGTGCCTGGGAGCTTCGGCTCGACCGAAGGGCTGGTGCTCATATCGGGGCTGCTCTCGGATGAGCTGCTCGACGCGGAGACCTTTCCGACGCGGCTCGAGCTCGACCGCCGCGCCACCAAAGAGGTGAATGCCACCATGCTCTCCATCTTCCAGCTCGCGCAGCGCGCTCGCGCTACCACCGAGCTGGTCGCCGCCGGTTACGCGCAGTTTGAGCCGGCGAATCCGAACCGGGCCGAGGTACTCGCGCTGGCCGGATACATGTACATCCTCTTCGCCGAGGACTACTGCAACGGCGTACCGAACAGCACCGTGAACGCCGACGGCACGTTCACCTTCGGCGATCCCAAGACGGGCACGCAGCTACTCAACAACGCGGTGGCGAAGTTCGACTCGGCCATCACGATTGCGAGTGCGGCCGGCGCGAGCGGTGCGAACGCGCTGAATCTGGCGCGCATCGGCAAGGGGCGGGCACTGCTCAATCTCGACAACGCGACCGGCGCCGCCGCGGCAGTCGCCGCGGTGCCGAGCACGTTCGTCTACAACATCAACCACAACGAAAACACACCGCGTCAGTACAACGGCGTGTACACCTTCTCCGTGACGAGCAAGCGCTTCACCGTCGGGGACAGGGAAGGCATCAACGGGATCCCGTTCGTCACGACGAACGATCCTCGCGTGCCCGTGGTGCGCACCACGACCGGCTTCGATGGGGCGACGCCGTTCTACCGGACGCCGAAGTACACCTCGCTCGCGCAGAACCCGGCGCGCGGCGCGCCAGTGCCTGTCGCGCTGGGAACCGAGGCTCGGTTGATCGAGGCGGAAGCGGCGATGCGCGCGAACGACGCCGCGACCTTCTTGAACAAGCTCAACGAGGCGCGCGTGAACGCCAAGACCTACGGAGACACGCCCACCGCGCCGCCGGCACTCGCGGCCCTTCCGGCCAGCGCTGTTCCGGCGGATGACGTCGGCAAGCAGAACCTGCTCTTCACTGAGCGTGCGTACGATCTCTACCTCACGTCGCATCGGCTCGGCGATCTTCGCCGCCTCATCAGACAGTACGGTCGTAACTCCGAGACCGTGTTCCCGACCGGCGTATACAACCCGCTCGGCGCCGCGGCCGGCAACAACTACGGCCCGGATGTGAACCTGCCGATCCCATTCGAGGAGACGAACAACCCACAGTACAAGGCCTGCATCGATCGCAAGGCGTAGCTCGCGGCCTACGACGAATCACCGAGCGCCCCGCGAGAGTCCTCGCGGGGCGCTCGTGCATCACGCGGCGTTTCACGCCGACGTCAGTGCGCAGCTCCGCTTGCATTTTCGGCAGGATCCGCGAGTCGCCATCGAACCGCCTAGAGCGAGGAGGCCCGCTTTGGCGCCAGCTCCGAGCAACGCGATCGCGTGGTCATGCGGCATCAGCCATTTCATGGGCAGGCGCCGGTGTTCGTCCTTCACGACCTCACGTTGGGCAACCGCACTACCAGCTTCCACTGTCGATTGCTGCGTGAGCGCTCGCGCCGTGACGATCCACGCTCGCGAAACGAACCAAACGCCGTCGTGCATCCTGTGGGCGACCATCAGATCGCGCAGCCGATCCAGCGAAGTCGCGCGCTCATCGGCCCGCTGCGAGTCGAGTGCGACCATCACGGTCGAGAACCGCAAAACGAATCCGAGTGCGCTCTCGACGTCCGGACCATAGTAGACGGGCTCGTCCACCTGTTCGAAGGCGATGTCGACGAGGCCGGCGGCCCGGAGGATGTCTTCGACCGTGTTCGCATCGCTTAGCGAGAATGCTGATGGCCCCGACGACTTCTCTGGCGACGCGGCTTCATCATCGACGAGCGCGCGGTGGATTGCGACAGCCCACGCGTTGCGGTGAGCGGCCTGCCACACCATCATGACGAGCCGGCCCGCCGGACGCAGGACGCCGCGGATGCTGGTGAATGCCGTGATGGGATCGGCGAGGAACATCGTGCCGAACCGGCTGATCACGACGTCGACCCACGCGGGCGGGAAGGGATGTCGCGACGCATCGCTGCACACGTAGTCGACGTTGCGGAGCCCGGCCGCGAGCGTGAGCCGCCGCGCGTGCTGGAGCGCGCGCTCGGCGGTGTCGATGCCGAAGACGCGCCCGTCCGTCGCGATGAGTGCCGCGTCACGCGTCGTCTCACCCGTCCCGCATCCGATGTCGAGCACCCTGTCGCGATGGTGAACATCGAAGGCGCGACGCCGTCGGTGGTGATGACGGCGCAGTTCGGAATCGTAGTCGATCATCGGCAGGGGGCTGCTGTGTTCCAGTCACGCGCCGCTCTCCAGCACGAGTCCACCGTTCACGTTCCGGCTCTTGAAGGCGCTCTGAGCGAGAACGCGAAGCGCTTGGCAGCGCAGGCGCGCCGCGAGGCAACCCAGAAGGCCGCTTCCCGTCCGATCACCTGCCTGTGCTGGCGTCGCTGGTGCTGTCCTGCCGATGAGCGCTACTGCGCCTCGAGCACGTTGACTCGGCCATCGCCGCTCAGCATGTAGAGCTCCCCGCTCGCGTCCAGACCGAACGACGTAACCCGCTCCAGCGAGCCAATCGCCCACGTGCGTCGCTCGGCGACGCTGCCGTCGTCGGCGATGCGGATGCTCCTGAGCCATCCGCCGCAGAAGTCCGAGTAGAAGTAGTGGCCGCGGATTCCGGCGATCCTCCCGCGATACACGTAGCCGCCGATGATCGAGCAGCCGTCCTCATGCCCGTACTCTTCCACCGGCAACCGCAGACCGGCGCGATCGCACGTCACCCCGCTCTCGAAGCACTGGGTGCCTTCCATGCGATTCCACCCGTAGTTCAATCCCGCCTCACGAATGCCGGCGACGTCGATCTCCTCGCGGCTCGACTGCCCGACGTCGGCGATGTACAGGCGCGACGTCGGCGCGTCGAACGCGAACCGCCACGGGTTGCGGAGGCCCGAGGCCCAGATCTCGCCGCGCGACGACGGTCCGGCAGACGCGGCGAACGGGTTGTCGGGCGGGAGGGCGTAACCCGCGCCGGCGGGCGGTCGGTCCACGTCGAGGCGAAGCAGCTTGCCCAGCAGCGTGCCGCGATTCTGACCGTTGTCCGGCGGGTCGTCTCCGCTTCCGCCGTCGCCCATCGCGACGTAGAGCATGCCGTCCGGGCCGAACGCCACCATGCCGCCGTTGTGGTTCTCGTATGGCTGCGCGACCGTCAGTACGAGAGAGGCGCTCGCCGGATCCGCGCGGTCGCGATCCGCGCTCACGCGGTAGCGCTCCACGCGCGTGTCGCCCGACGGATCGGTGTAGTCGACGTACAGGTAGCCGTTCTGCGCGTAGTTGGGATGGAACGCCAGTCCGAGCAGCCCCTGCTCTTCTCCGGTGCTCACCCGGTCCGTCAGGTCGAGAAAGGGAGTAGCGAGCAGCTGCCCCGCGCGCATGATGCGGATGCGCCCGGGCTGCTCGACGATGAACAGCCGCGAGTCGCCGGCCGGCGCCGTGAGGAACAGCGGCTGCTCGAGCCCCTTGACGACCTCGCGGGCGCGCAGCGTCACCGCCGAGGCTCCGTCAGCGGTGTCAGGCCCCAGCGATCCGCCGCTGTCGGCGCACGATGCAAGCGCCACTGTCACGGTGAGGGTCGATCGGCGCAGCGAGAGCAGCACAGTCGCGAGCATGGTCCGCGCTCCTCGATGGCAATGCGGATCCGCCGGTGCATGGGCGGGAAAATCCTGAGAGGCGGAGCGTCAGTCGACGTTCGACTCGTCGGGGATGGTGGTCGTACTCCGCAATATCGGTGCAAAATCTTACCGGCCGCGAGGGGGGGCATGCATCGCGCTGCCTCCCAACAGCTGTCCGCGGGACTCGGATAGTCACATAAAGGAGCCCGGCGACGAGTAAACGCGTTGCCGGGCTTCGCAAGGCCCTCGTCGGACGAACCAGGGCTCTCCTGATCCAGATGTTTATGTAAGATGCTGCATTACAACAACTTGTCTCGCTCGTGCGGACCGCTGGGCATCGGCGTCCACTTCGCGGAGCGGAATGTCCATCCGAATCAGACAATGCCTTATTATCTCGACACGACAAATCATCGCCATCAATCGCCGCCGAATCGGCGGCAGTGAACGGCCGGTCGCGCATGAGTCCACCGGTCGCCGTTCGACCCGACCGCTTCGCGGGCCTGAATCGAGGACAGCGGGCTTTGGCGTCCTCATCGGAGGAGGTGGGCCTCGGAGCGATTGCATTTGCCGCTCGAGGCGGTCGCTGATGCCGGAGGCTGGAAGGATACCGCGACTCTGCTCACGTTCTATCAACATACGGATGATGCGACGTTGCTCGAGGTGATGAGCGTGACGAGCAAGCGCTCCGACCGCTCCAAGCATGTGACAGCGTCGTTCGCCTAGAAACCGCACCAGAAACCGCACCAGAAACCGCACCAAGGCACCAACGACAGAAGCCCGGCAACGACCGAAGTCATTGCCGGGCTTCCAGTTGCCCCTCCAGGGGTCGAACCTGGACTCTCCTGATCCAGAGTCGTATGTAAGCTGTTGCAATACAACAACTTGTCTTGCTCGTGCGGACCGCTGGGCATCGGCGTCCACTTCGCGGAGCGGGATGTCGGAGTGAAGTGGACATATGCGCTCCGGTGTCGACATAGCTCCCTAGTCCTAGTGCTGCCAAACGAGTCCTCGGCGGTGGCCACCCGAACGCAACTCGAGACACGAGCACGGGCGCGAAGAGGGGGTCCCGCGAGCATGTTCTTGTGGTGATCAGCCGCCGGTAATAGCCTTGCCCGCCGCGTGTGCCCGCTCGCCGACCCCGACCACGGAGAACAATGCGACTACGCCGTGCAGAGACGACGCCCGCCGTGGCGGCAGCGCTGGTGCTTCTCTTGTCTTGGCCCCTGAGGGCGCAAGAGAGTGGAAACCGGACGGGCACTGCCGAAGATTTTTCGCTCGTGAATGCTGGACCGATCTGGAGCGGACCGGACAAGGACAGCAATGCGCGACTATCTCCGGACGGACGGTTTCTCGCCTTCACTGATCCCGAGAGCCAGAATCTCGCCATTCGCGAGATTGCGACTGGACGCAACGTCCTCGTGACTCGCTCCACAGATGGCGTAATCGTCGCCAGCCACCCCGTCTGGTCTCGCAACGGTCAGCGCCTCGCTTACTACTCGTATGACAGAGCGAACCACACGACCGCGCTCAGAGTGGTCGGTCGCGATGGTATCAGCGACCGCGTCCTCTACCAGCGTCAAGGCGAGTTCGTGGTGCCATGGGGCTGGAGCCCCGACGACCAGCAGATCCTGATGAGCATCCGGACGGCCAGTGGTGCGCAACAGATCGGACTGACTTCCCCGCAGGACACGCTGCTACGGGTCGTCAGGACGCTCGACGCGCCGTTCATCTTCTCAATGTCGATCTCACCCAACGGTAGCTATGTCGCCTATGAGCGGCCCAGCGGGACAGGAGTGCGGAACTCGGAAATCGCCCTTGTCTCGCTGCAGGATGGTCGAGAAACGCCGATCATACAGGAGCCTGGAAGAAATCGACTGGTCGACTGGATGGCTGATGGACGCCACCTGCTCTTCACCACTTCAGACCCGCCGGGCGCATCCTCCCTCTGGTCGGTCCTGCTGAAGGACGGTACGCCCGCGGGTCGCGCGATACGGGTGGGGAACGTACCCGCGAGCTTTGAACCACTCGGGCTTTCCCGCTCAGGCGCCCTCCTGTACAGGGTAAACGTCACGAGACGGAGTGTGTATACGACTGGCTTCGACCCATTGAAGGGGAAAGCCACCGGAGCACCGCAGTTGGTGCGGATCGGGGAACCCGATGTCATCACCACAGGCCCCGACTGGTCGAGCGATGGCCGGTACCTGCTCTATCAGAGGGACAATCATTCGGGAGGACACGGTGCTGTGCTTACCATCGTGGCTCTTTCGGATGGTCAAGAGCGAGAGTTCGTCCCTCGAATGAACGACTACTCACGCACTCGGTGGCATCCGGACGGTCGGTCCCTCGTTGCGCACGGGGTGCAGGACGGCAAACAAGGCGTGTACAAGATCGACGCGGCGACCGGTGCGTCATCTCGTCTTGCATCTTCAAAGGAGGGCGAGCTGCTGAACCCGAGTTGGGCTTCAGATGGTGAGACTCTGCTCTACGAGCGCTCAGAACGCTCCGTGATTGCACAGTCCAAGGACTCAGCAGAACGCGAGGTGTTCACAGTGCCGCAGGGACATTGGCTGGGAACTTCGGCGGTCTCGCCTGACGCGCGGATGTTGGCAGTCATTCAGACGAACAAAGTCACCCGCGTTCAGACCTTACTTGTGATACCGTTGGCCGGGGGTGCGAGCAGAGAAGTCTTGCGGGTTGAGCGGCCGGAGCAGATGCAAACAGAGCCCGGCGCGCTGGCTTGGACTCGCGACGGACAGTGGCTCCTCTTCGAGAAGCGATCCGGAGCGAAGTATGCGCTCTGGCGTGTCTCGGTCGATGGCGGTGAGGCGGCGCCTATTGGCGTCACGGCGCTGCGCGACATCTACTTCCTGCGCGTTCACCCCAACGGGAGGCGCATCGCCTTCGTGATCGGCGACGTCGGAGAGAACCAATGGGAACTCTGGCGAGGCCAGCTTCAGGCGGGTCGCTGAGCGCGACCCACGATGGGTGATTGGGTGAAGGAGTCGAACGCCTGTCACAGCCTGTGCTGAAGGATGAGACGAGCAAAAGGCCCACAACGTGTTAGCGTTGCGGGCCTTTGCAGTTGCCCCTCCAGGGGTCGAACCTGGACTCTCCTGATCCAGAGTCAGGCGTGTTGCCAGTTACACCAAGGGGCAGCAAATCCGCCGAACAGAACGTCCATGCGGCGGAACCCATGTAAAATAGCCGTGGTAAGTTACTCCTTCAACCCCTCGTACCCCCCGACGGAGCGCACGCTGCACCACTTCTGCCCCACCCGTGTCGCCTGGCTCGCCCGGCGAGCCCTGCTCACACTCCCGCTCCTCGTCACCGCCACTGGCTGCCGCGACACCTTCGCCGGGTTCGGCGCGGGAGCTCGCGCCCGCGCCAGCTCGGATCAGCTCTTCGGGGCCCTCGCGGGCCGGTTCACCGACGTGACGCGCAACGCCAAGTATGAATACGCCCGCATTCAGATCGCGCGCTGGGCGCTCTCGCCGTCACGCGTGTTCGAGGACTCCGCCGTGTGGACGGGCAGCTCCGGCGCCGTGAAGCTGCTCGAAACGCACGGAGCATTCGCCGACGGGCGATACACGCTCGCCTCCCGCAGCGGCGTGTCCGCGCCGCGGAATCCGGCCGACGCACGGCACATCACGACACTCAGCAAACTGTCCGACAACGAGTACCGATGGGACACGACCGTCGACTTCGCGGTGGGAGCCGCGCAGCCGACGGATATCGCCACGGTCCTGGCTCGGCTCATCGCTTCGGCGGAGCGGTCGACCGAGCGCGAAGCTCGCACCACCCTCCTCGCCTCGACGCCCCGCACCTCCGCTGCGCTCGGCCTGCTCTTCTCGCTCGACAGCCTGCGCCCCACCCTGCTTCCTGACGGCTCCACCGCAGTCACCTTGGTGATCGCGGTTCGCGCGGATCTACTCCGGCGCAGATATCCCGCCTTCGCCGACTACGTGCGGCGATACGTGGATCCGGCACAGTATCGCTTCGTCGTCGCCGACCGCGGCGGTGCTCCGTTCGTGGAAGGTTCCGCCAGGGACCGCCTTCTCACGATCCACATCCGCACCCTGCACGGACAGATCGTGCCGCTCGCGGGACCGGCGCGCTCGCTGCCCGATACGCTGACGGTGCTCGCGGACTTCAAGACAAAGATGAAGCGTTTCACCGTCGGCTTCCACGGGCTCTCGATGGAGCTGCTACATGCCCGGCGCGGGACGACCAACAACGAGTGGGTCGTGACAGCGCGAAGGGAGCCGGAGTGGGATCTCCCCTTCGCCACGGCTCGGCTGCTTCGCGCTCCCCTGCGTCGCCCATTCGCCGGAGAGGGGTCGCTCTTCCGCATCGGGGCCCGCGCCGAGGCGAACGCCCCGACGGTCATCGTCCGACAGTCCCGCCTGTTCGTGCAGGAGAGCGCCGTCCTTCGTTTCCTCAACTCGCTCACCGGCGCCGCCATGGACGACTTCCGGACCAAGGGCGAGCGCGAGGCGAACGCCTGGCTGCGCGAGCTGTTCTTCGCCATGCGTGACGACGCACGACTCGCCGTCGGACCCTGAGCCCGCGTTTAGAGCGCCGATCTCACTGATTCATCGGGCAAAACAGCAACGCCGCGTACCCTTGGGCACGCGGCGTTTGTCTCGCCCGATCGCTCAGGCAACCGAGGTTGCCACGCTCACCGTCATTGGAACTCTCCGTCCTACCGAACGGCGGCGGGCACTGTACTGCATCATTGGCAAAGGTCACGCCAACGAGGATTCACGATTCATGGAGCTGAGGGGGATCGAACCCCTGACCTCTGCCTTGCGAAGGCAGCGCTCTCCCAGCTGAGCTACAGCCCCGGTGGGCCAGGGCTCGAAGAGTACTACCCCTCTTCGCCTCCCATGTGCCAGACACAAACGGCCCCGCAACCAAGCGGAGCCGCCGTCACTGCCACAAAGCTAGCCAGACGTCGTCCACTGTCAAGCAGACGCACGGCTCGCGAGGAGGCAACACGAACGCGCATCCGACGGGAACAGTCGTTCTCGCGCCGGCGTTCGAAGCGCATGACGCACCCGATTGGATCGCCGTACGTACGAGACGAGATCTCGCTCCGCACGATCGCGCTCAACGAGAAGCGGCTGCAGCCGGATGGCGACTACGTCCTGTACTGGATGCAGACCACCCAGCGCTTCGAAGACAACTGGGCCCTGCGCCTGGCCACGCTCGAAGCGGATCGAGTCGGCAAGCCGCTGCTCATTCATCAGGGGCTCGA
Source organism: Gemmatimonadaceae bacterium (assembly GCA_039920785.1). Classification (GTDB taxonomy): domain Bacteria; phylum Gemmatimonadota; class Gemmatimonadetes; order Gemmatimonadales; family Gemmatimonadaceae; genus AG11. The sequence continues at coordinate 31,093 of JBDSDB010000283.1, forward strand.
CCCTACGTCGAGCTATGCATCGGCGCGCTTCCACACTTTCATTTTGCAGGGTGCCCGGGAACTCGCCGAGCGAGCGCGGGCCCTCGGCCTCACGTATCGATTCGCCCTTCGCCGGCGGCGCGACGACGACCGCCGAGTGGTGGACCGCCTCGCGCGGCGCGCGGCGGTCGTCGTCACCGATCTCTTTCCCACGGCGGGAGTCGCCGAGCGGTCGCAGCGACTCGCTGACAGGGTGAACTGCCGCGTCGTCGCGGTGGATTCGGTGGGCGTGGTTGCCTCGGCGTTATTTCATCGCGAGGAGTACGCGGCGCGAACCATCCGGCCGAAGCTTGCGAAGCTCATTGAGCACTCCCTCGAGCCGGTGGACGACCGGCCACCCAAGCGCGCGCTCCCGCCCACGGTGCTTGCCTCGCTCGACGTCGACTGGCTCGACGTCGAACGCTGCGACATCGAGGCCGAAGTGTCGAGGTGCGAGATCGATCAGACGGTGCGACCCGTGGCAGCACGCGGTGGATTGTCACCCGCGCGGGCGCGACTCGCGGCGTTCGTGCGCGATGGATTGTTCGAGTACTCCGAGCGCCGCCGCAATCCGTCCGACGAGTTCGGGTCGAGCCGGCTGTCGCCGTACGTGCACCATGGGATGATCTCTCCGCTCGAGGTCGTACGCGCGGTGCGGGCCGGCGCGCCCGTGGCAGCGAGCGACGCCTTCCTGAACGAGATGCTCACCTGGCGCGAGCTCTCGCTCAACTTCTGCCTGCGGAATCCGCATTACGCCACACTGCTCGCGCTCCCCGACTGGGTGCATCGCTCCATGCGCGCGCACGCGGGCGACGCGAGACAAATTACGTACACGCTGGATGAGCTGGAGCGCGCGGCCACGCACGATCCCATCTGGAACGCCGGCCAGCGCGAGCTGCTCGAGACGGGACAGATGCACAACGTCGTCCGCATGCTCTGGGGCAAATCGGTGATCACCTGGGCGCCGACGTACGAAGAGGCACTCTCGTGGCTCCTCCATCTGAACGACAAGTACGCGCTCGACGGACGCGATCCGAACAGCTACGCCGGCATCCAGTGGTGCTTTGGAAAGTTCGACCGCCCGTTTGCTGCGCGGCCGGTGTGGGGCACGATCCGGCCGATGTCGCTCGAGCGCGCGCGCACGAAGTACCGGATGGGCGAATATCTGACCCGGTGGGGCGAACAGACGGCCCTGGTGTAGCCACGACCGAAGAGCCACCCTCGCGCGTTGGCGCTTCTCGCTAGGCGAGGTTCATCTTCACGAGAAGGGCCTGGAATCTCGGCTCGCCGTGCAGCGTCCTGAAAAGGAACGAGCCCTTGATGCCGTAGACGCCGCCCGCGCGCTCCGACATCGCCCGCTCGAGCGCATCCATGGCGTAGTCTACCTCGCCGAGACCGGTTTGCACGTAGGCGAAATGATAGGGAGAGACGTACCCGCGCTCCGCCCGTTGCTCGAGCTCCCGCAGGATCTCGCGTGCCCTCGACGTGTTGCCGGCGAGTCCGTAGGCCTCGCCCAATTGGCTCAGCCAGAGGGTGTTTCGCGGCGAGAGAGAGACGGCGCCCTCGAGCTCCGCCAGGCCCTCCTTCTCTCGGCCACACAGCACGTAGGCCCACCCGAGCGTGGCCCGCGCCCGATCGTGAGCGGGGTCCAGCTCCACCGCGTTGAGCGCGCGCCGCAGCGCCTCGTCGTACCGACCTGCGCGCATCAGCTCCGTGGCGACGTCGACGCGGTGCGCGAGCGGGTCGAGCTCGTGCGCACGCTCGATGTTCACGATCGACTCGTCATGGCGCCCGAGCGCCGACAGCAATCGCCCATACAGGTCGTACGCATCCGCGCCGCCGGGACTGAGCTCCAGCGCGCGCACGAAGCACTGCTCGGCGCCCACCCAGTCGAACTCCAGCACGGTCTTCAGGTGCCCCATCGTGCAGTGCGCCGCACCGAGCTCCGGATCGAGTCGCAGCGCCGTGGCCGCCGCCTCCGTCGCGCGGCGATGCGCGACGTCGGGGGCGATGGCTCCAGACTCGGCCAGCTCGATGCCGGCCATCGCGAGGTTCGCATGGGCGAGCGCGAACGTCGGGTCGCGCGCGATGGCCCGCTCGAAGCACTCGATGGCACGCACGAGTGTCTGCGGCGTGTACTCGATGAACCACTGCCGGCCTTGTAGGAACAGCTGGTACGCCTGAATGTCCTTCGTCGGCTCTCGACGCACACGCAGCTGCTCGTCGCGCGTCAGCTCGGCCTTCAGCGCGGCGGCGATCTGCAGCGCGACCTCGGTCTGGATCGAGAAGATGTCCGTCATCCGCCTGTCGTACGTCTCCGCCCACAGCAGCCGATCGGTCTCGGCGTCGATGTGATTGGCGACGATGCGAACGCGGTCCCCCGCGTATCGAATGCTGCCGTCGAGCAGGGTCGTTGCGCCGAGCAATCCGGCGATCTCCTTGAGGCTGCGCGCTCCACGCGCCTTGAACCGCATCACCGAGCTGCGTGAGATCACGTCGAGCGCGCGGATCTTCGACAGGTGCGCGATGACGTCCTCCGTGATGCCGTCGGAGAAGACTTCGTGCGCCGGATCCGCGTCCAGATTGAGGAATGGGAGCACGGCGACCGACGCGCGTCTGTCTCCGTTGGTGGCGGGCCGCGGCGAGCGTCTGGACGGCGCGCGACGCAGCTGGTCGGCCAGCGCGAGGACCTGCGCGTCCGGCTCCAGATCCAGGTCGGCGTTCAGGCGGTTCGCGTGCTCGCTCGCATGCTGGATCGCTCCGGCGCGGTCGCCCGCGGCGTCGAGGGCGCGCATCAACGCCAGTGCGTGGACGGCCGAATGGGGATCGGCGGCGGCGAGGCGACGGCAGGTGCCCACTCTCCCGTGTACGTCGCCAGAGCGCTCCTGTCGTTCGGCGAGGGTCAGCAGGGCGCCCACGTAGGCGTGCTCGAGCTCACGCCGACGCTCGTCGAGCCAGTAGCCAAAGTCGACGGAGTCGTCGAGGTGGAACCCATCGAGCAGCGGGCCGGCGTAGAGACGCACGACCCGCTCGGATGCATCCTCGGCGATGGCCGCTCGCAGCTCGTGCAGGTCGCAGCGCGCGCGGGAGGGATTGAAGAGCAGCCCGTCGCCCGCCGACGCGATCGCGCCCTCACCGATGGCCGCGCGAAGCACGTGCACCGCCAGGTTGAGCAGCCGGCGCGAGCCGGCCAGGTCTCGCTCGGGCCAGAGCAGCGCCATCGCTCTGTCGCGCGAGACTGGCTGCGGCCACGCGCCGACGATGAGCGCCAGCAACGCGATGCGGTGGCGCTGCGACGGCGGACCGCCGAGTGCCTCGTCTCCGAAACGGAGGCAGGCGCCCCCGAGCAGTTGGATCGTGACCGTCGTCTCTTGCACGGCTAATCCGTGGCTAATTCCGGGCGCAAGGAGCAGCTAACGGCTCCGTCTCATGTTGTGCGCACAATGAGGTTCACTCACACCACACGAGGTTAGCATGACACGGACTGCATTACTACTCGCCGGGATCGCATTGATGAGCGGATGCGGAAGCGATCCAATCGCCACGCAAACCGACGCCCGCCTGGAGCCGTCGACGACGGCACTAGCCGGAAAGCGCCAGGTCTCGTCGGTGGCGGACGATCTGGCCACGCTTCGCCACGTGACCGCTCCGTTCCGCGACTTCGACGTCGCCACGGCTGCCGGCTGGTCGGCCAAGATCACCGACTGCATGGCGAGCCACGAGGGCGGAATGGGCTTCCACTACGGAAATCCTGCGTTGATCGACGGCGTTGCGCGCGTGAACGAGCCGGAGCTGCTGCTCTATGAGCCCGATCACAACGGACGCCTGCGCCTCGTCGCCGTGGAATACATCATCCCATACACCGCGCTCAGCCGCGAGTCGACACCACCGCAATTGTTCGGTCGGGAGTTCAAGCAAAACGACGTCTTCCAGCTTTGGGGCCTCCACGCGTGGGTGTGGAAAGAGAACGCGAGCGGGATCTTCGCCGACTGGAATCCGGCTGTCAGCTGCGCGCAGGCAACCCACCAGTCCACGATGTCGCACTGAGCGCAACGGAGCAGACCCATGCCGAAGTACCTCATCGAACGAGAGATCCCGAACGCGGCCGCCCTCTCGGCCGCGGAGCTCCACAACGTCGCTCAGCGGTCGTGCGCTGCACTCCGAGAGCTCGGACCGAGCATTCAGTGGGTCCATAGCTACGTGACCGAAGACAAGATCACGTGCGTGTACATCGCTCCGAATCCACAGATAATTCGAGAGCATGCGCGGCTCGGTGGCTTTCCGGCGGATCGGGTGCTCGAAATCGCGACGATGATCGATCCGACCACGGCCGAGTCGAACGAGATCTCGGCGGTCGGGGTGTAATGAGGGCGATGGACGCGATGCCCGTGACGCGACACTCGCAGATCGGGCATCGCGCTCGCGGCGCTCTGGAGCGCCTCTCGGTGGCGCATTTGCGGTCCCGCTTGCCAGGACGCTGCCTCCTGGCGATCATGCGGCACCTCCCACCGTCGCATGATTCTCCCATCTGCTCCAGACGTCCTCGCCGCTGCGCATCGCCTGCGCGGTGTGATCCAGCGCACACCGTGCGCCCGTTCCGCGCCTCTGTCGGCTCGCGCGGAGATCGAGGCGTACATCAAATGGGAGAACCTTCAGACCACCGGGTCGTTCAAGCTGCGCGGTGCGTTCAACTCGCTGCTCACGTTGTCGCCCGAGGCCCGACGACGCGGAGTGGTGGTCGCGTCGGCGGGCAACCACGGCCTGGGCATCGCCTACGCCGCGCGCTCGCTCGGCATGCGCGCGCGCGTCTTCCTCCCGCAGACGGCACCGGCGGTGAAACGGGAGGGGATCGTGGCGATGGGAGCCGAGGTGGATTCGTGCCAGCCCGACTACGACGCCGCGCACTGTGCCGCCCTCGCGTACAGTGAGCAGGAACGAATGACGTTCGTCAGTCCGTGCACTGGCCAGTCGCTGCTGGCGGGCCAGGGTACGGTCGCGCTGGAGATCCTTCAGGATCTGCCCATGGCGCGTACGCTGGTCGTTCCGGTGGGCGGCGGCGGGCTGGTCGGCGGAATGGCGGTGCTGGTGCGGGCGGTCGCGCCGCACGTGCGGATCGTGGGCGCGCAGAGCGTCCTGACGAACGCGATGGCTGCGTCGCTGGAGGCGGGACAACGAATCACGATTTCTGGGGGATCCACTCTCGCGGACGGACTTGCGGGCCAGGTAGACGACGAGGGCATACTGATCGGCCGCTTCGCGTTGGACGACATCGTGGTCGTGACGGAGACGCAGATCGCCGACGCGATGCGCTGGCTCTCACGCGCGCACGAGGCCCGCGTGGAAGGGTCGGGCGCCGTGGCGGTCGCGGCGCTGATGACGCGCGGCGGGTGGGAGGGGCCGGCGGTCGCCGTGGTGAGCGGCGGAAACGTGGACTCCGAGGTCTGGAACGCCGTCGTGGAGGACGCGGTGGCGGCGGACTAGGGTCCGGATAACACGACGGCACACCGGACCTCGTCCGGTGTGCCGATTCGGTAAAGTCGAGCTATGCGAAGTGCTTACGGCCGCTCGATGTTGCGCTCGTCGCCGCCTGCAGGCCGACGCTCGCCACCGAGGGAGTTGCCACTCTGCCGAGCGGTGCCCTGGCCACCAGCGTTGGTCGCCGGCTGTCCATTGTTGGCCGACAGCCCGACCTCGCGGTCGCTCTGGAAGCGCTCGGCGGTGCCCTCCCCGTTCTGCTGCAGTCGTGCGGCGCGGTTGGCGCCGCGGGCTTCGCCGCCGCGGCGACCGATGGCCGCCATGTGCTCGCGATTGCGGCTCACGGTGACGCCGCCCTTCCGGCCGGCGGCGCGCGCCTCGCTCGAGTCGAACTCATGGGCCGTGCCCTTCTGATGCGCCGCGCGCCCGCCCTTGCTCGCGATCTCGCGCTGCTTGGAGCGGTCCATCGAGGCGAAGCCGCGATTGCTGCGGCGTTGAGCGGAGCCGGACTCCGGCCCGCTCTCCGAACGGCTGCTTGCTTCGCCACCGGTCGCGCGCGCCGAGCGTGCACTCTCGTTGGAGATCTCGCGCTGCCGCTCCCGATCACCGAAGCCGCGCTCCTCGTTATTCGGTCTGGTCGCCATTCCCGCTCCTCCTCAATGTGTTGGGCCGCTCTGCCCGGTGCCGCGCTCCCCGCTACTACGGGTGTTGCGCCCTCTCCGCTGTGACCCCTCGGGGCCGACCAACAGAGCGCTTCGTGTGCAAACTGCGGACCCATGTGTTCGCAAAGCAAAGATGTGGTCGCCACCGTACGTGTTTTTCCAGCCAAGTCACGTACGAGCGACCTTCTGCTCGACGGTGCGGGCAAGTGGCGGGCCGCGAGGAGTATATTCCGCGCCATGTCGCTCGCCATCCGCCTGCTCGGCACGTCCGCATCGCGTCCCACCGTCGAACGAAACGTGGCGTCGCTCGCCATTGTTCGTGAGGGCGAGACGCTCCTGTTCGACTGCGGCGAGGGCACGCAGCGGCAGATGATGCGCTACGGTGTCTCGTTCGGGCTGGCCGACATCTTTTTCACGCACTTTCACGCGGATCACGTGATCGGTGTGATCGGATTGATGCGCACGATGTCGTTGCAGGGTCGGACGGAGCCGCTCCGGCTGTGGGGACCGCGCGGTGCGCAACGCACCCTCAAGCGCGCGGAGGAGTTCGGGATGGACCGGTTGAGCTTTCCCATCGAGATCACGGACCTGGAGCCGGGCCAGCGCGTGGAGCGATCGGACTACGCGGTGATTCCCTTCCCCGTCGACCACCGCGGCGCTCGCGCGGTGGGCTACGCCCTCGTCGAGGAGGACCGCAAGGGACGTTTCAACCCCGAGCTGGCGCGCGAGCTGGGCGTGCCGGAGGGTCCGCTCTGGGGAGAGATCCATCGCGGGCGGGCGGTGACGCTGCCAGACGGCCGCTCGATCGAGCCTTCAGTGCTGGTCGGGCGACCGCGGCCGGGCCGGAAGATCGCGCTCACGGGCGACAGCCGTCCGTGCGCGGCGACGATCGAGGCGGCGCAGGGCGCCGACCTGCTGATTCACGAGGCGACGTTCGGCGACGAGGAGGCAGCCCGCGCCGTGGAGACGGGCCATTCCACCGCGCGCGAGGCAGCGGAGGTGGCGCGCGAGGCGGGCGTGGAAACTCTGGTGCTCACGCACTTCTCGGCGCGCTACTCGCGCGATGCGAGTGAGCTGGGAAAGGAGGCGCGCGAGTGCTTCGAGCGGACGGTGGTGGGGAAGGACGGGTTGGAGGTCGAGGTTGGGTATCGGGATGCGCAACA
>JBDSDB010000284.1:0-7834 GCA_039920785.1 Gemmatimonadaceae bacterium
CGAGCTCGTCGAGCGAAGCGCGAAGGCGTCGCACGACGTCATCGGCGTGCTGGACGATCGCGTGCGGCACGGATTGCGCGACGTGCGCGCGGACGAGGTAGCGGCCGCCGCGCATGTCGAACGCGTGCACGAGCCGGAACGGCTGGGACGCGAGATAGTCCCCCTCCGCGTCGGTGAGCAGGCGAAGCTGATCGCGGGCACGGCCGAGAGAAGCGCGATGCAACGAAGTCACGCGCTCACGGTGCCGGCAATGCGCGGGCAATGCCGCGCGGCGATCACCGATTGCCGCGCTCGTGCCGCTGGTTGCTGGCCGGCCACCACCGCGCGCGCGAGTGGTGTTGCTCGCGCGACGTATCGGGCGAGGCAGTGGCCATGCTTCGCCGAGACTCGCGCTCGAAGAAATACTCGTCGACCAGACAGTACACCTCGGCGAGCACGACACCCACGAACAGCGCGAGGATCGCGCTGACGGTCCACCACACGAAGGGGAGCAGCAGCACGCCGAGGATGCCGACGCCGAGTCCACGCACGTGGCGGACGTAGACGCCGACCAGCGCCCACGTGACCAGCAGCACGTACAGCGCAGCAGTCACCGTTGCAGTGAACGCCACGTCGGACGCGAGACGTTCCCTGTGAAAACCAGCGCCGCTGGCGGCCCGATTCACGGCGTGAACGTACCACGCCACGAACACGGTGATCGCGAAGAGCAGAAGGGCTGTACGTAGCACGGCAAAACTTTACAGAGGGGATTGGCGAGAGGAGTGCCATCCATATTCAACAGCCTCCGAGGCGATTCCGGAAGAGCCCCAGGTCTGGACGCCTTCTCCGGAGGATGTTGTCTTGCCGCCCAATGTCCCCCCTGCGGCGGACGTTGCCTGCGCGAGGGTTCCCGTGGCCATCTTCCGATGTATGGCCGGAGCCGTGGCCGGAGCCGGAGGCGGGGCCGTAGCCTGGCGCTGGGGGAGGCGCGAGGCTTCCAGGAGCGGGCCCAGCGCCGCCAGGCGTTCCGGCCCGCCGAGCTCGCGCCAGAGCGCGCGCTCGACTGCACCTGCTCTGATCTGAAGTTGCGGGGCCGAGGCTGTGGCCGCAAACCGGGCCCGTGTAGGCGAAGCCGCGCGATCGCTCGCAACACGGACAGGCCGCCGTCGACGCGACGATGCTGCCACTCGCGAGCATGTCCGAATGATGGCGGAATTCGGGCAGCGCGTCGCTCACGGTGGGCCTCGGCGACAAAAGTCGCGGCGTCATGGTTCTTGCCCGAGGAAGAAATCTCATCCGTGACGTCGACCCATCGAGTGCCCATGCTACGCATCACCGAGTGCGGCCTCCATTGTCCCGCCGCCGATCTGTACATCGACCCATGGCTGCCGGTCGACCGCGCCGTGATCACGCACGCGCACGGCGATCATGCGCGGGCGGGGAGCCGTCACTATCTCGCTTCCCGTGAGAGCGCGCGCGTGCTGCGCACGCGGCTGGGTGCGGAAGCGTCGATCGAGCTCGCCGATTTCGGGGTGCCGCGGGACGTCGGCGGGGTGTCCATCACACTGATCCCCGCGGGGCACATCCTCGGATCCGCGCAGGTGCGGCTCGAGCACCGCGGCGAGGTGTGGGTCGTCTCGGGCGACTACAAGACGGAGCCCGATCCCACCTGCTCGCCGTTCGAGCCGGTGCGCTGCCACACGTTCGTCACGGAATCCACCTTCGGGCTTCCCATCTATCGATGGAGCGCGCAGGAGCAGACGTTCGCCGACATGCGCGCGTGGTGGCGCGAGAACGCCGAGCATGGACGCGCATCGCTGGTGTATGCGTACGCGCTCGGCAAGGCACAGCGCGTGCTCGCCGGCATGCTCGGCGCGGGCATCGGTCCGGTGTACACGCATGGAGCCGTCGAGCGGCTCACCGCCGACTATCGTGCTAGCGGCATCATGCTGCACGACACGACGCCAGTTGCGTCGTTGCCGAAGGGCACGAAATACGGCGGAAGCCTGATCGTGGCGCCGCCGTCGGCGGCGGGGAGCCCGTGGCTCCGCCGATTCGGCGACCTGTCCACCGCGTTCGCCTCCGGATGGATGCAGGTGCGCGGCGCTCGCCGACGCCGCGCGCTCGATCGCGGATTCGCGCTCTCCGATCACGTGGACTGGCCCGCGCTCATGACGGCGATCGACGCGACTGGCGCGGTGAACGTGTGGGTGACGCATGGCTATCGCGAGCAGGTCGTGCGGTATCTGAACGATCGCGGATTGAACGCACGCTCGATCGCGAGCCAGTGGGAGGGCGAGAACGATCAGGAGCCCGCCGTTGCCGACGAAGCGGAGATCGCGTGAAGCGGTTCGCGCGCCTGTACTCGGCGATCGACTCGACGACCTCGACGAACGCGAAAGTCTCGGCGATGGTGGAGTACTTCTCCGAGGCCGCGCCAGCGGACGCTGCATGGGCGGTGTACTTCCTGTCCGGCGGGCGGCCGAAGCGGTTGATCCCCGTGCGGCGCGTCGCCACGTGGGCGATGGAGGCGTCGGGCGTGCCGGAGTGGCTGTTCGACGAGAGCTATCACGCCGTCGGCGATCTGGCGGAGACGATTGCGCTTCTGCTTCCGGTTGATGAGCAGGGATCCGGCGCGGTTCACGCCGACTCGTACGCACCAGGCTCGCTCAGCGTCTGGGTCGAGCAGCGGCTTCTGCCACTCGCGACGATGACCGAGGACGCGCAGCGCGTCGCCGTGCTCGACGCGTGGCGTGAGCTTGCCGGAACGGAGCGCTACGTCTGGAACAAGTTGATCACCGGCAGCTTTCGCGTCGGTGTGTCCGAGCAGCTCGTCGCCCGCGCGCTCTCGCGCGTGAACGGCGTCGAAGAGGGCGTCGTGGCGCATCGGTTGAGCGGCCACTGGACGCCGACGGCCGCGAACTTCAGCGCGCTCGTCGCCACGGACAGTGCCGACGCCGACCTCTCGCGCCCGTTCCCGTTCTATCTCGCGTACTCGCTCGAGGGCGAGCTCGAATCGCTCGGCGAGCCGCGCGAGTGGCAGGCGGAGTGGAAGTGGGACGGCATCCGCGCGCAGGTGATCCGTCGCGACGGGAGGACGTACGTCTGGTCCCGCGGCGGAGAGCTCGTCACCGAACGCTTTCCGGAGCTCTCCGAGGCGGCGGAGCATCTGCCCGACGGGACGGTGCTCGACGGAGAGATCATGCCCTGGAAGGGTGGCATCGCGTTGCCGTTCGCGCAGCTGCAGCGACGGATCGGGCGCAAGAAGCTCGGCCCGAAGATCCTCGCCGACGTGCCCGTCGTGCTCGTCGCCTACGACCTGCTGGAGCTGACGGGGCGCGACTTCCGCACCGAGCCGCTCGCGACTCGTCGGATGGAGTTGGCGCGCGTCGTGGACGGTGCGTCGCTCCTCTCGACATTCGTGCTGTCGCCGGCCGTGCCACTCGCGACGTGGGACGACGCGCGTGCCGCTCACGCCGACTCGCGCGCGCAGCGCGCCGAAGGGTTGATGCTCAAGCGGCTCGACTCCGAGTACGGCGTCGGGCGTCGAAAGGGCAACTGGTGGAAGTGGAAGGTGCAGCCGTTCAGCATCGACGCGGTGATGATCTACGCACAGCCGGGCAGCGGCAAGCGCGCGCTTCTGCACACCGACTACACCTTCGCCGTGCGCGACGGTGACGCGCTCGTTCCGTTCGCGAAAGCGTACTCGGGGCTCACCGACGCCGAGATCCGCACGCTCGACGCGTGGATCAGAAGGCATACCGTGGAGAAGTTCGGTCCCGTGCGACAGGTGGAGCCGGTGCAGGTGTTCGAGCTCGCGTTCGAAGGGATCCAGCGCTCGCCGCGGCACAAGTCCGGCCTCGCCGTCCGCTTTCCGCGCATCGCGCGGTGGAGGACGGACAAGCCCGCGTCCGAGGCCGACACGATCGAGACGCTCCGCCAGATACTCGAGGCGGCGACGTGACGGATCTCTCACCCGCCGAGCACTGGTTCGCGTCGAGGGGATGGGCGTCGCTCGAATTTCAGCGGGAGGTGTGGAGCGCATATCTCGAGGGAGAGAGTGGTCTGGTGCACGCGGCGACAGGAACCGGGAAGACGCTCGCCGCGTGGTGGGGCCCGCTGCTCGAGTGGATGGCGGAGTCGGGCGGCGCGCCGGCGCGCAAGGGCGCCTCGGCACGCCTCCGCCGCGCCGCCGCGCCACCGATGCGAGTCCTTTGGATCACGCCGTTGCGTGCCCTCGCCGCCGACACGCTCGACTCGCTGTCGGATCCCCTGCGCGACCTGTCGATCCCGTGGACGCTGGAGTCGCGCACGGGCGACACGACGCCCGGCATGCGTGCGAGGCAGGGCAAGCGTCTCCCCACCGCACTCGTCACCACCCCCGAGAGTCTGACGCTGCTGCTCACGCGTGCCGATGCACGCGAGATCTTCGCCGACCTGCGCGCGGTGGTGGTGGACGAATGGCACGAGCTGATGGGGACGAAGCGCGGCGTGCAGACGGAGCTCGCGCTCGCGCGCCTTCGCACGCTTGCGCCGGCCGCCCGCACGTGGGGCCTCTCGGCCACGATCGGAAACCTCGCCGACGCGCGCGATGCGCTGCTCGGTGTCGGTGCGACCGCAAGGCGCGGACCGATCGTGCGTGGGGCGGAGACCAAGACCGTCGTCGTGGATGCGCTCATCCCACCCATCGTCGAGCGGTTTCCGTGGGCGGGACATCTGGGCACGCAGATGGTGCCGCAGGTCGTCGCGGCGATCGACGAGGCGACCAGCGCGATCGTCTTCACCAACACGCGTTCGCAGACCGAGATCTGGTATCAGGCCATCCTCGCGGCGCGGCCCGACTGGGCCGGCAGCATCGCGCTGCATCATGGCTCGCTCGACCGGAAGACCCGCGACTGGGTAGAGAGCGCGATGCGCGGCGGCTCGCTGCGCTGCGTCGTGGCCACGTCGTCACTCGATCTCGGCGTCGACTTCACCCCGGTTGACCGAGTGTTGCAGATCGGCAGCCCGAAGGGCGTCGCTCGGCTGCTGCAGCGCGCAGGGCGGAGCGGGCATCGGCCTGGCGAGACGAGCCGCGTGACGTGCGTGCCCACGAACGCGCTCGAGCTGCTCGAGGTCGCCGCCGTGCGCGATGGCATGGAGTCCGGTGCAATCGAGGCGCGGTCGCAGGTCGAGCGGCCGCTCGACGTCCTTGCGCAGCATCTCGTGACCGTCGGGCTGGGCGGCGGATTCCTGCCGGACGAGCTGCTCGCGGAGGTGCGGGGCACGCGCGCCTACGCCGGTCTCACCGACGCCGAATGGGCGTGGACGCTCGAGTTCGTGCGTTCGGGCGGAGAGACGCTGAGCGCATACCCCGAATACGCGCGGCTCGAGGTGGAGGACGGCCGCTACGTCTTGAACGACGGGCAGATGGCACGGCGGCATCGCATGTCCATCGGTACCATCGTCAGCGATGCGCAGATCGTCGTGCAATATCTGCGCGGCGGCGTGCTCGGCTCGATGGAGGAGTCGTTCGTCGCGCGGCTCACGCCGGGCATGCGCTTCTTCTTCGCCGGCACGCCGCTCGAGTTCGTGCGTGTGCGCGACATGCGTGTGTGGGTGCGTCGCGCGCCGAACACGAAAGGCGCGATCCCGCGGTGGATGGGGAGCCGGCTGCCCCTCTCGGGCGAGCTGGCGAGCCTGCTGCGTAGTCGACTGGGCGAAGCGGCAGACGGCGCGTTTCGCGGGCCAGAGCTCGAGGCGCTGCGGCCACTGCTCGAGATCCAACGTAAGTGGTCGGCGATCCCGCGCGCCGAAGAGCTGCTCGTGGAACGCATGAAGTCGCGCGACGGGTGGCATCTCTTCGTGTATCCGCTCGACGGCCGCCTCGTGCACGAGGGGCTCGCGGCCCTGCTCGCGTATCGGATCGCGCGATTGCAGCCCATCTCGTTCGCCATGTCGTCGAACGACTGGGGCTTCGAGCTCCTCTCGCCTGACGAGCCGCCGCTCGAGGATGCGTTGCGAAGCGGCCTCCTCTCTCCGGAGAATCTCGCCGATGACATTCCCGCGTCGCTGAACGCGGCGGAGATGGCGAAGCGGCAGTTCCGCGAGATCGCGCGCGTGGCCGGCCTCGTCTTCCCCGGGCTGCCGCGCGCCGGCAAGACGGCGCGCCAACTCCAGGCCTCGAGCGGATTGTTCTTCGATGTCTTCCAGCGCTACGACCCGGGGAACCTTCTGCTGGCGCAGGCGCATCGCGAGGTGCTCGAGCGCCAGCTCGAGAGCAGCCGCCTCGGCGCCGCGCTGCAACGCCTGTCGCGCGCGCGCATCGTCGTCACGAACCCGAAGCGCTTCACGCCGCTCTCCTTTCCATTGCTGGTGGACCGGACGCGCAACAAGGTGTCGAGCGAGAAGCTCGCGGACCGCATCAAGCGCATGCAGGTCGCGCTGGAGCGCGCGGCGGGGTGAACTCTCGTGTGCCGCGACGTTCGCCGGTTCCGCGGTACACCGGCTGAACGGACGGGAGAAGCCATCTGGGTCGTGCGCTTCGCGCCCGTTCGTCGTAGCTTATCCCTCCCATGACTGCCCCTCCCGACCTGTCCAGACTGCGCATCAACCGCGATGCGCCCTCTGCTCCCGTTCGCAAAGCGCTCGGCCGCAACCTCGCGATCTTCGGCGCCGCGCTCGTCACCATCGCCGCTTCGGCGTTCTGGCTACGGGCGCGCGCCGTCCCGACCGTGCAAGTCGTGACCGCTGCCGCAAGCGGCGCCGCTGGCGGATCGTCGGCCGGCGGCGCGACGAGCGTCACGGCGAACGGCTACGTCGTCGCGCGCACCAAGGCCTCGGTGAGCGCCAAGACGGCGGGCCGGCTCGCCTTCCTCGGCGTGAGCGAGGGCTCGTACGTGAAGCGCGGCGACGTGATCGCACGGCTCGACAACGCCGACTTCCAGGCGGGCGTGGCGCAGGCGCAAGCGAACGTCGCCTCGTCCGACGCGACGATCATCGAGGCGCGAGCGGAGCGCGACCAACTCGTGCGCGACGCGGATCGCCTTCGCGAGATCCGCACGCGCAACCCCAATCTGATCTCCCCGCAGGACCAGGAGACGGCGGCCAGCCGCGCGGCTGGCGCGGAGGCTCGGCTCAACGCCGCGGTCGCGCGCCGCCGCAGCGCCGATGCCGGGCTGCGGCTCGCGCAGGCGAGCAACGAGAACACGATCATCCGCGCGCCATTCACGGGCACCGTGCTGCGGAAGGACGCCGAAGTCGGCGAGGTGGTCGCACCGTCGGTGGGAGGTGGTCTCACGCGCGGCGCCGTGGTGACGATGGCCGATCTGACGACGCTCGAGGTCGAGGTGGACGTGAACGAAGCGTACATCGGCCGGATCGTGAATGGACGGCCCGCGCGCATCACGCTCGACGCGTACCCCGACACCTCCTTTCGCGGTTCCGTGCGGCAGGTCGTCCCCACCGCCGACCGCCAGCGCGCGACGGTGCAGGTGAAGGTCACCATCGCCGACCACGATCCGCGCATCCTCCCCGAGATGGGGGCGAAGGTCGATTTCCTCGAGCCCGCCGAGAAGGCCGGCGCGAGCGCGGCACCGGCGCGGCCGACGATCCGCGTTCCAGTCGCCGTGGTGAAGTCCGACGGTGGGGCGAGCGTCGTCTGGATCGTCCGCGAGGGAAGGCTCGTGCGGCGCCCGGTGGTGACCGGACCGGTGAGCGGAGGGTTTCTCGAGGTCCGCTCCGGCCTCGATGGCGGAGAGCAGCTGCTGAGCAGCGGCGTCGACGTCCCCCAGGATGGAATGAAGGTGAAGATCGAGAGTAAGACGTGAACGGTTCGTCGGTGAACGGTTAGTCAGCCGGCCTCGGGACGCAGGAG
>JBDSDB010000285.1:0-9705 GCA_039920785.1 Gemmatimonadaceae bacterium
CACCGTCAACATAGACGACTATGTTGACGGTGTCAACTCTCTCACGGAAGTGCCGCTCATGCCCGCGTCCTCGTGTTCCTCCCCCACCCGAGCCCTACTGGCGACCACCCTGCTCGCCCTCGGAGCCTCACGCTCCCTCGGCGCTCAATCCCCCATGCCCGAGGTCGCGGAGGCGCTCGCTGCGTTGCGCTCGTGCGGCGCTCTCGCCCAATCCGGTAGCCTGCCCGAAGCCAAGGCCGCCGGTCTCGACGCCGACGCCCGGTTCACCGCCCTGCTCCGCCGCGATCCCCGGAACGCCGATCTCCTCGTCGGCCGCGCGCGCGCGGTGAGCCAGTGCCTGCTCCCCTCCGCCGACTTTCCCGGCCAGGGTCAGCTGAGTGCGCAGGCCATCGAGCTGCTCGAGCAGGCGCTCGAGATCCAGCCCACGCACTGGACCGCCCGCTTCGTGCTCGCCAACATCATGTTCCGCTCCCCGCCCTTCCTCGGCCGCGCTCCCCGGGCCGCGAAGGAATTCGACGCGCTGCTCGCACAGCAGGGCGACCGGGCGGACGTCCCCCAGTACGCACGCGTCTTCGAGTTTCGCGGCACACTCTGGAAGCGCGCCGGTGACGAGAGCCGAGCGGGCGAGCTGTGGAAGCGCGGCGCCGCACTCTTTCCTGGCGACTCGACGCTCGCGCGCCTCGCCGCCAGCATCGCCGTGCCGCGCACGTCGACGGGCGCGCCCGCCACGCTCGGCGCCGTCCGCGTCGTCGCGTCGAGAGCGCGGGCTGCGACGACTGCGCCGCTTCCGTCCATCCGTTCCATCACGAAGGGCCAGGCCCTGCTCACCGCCGGCGGCGCGGCCGACGTCTTCCAGGCCGTGCAGCTCCAGCCCGGAGCGACGCGCGTCGGCGAGGGGAGCGACGTCTACACGCGCGGCGGCGATCCGAGCGAGACGGCGCTCGTCGTCAACGGCGGGCGACTGCTCGGGCTCTCGCGATTCGAGGGACTCGGCGGCGGGATGTTCGGCGCGCTCGAGCCGTTCGTCATCCGCTCCGTTCGCTACTCGAGCGGCGGCTTCTCGGCGCGTCACGGCAACGCGCTCTCCGGTGTGCTGGAGATCGAGACGGACGGCCGCCCCCGCGAGAAGCAGCTTCGCGCGGGGCTCAGCCTCGTGCAGATGAGCGGGACGGCGCGCCTTCCGCTCGGCACGAAGATCGGCGCGTGGGCGAGCGCGCGCGTCTCCAACACGAGCGCGCTCCTCGCCACGCATGGTCGCACCGCGGAGTTCAGCGGCGCGCCGCACTCGGAGGAGGCCATCGCCTCAGTCGTCGCCGCGCCGACGCCGATGACGGAGCTCAGCGCCACGGCGATCGTCGAGCGCGACGACTCGCGCCGCATCCTCGACGCCGCCGGGTGGAATGGCGCGTTCCACTCCGCGGGTGAGTCACGCGCCGTGCAGGTGGCGTCGCGTTGGGTGGCGACGGTGGCGCCGGTCGTCGTGCGCACCAACTTCACCGCCGACTCTCGCTCCAGCGCGTGGGAGTTCGGCGTGCTCGCGCGCGACCGGAGCGACGCCGGAATGCGTGGTCGCATCGACGCCGAGTGGGCCGCGTCGCCGACGTTCGCGATGCGCGCGGGGGTGGAGCGCGCGACGCTCTCACGTCTCGACGCCGGCGCATTCCCCACCACGGCGAGCGTCGCACCGGGCGCGCCGACCCAGCGCGGCGCCGAACAGCGAGCGACGGCGCGCCAGATCGGCGGCTACGTGGAATCGGAGCTCGAGCACCGCATCGCGACCGTCACGCTCGGCGTCCGCGCCGACAGGCTGCCTGGCGAGGACGCCGTCACGGTGGATCCACGCATCGCCGTGAGCACGCGCGTCGGAGCGTGGACCGCGCGCGCGAGCGGTGGCGTGTTTCATCAGGGACGCTTCCGCGCCGCACCCGCCATCCCCGACGCCGGAACGCCATCAGGCGCTGCGCGCACCGCGCGGCATGTCGTCGTCGGAGTGGAGCGCGAAGGCGCCACCACGAGTCTCCGCGCCGAGGCGTTCGTCAAGCACTATGGAGAGTACGTCGCGCTGGGCGCGGGGCCCGAGATCGCGAGCGGCGACGCGAATGGCGTGGATCTCATCGCGCAGAAGAGCGCGGGCGGCAGGCTCACCGGCTGGCTCGGCTACTCGCTGATCGACGCCACGGTGCACCTCGCCGACGGTCGTCGCGCGCGCTCCCCGTTCGACGCTACGCATTCGGCGACCGCGTCGGCCACCTGGTCGCTCGCCACCGATTGGAGTCTCGGATCCACCGTGCGCTTCGGCACCGGCGTGCCAATCACGCCGGTGCTTGGCGGCGACACGCGCGCCGATGGGCGCGTGGTCCCGATCTACGGATCGGTGATGAGCGACCGCCTGCCGGCGTACGGTCGCGTGGATGCGCGGCTGATGCGGTTCATCCGGCTGCCCCGCGGATTGCTGTCGACGTACGTCGAAGCATTGAACGTGACGAACCGCCACAACGTCGCCTCGATGGCGTACGACGCCACGTACGAGTCGCGCCGGCCCGTTCGCTCGTTCTTCGCGACGCGCACGATCGTCGCCGGTGCGGAGTTCCAGTTCCGATGATGCTCCGCCCTCACCGCCGTCGGCGAAACAGCGTCAGGTCGATCGACTCCGCCATCGCGCGATAGCCCGCGTCGCCCGGATGCAGGTGATCGCCCGAGTCGTATGCGGGCAGGAACCGAAGAGGGTCCGCCGGATCACGCGTCGCCGCATCGAAGTCGATCACGCCGTCGAACTCGCCGCTCGTGCGCATGAAGCTGTTCACGGCCGCGCGCTTCGCTTCGAGCGCTGCGGTATAGGGCGCGCGCGGCCCCGCCGGTGTGAGTGTCGCGCCGAAGATGACGATGCCGCGCTCGTGCGCCCGCGTGATCAGCTGCCGGTAACCGAAGATGATGTCCTCGGCGGTAACGCCGTCTACCGCGCTGCGGCTGATGTCGTTGATCCCCTCGAGCAGGATGATGTGCGTGACGCCCGGCGTCGACAGCACGTCGCGATCGAAGCGCGCCAGCGCACTCGGGCCCGCGCCATACGTCAGCACGCGCCCTCCCGAGATGCCCGCGTTCACCACCGCCTTGACCGGCTCACGACTGCTCAGCAAGCGTGCGGCGAGGAAATTCGGCCAGCGCGCGTTCGCGTCCGTCGTCGAGCGTGCGCCGTCGGTGATGGAGTTGCCGATCGCCACGATCACGCCGGTCGCGTCGCCGTTCGTCACGTCCACGCCCACGAGGAACGGCCAGTTCACCAGCGTCGTCTCCGGCGCGAACGTCCGCGCGCCGGCCACGTTCCCCTTGCCCACGTAGTTGGTCTGCAGCCCGAGCTGATGACGCGTGCTCAGTCGCGTGGAGTCGGCGAGGTGGAGACTCACCGCGAGATCGCGCAGCGCGGGCACGGCGAGCGAGATCGGATCGCTGAAGACGATGGCTCCCGGCAGCAGTCGCACCGACGACCGCCCGCCGAACGTCAGCGCGCGGTCCGTCGCCGGGTTGATCGAGGGCCCCGAGTCGCGCACGGCGATGCGCGCCGCGCCGATGACGAGCGGGCGGTCGCCGTACTCGTTGGAGACGCGGACGCGGACCGCGTCGCCGCCGATGGATGTTCGCACGATCAGGCGGAGCGTCTGATCGTAGAGTCTCGGCGTTCGGTCGACCGAATCGCGCGGTGGACGAGGCGGCGCGTCGGACGGGCTGGCGGTCCAGGTGGCGAGCCAGCGTGGGGATGCGCCGCGCGATACCTGGCTCGTCGTGGTGGCGCAGGCGGCGAGCGCGAGCAGGAGCGGCAGCGTGAGCAGCGAATTGCGACGCATGGACGCTCGGCGATTCGGGTGATGGTCGAGATGGCTCGGCATCGCGCCAAGTTACGCTGCTCAACTACAACACCGGTAGCGGGTACTCGGCCACCTCGGTAGCCGGATTGGCATACGGAATCCCGGTATTTGGGGCTGGGATTGAACTCCAGTGCCCGGTACTCGGTACAGCTACTTGGACGTCGGTAACGACGTTTGCAGTTGACGCCACTCCGTTCGCCGATCAGAGGCGTTCCCCGCGGAGATCCCTCAGTTCAACTTCCGGGAGCCCGTATGCCAATCCGAGTACCGGGACCCCAAGTGCTCGCTACCGCCGTTGTAGTAAACTCCGAGAATGACCACCCGAATCCTGCTAGCCTGGCTCCACCTCCTCGCCCTCGCCATCGGTCTCGCGGGCGTATGGGGGCGCGGCCGTGCGCTCCGCGATTCGCTGCGGAATCCCGAGGACCCGCGCGCCATTCGGCGCGCGCTCATCGCCGACGCGTGGTGGGGGATTGCCGCCGTCACCTGGCTGATCACCGGCGTCTGGCGGCTCATCGGCGGCACGGAGAAGAACACCTCCTACTACTTCGGGAGCCGAGCGTTCCTGCTGAAGATGGGACTGTTCCTCATGATCGCCGGACTCGAGCTCTGGCCGATGATGACGATCATGCGCTGGCGGGCGAAGAAGGCGGAGCCCAACCATCGCGACGTGGGCCGCATCGAGATCATCAGCTACGTCGAGTGCGCGCTCGTCATCGCCATCGTGCTCGCCGCCGTCTCCATGGCGCGCGGCTACGGGATGAGCGCGGTCACCGATGTCGCCGCGCCGACCTCCGACACCGCGCGGGGCGCCGTCGTCGCTTCGCCGACCGGCGTGCTCGATGACCATGAGCCGCCCGAGCCGACCGGCGTGGAGACAGTCACCGCAGACGATCTCGCGCTCCTCACCCACGAGATCGCCATGCCGATCGACGGCGTCGACCCGGCGAAGCTCCGCAGCAACTTCGACGAGCGCCGCGGCGGCGGAAGTCGGCAGCATCAGGCACTGGACATCATGGCGCCGCGCGGCGCCCCCCTTCGCTCCGCCGCGAAAGGGCGCGTGGTGAAGTTGTTCCGGAGCGCGAATGGCGGTCTGATGGTCTACGCTGCCGATTCCTCGGAGCGGTTCATCCTCATGTACGCGCACCTCGACGCGTACGCCGCCGGTTTGAGTGACGGCGCCCCGCTCGCCCGCGGGCAGCTCATCGGCTACGTCGGCTTCACCGGGAACGCGTCGCCCAGCGCGCCGCATCTGCACTTCGCCATCGCGCGGAGCGCAGACGTGCAGCGGTGGTCGAAGGGCAAGCCGATCGATCCGCTGCCCGTACTGGTCGAAGGCGCCCGCCTCGCCCCCCGAAAGTAACCTCGCCACGGCTCAGTTCGTCTTACCGATGGCTCCCCACCTGCGCGCCTCCCGGCGACCGCACCCACTTAGCCGCTCCCTCCCATGAAATCGTCGAACCCGACCTATGGCCGAGGCGCGATCGAGCGTCTCGCGCGCGTCCATGTGAAGGACGGAACCGTGCTGACGCTGCCCGGCGTCGCGCGCAAGTCGCTCGGTCTGCTGCTGCTCGTGATCATCTCCGCCGCGTACACCTGGCGAATCGCCGTGGTGTACGGACCCGGAGCCGTGATGAGCGCCGCGATGATCGGGTTGATCGGAGGCTTCGTCATCTCGCTGCTGACGATCTTCGTTCCGACCGTCGCACCCGTCACGGCTCCGATCTACGCCGTGCTGGAAGGGCTCGCGATCGGAGCAATCTCGTTCATCGTCGACGCGCGATATCACGGCCTCCCACTCCAAGCGGCGGTCGCGACGCTCGGCATCACCGGCGTCTGCTTCGCGCTCTTCGCGACGAATCGCGTCGAGGTCAGTGAGTCGTTCGCCGAGAAGGTCGCGATCGGGATGATCGGCCTGCTCGCCGTCTATCTGCTCCGCGCCGTGCTCGTTCTGGCCGGCGTGCCGATTGGCGCCGTCATGAATCAGGGATTGTTCGGCTTCGCCGTCAACGCCGTCTCCATCGGACTCGCCACGGCCTGCCTCTTCATCGACTTCGCCGAGATCGAGAGTGCGCGCCGAGAAAAGCTCAGCGCGTCGAGCGAATGGTATTTCGCCTTCTCGCTGCTCGTGACGATCGTGTGGCTGTTCGTCACGATCCTTCGGATGCTGCAGCGGTTGCGGCGATAACCCGAGCGCCGGTGCGCGCTGCTCTTGATGTGTGTGCCTTTGCCAGAGCGGAGATCGGCGCCGTAGGCCGGCCTATGGTCGCGCCGCCACGATCCCCATCTCGTCCATGAATCGGTGCCCCTCGCTCGGCCGCCCGCCACGCTCCTCGACGTGCGTCAGCACCAGGCGGTCCTTCGCGCGCGTCATGCCCACGTAGAGGAGACGTCGCGCCTCCTCGACGACCGTCTGCTCCAGCGGCTTCTGCGCCGACCGTCCTGGAAGCTGCGCGTCCTCGACGCCCACCACGTACACGCGAGAGAACTCGAGCCCCTTCGTCGAGTGCAGCGTGAGCAGGTTCACCCTCCCCTGCTCGTGCTCCGCTCCGTCGGCGCGTGAGAGCGCCACACGCTCGAGCAGCTGGCAGAGCTGATCCTCGAGCGGCGCGTCGTCGAGCTGCTCGAGCAGGCGCCGCAGCCGCCCCATCGCCGCAGGATACCGCTCGTCCGCCGTCTTCTCGGCGCGGATGCGCTCCATGAGCGGCGCGCCGCCGAGCCAGACGATGAGATCGTGCACCGTGGGGAGTGTATCGTCTCCCTGCGCGGCGCGCTCCTGCTCGTAGAAGTCGAGGCAGGTGCTGAATCGCCCCAACGCGAACGGACGACAGAGACCGCGCAGCAGCGTGCCCTCTTCATCCAGCTCGTCTGGCCACAGCGCGAGCGCGACGCCGAGGAAGTCGAGCAGGTGCACGAGCGCCGTCTTGCGCGCGACGGACTCCTTGAGCGCGTGCAGCGCGAGACATACGCCCACGAGCGCGCGCGTGTCGTCGAGCGCGCTGTGCGACCGGCCCGTGTCCACCTCGAAGCGGCGTGCGAGGTCGGACAGCTTCGCGCTCCCCGTGTGCAGGCTGCGCGCGAGGGGAAGCGTGTCGTACACGCACAGGGCATCACCGGAGAGACGGCGCAGGATCGGGAAGTCGAAATGATGGCCGTTGTGCGCCACCACCACATCGCTGCCGCACAGCTCGCGTACGCGCGGCCACACGTCGTCGAATACCGGTGCATCCGCCACGTCCGCGTGGGAGATCCCATGCGCCCGCGCGGCGCCGGGGTCGATGCGCCCCGTCGGCCGCACGAGCGAGTGATACTCGGCGACGATGATGCGGTCGCGCACGCGCACCGCGGCGATCTCCACGACCTCCGCGCTCTCGACGTCGTTGCTCGTCGTCTCGATGTCCACCGCGGTGAAGTCGCGGAAGGCCGACTCGTTGCCGCCACACGCCGCGAGCTGCAGCGCCTTGAACAGGGCGAGCGGAAGGCCGAGCACCGGGGCGTCGTCCGCGAGGATCAGCTCCGCGCCGTCGGGCGGCGCTACCGCGAGAGAGACGCCGTGGTATCCCGCGGCCAGGAGCATCCCCTTGAGCGCGATCTCCACGCCGCGCCGCCGCTCGATCCAGATCGGATGCCGTGCCTCGCGTGCGGCGACGAGTCGCGCGGCGAGACTCACCACCTCCGCGTGCGACTCCGGATCGCTCAGCGCGTCGTGCTGCTCCTCGAGCACCGTGCCGTACGTCCCGACGCGATGCGACAACAGCTCCTCCACCAGACCCGTCAGCGTCTTGTGTTGCGTGGCGAGCGCGTCGAGGTTGTCGAGCGAGTAGCAGGCGCGGCGAATCTTCTTCGTGTCCGCGTGGTCCGACGAGCGTTCGCGCGCGATGACCTCGAGCTGGGCGCGCAGGGTGAGTGAGGCGCCCTGCGCACGGGCGCGAGCTTCGTCGGTGAGCGACGTCGGGAGCACGAGCTCCAGGAACGCGTCGTCGCACACGTCGTCCGGCCCGCCGATCACCTGGAGCGCCGCGATCACATAGGCGACGATCGGATCTTCCGCCAGCGCGCGCCCACTGGCGAGTCGGCAGGGAAGCCCCGCCGAGAGGAAGCGCGCCTCGATCGCGTGTCCGATGTCGTGGCTCCTGTAGAGAAGCGCGACGTCGCCCCACGTGATCCCGTGCTCGTCGTGATCGCGGCGCACGTCCTCGATGAGCCACGAGAGCTCCGCGTCGTCGTCCGCGAAGGTGTGTGCGGCCACGCAGAACGCCGATTCGCGGTCCGCCTCGAGCACCTTCACCTCAGCGAACATCTGCGGGTTGTGCTCGACGAGGCGGCGCGCGAGGGCGAGAATGTCGCGCGTGCAGCGCCGGTTCTCGCGGAGCGTGATCCGTTCGCGCACGGCGAAGTCGTTGCAGTACTCGATGAACACGCGCGGGTCGGCGCCGGTCCACGAGTAGATCGACTGCTCCTCGTCACCGACGGCGAAGATGTGGCCGTGCTCTCGGCCCAGCTCGCGGATCACCTGGTACTGGAGCGGGTTCAGGTCCTGAAACTCGTCGACGAGCACGCAGTCCCACCGCGAGCGCACGCGGTGCGCCACGTCCTGATCGGTGAGCAGCTCTGCCGCCCTGATCACCAGCATGTCGAAATCGGCAAGGTTACGATCGGCGAGGAAGCGCTCGTAATTCTCGAACGCCGCCGCGTCGTTGGGATGCTTGAACGGCGCCTTGTTCAGCCGGTGCGCCGAGAAGCGCTTGAGCAGCGACTGGTTCCAGCGCGAGTACTGGCCGATGCGGCGGAGTACGGTGAGCTGCGTCTTCTCGTCCACGATGCCGAAGCCGCGCTCGAGCCCAACGTTCGAGCCGAACTCGCGCAGCAGCTCCGTGCAGAAGGCGTGGATCGTCCCCGTCTTGACCAGCGACGCTCGGTCGCCGATGGTGCGCGCGAGCCGCTCGGCGATCTCGCCGGCCGCCTTGTTCGTAAAGGTGAAGGCGCAGATCCGCGACGGGTCCATGCCGCGCCGCTCGAGCAGGAACCGGATGCGCTCGATGAGGCAGAACGTCTTTCCCGCGCCTGGTCCCGCGAGGACGAGCAGCGCCTCGGCCGGCCCTTCGATGGCGGCGCGCTGGGACGGCGACGGGATGCGGCCGGGAAGGGCGACGCTCACGGAAGAGATGCCGGGATGTCCCGTGAGCGGATGAGGAGGAGAGGCCTGCATACGCTCAAAAGCTGTCATGCTCGGCGCTCCGGCGACAGTCACCAGATTCGCGCCCTGTCCTCTCACGCGACAGCCAGTGATGTTTGAGGGTGTGGCGAGAGTCCCTCCCTGTAGGCCGCAATTCAGATCATCCGTGACCGTATCGGCTCACCGGGGTAGAGGATGTAGTTCCTGTAGTGCTGGTATGACGATCGGTTCTTCCGCTGGCCGTTCAGCCGCTTCTGCAATGATGCGCCATCACTCGCTCGAGGTTCGCATGTCGCTTCGCCGCTGGCAATTGATCGTGCTCGCATTGTGCGTCGCCCCGATCGCGGTGAGCGCGCAGATCCTCGAGGCGCCGCCGCGGTTGACGCCACAGCGTCACACCGTCGGCGCCGCAGGTCTGTATGGGCAGCCGCAAGGCGAGTTCGCCGACAACGTCAAGCGCGCGTTCGGGCTGGACGGGTTCGGAACGCTCGGGCTCGACCCGCGCGGCATCTTCAGTCTGCGCGCCGAGCTGGGGTGGCAGCAGTACGGCTCCGAATCCGAGGAGTTCATCGTCTCGACGGGCTTCGCGCAGTACGTGCTCGAGTCGGAGACGACGAGCGGCGTACTGACGCTCGGCGTCGGCCCGCAGCTCATGGCGCCGCCCGG
>JBDSDB010000286.1:0-17866 GCA_039920785.1 Gemmatimonadaceae bacterium
TCCTGATGTCCGCCGCCGATCCGATCGTGCACTCGGGTCCCATCTACGGCATCCCGATCGCCGACGCGCGGCCGTATCTGGACCGGTTGGAGCAGCTCGTCCCGGAGCACGGCGATACACGCTTCCATGCCGCCATCGTGATGGCGGCAATCGGATCGCCCGATTCGGCCGCAGCGGCCATGACCAGCGCATCGCGGCTGATGGGTGCTCCCTGGGGCGCGATGCTGTCATGGATGGGGAAGCTGTACGACTCTCAGGCGCGCGGTACGCCGTTGCCGCCGTTGGACGGCGCGCTCGATATGGCTCGCACGTCCGCTGCGGACGCCCGTGCGCACCCGACGATCGCGGCGTTCGACGGAATGCTCGGAATGGACACCTACGCCGCCGCGCATCGGCTGGCGGCGTTGGAGCACGTACGCGCGAAGGGGATCTTCTCTGGCGACATGGAGCTCATCTCCACGCTCCCCGAGGGGATGCTGCGAGGCTCGCGCGGCGACTGGACCAGTGCGATGCGCGCATTCCGCCGAGCGGAGAGCTCGCCACTCTCGTTCGCCGAGCGCATCACGAGCGCACGCGTCGCGGTGATCGCCTCCTGGTTTAGTGCCATGGACGTCGCGGAAGCGGACAGCGCGCTCGCTCGCGCGCACGTGCAGCGCGACGACGACGCGCGCGCGGTGGATCGCATCGAGCTCCACTGGCTCGATGGGGTGCAGGGAGTGCTGCATGGCGACGCAGCGCGCGTGCAGACGGCGCGGCGTGCGCTCGACGCCGACACGACGCTGATGGCACGCCATACGGCGCGTTCGCTCGCCGGGCTCTGGCTATCGCGGACGAGCGCCGATGCGGGCGCCGACAGCCTGAAGGCGCTCACCGACGAGACCATGCGCGAGGGAGCGATCCTGCTGAGCGTCGAGGCGCTCGACCGGCTGATCGTCGCCCGCGCGCTGCGGAAGCGCGGCAGGCCGGCCGACGTCGAGCGCTATCTGATGTGGAACGACGCGGCGACGAACATCATCCGTTCGATCACGGTGAAGTATTCCTTCGGTCCGATCGTGAACTACGAGCGCGGCGTCGCACTGGACGAAGCGGGCAATCGCGCCGCGGCGATGTTCAGGCTGCGTCGCTTCGTACAGTCGTACGACCAGCCGCCCGCCGCGCATCGCAGCCTCGTGGACGACGCGAAGAAGCGGCTGGCGCGGTTGGAGGCGACGGACGTGGCGGCGCAGCAGCCGGTGACGCCCAAGTGAGCGTGCCTCCCGCCCCCGGAACCACCCTCGGCCGGTACCGCCTGCTCGCTCCACTCGGCGCCGGCGGTATGGGAGAGGTGTGGCGAGCCCACGACGCGAATCTCGATCGCGAGGTCGCGATCAAGCTCCTCGCGGCCAACGTGCTGGGCGACGGATCCTCCCGCGAGCGGTTTCGCCGCGAGGCGCTCGTGCTCGCGAGCATTTCGCATCCGGGGGTCGCCAACATCTACGACTTCGACGCGCAGGACGGCGTCGACTTCATCGTCATGGAGCTCGTGTCCGGCGGCTCGCTGGAGGCGCGACTCGAGACCGGCCCCATGCCGATCGCCGAAGTGATCCGCGTCGGCGCCGCGATCGCCGACGCGCTGCACGACGCGCACGAGCGCGGCTTCCTCCATCGGGATCTCAAACCAGGCAACGTGGTGCTCACGAGGGACGGGCAGCCGAAGATCCTCGACTTCGGCCTCGCGATGCTGCTGGCCAACGCGAAGGGTTCGGAAAAGATCACCCAGACGGGAATGATCCTCGGCTCGCTTCCGTACATGTCACCGGAGCAATTGCTCGGCGAGGCGGACAGCGCGAGCACGGACATCTACGCGCTCGGCGTGATGATGTTCGAGATGGCGGCGGGCCGCCGGCCGTTCGTGAAGGAGCGCTCCGAAGCGTTGATGTTCGAGATCTTCGGCAACGCGCCGCCGGCGCTGCGCTCGCTCCGCGACGATGTGCCCGTAGCGCTCGACCAATTGGTCGGCGACTGCCTGGCGAAGGAGGCGTCGGATCGTCCGGCGAGCGCCGCGGCGGTGGGCGCCGCGCTGCGCGCCATCGACACGGGGTCGTCGCGCGGGCTCGCGGCGCCGCCGGCGGTGGAGAAGATCCGCGCCATCGCCGTGCTCCCGTTGCGCAACGTGTCCCGCGACCCGGCACAGGAGTACTTCGCCGACGGGATGACGGAGGCGATCATCTCCGACCTGGCGCGCATCCGCGCGCTGCGCGTGATCTCGCCGACGTCGGTGATGCGCTATAAGGGCACGGACAAGTCGCTGCCGGAGATCGCGCGCGAGCTCAACGTGGAGGCGGTGCTCGAGGGCTCGGCGCTGCTCGTTGGCAATCGCGTCCGCATCAGCGTGCAGCTCGTCTCGGCCCGCGCTGAAGAGACGCTGTGGGCCGACCGGTACGACCGCGAGCTCACCGACGTGCTCGCGCTCCAGAGCGAGGTGGCCGAGTCGGTGGCGCGCGAGATCGCGATCCAGCTCACACCGGCAGAGGTACGCCAGCTGGCGGCGCGCGCCGCGGTGAATCCGGAGGCGCACCTCGAGGTGCTCAAGTGCAGGCACTCGGCGTTCGCGGGCTCGAAGGACGCGGTGGATCAGGCGCTGCGCCACGCGCGCCGCGCGTTGGAGCTCGACCCCGACTACGCGCTCGCCTGGTCGGCACTCGCAGATTGTCAGTCGCTCCGCGCTCTCCGCGGCATGGCGCCGCCAGCCGAAGCGGGCGCCGAGGCCACCGCCGCCGCGCAGCGCGCACTGGTGCTCGATCCTTCCCTCGCCGATGCACACGTCTCGCTCGGCATGATCCAAGCGCATTCGGGTGACGCGCGCGGTGGGTTGCGCGAGCTGGACCGTGCCGTCGAGCTCAATCCCGGGCACGCGTTCGGGCACAACATCAGGGCCCGCGTGCTGTTCTCGTTCGAGCGGCACGAGGAAGCGCTCACCGCGGCGAACCTCTCGGTGCAGCTCGATCCGCTCTCGATGTTGATCCGCACGACGGCGGGTGACGCCTGCTACTTCGCGCGCGAGTACGAGAAGTCGGTGTTTCACTATCGCATGGCGATCGAGCTCGATCCGCGGTTCGACGGGGCGCATACGGATCTCGCGCGCTCGCTCGAGGCGCTCGGCCGGTTCGACGAAGCGCGCGCCGCGTACGACGTGGGGCGTAAGCTGGCGGGCGGGGTCGCGGGTCCGACGTTCGGATTGGCGCACCTCGAGGCGGCGGCGGGCAACGCGGTGGAGGCGCGGCGGCTGCTGGGTGAGCTCACCATGGCGCGTGCATCTCGCGTGGTGTCGGCGTGGGGGATCGGTGCGGTGCACGCGAGCCTGGGCGACGTGGAGGATGCGTTCGCGTGGCTCGAGACGGCGGTGACGGAGAAGGCGTCGGGGCTCATCCTGCTTCGCGTCCATCCGCGGCTGGATCCGATTCGCGGCGACCCGCGGTACTGGCCGCTGGTGCGGCGGGTGGGGCTGGCGGACGCCGATCACGCCTGACGCACCCGGCACTGAGCGCCGGTACGAGCGACACCCTCACCCTATCCACCGCATCCCGGCTGCACTAAGTTCGCCGTGGCTCGCGAAACATGCACCGATTCCGCTGCGAGCTGCTGGTCCGGTGTGCTTCTCAGTTCCCCGCATGTACGTCGCGTGAGAGTGTCCGGCCTCGCCACTGCACGCCCCCTTACCGGTGCCCGTTGGGCGGCTCTGAAGCCCGCACCTGCGCACCCGCGCGCCGCCACGTGCCGGCGCCAAATCGACCTCGCCGCGCCCGAACCGCGTCGCGCGCGACATCACACTCTCCGGTACAACGACATGCGAAAGACGATCGTCACACTGTGCGTCGCGCTCGCGGCGCTCTCGACCTCCGCCGGTGCACAGACCTGGACGTCGGAGCAGCAGGAGCTCTGGAAGCTCGAGGATATGCAGTGGAAGATGAGCGCTGCCAAAGACCACTCCTGGATCCCGAAGATGGTCCATGCCAACATGATGGGTTGGGACAACGATGCTCCGGCACCGTCGAACCTGGCCTCGCTGACGAAGTGGAACCGGTTCAACTCGGGCCAGTCGACGACACTCGAGTGGGAGATTTACCCGATCGCCGCGACGATCACCGGCAACGTCGCGGTGATGCAGTACACCTACCGCAACGTCACCGAGAACTTCAAGAAGGAGCACAAGGGGTCGAGTGGCCGCTGGACCGACGTGCTGATCAAGGACGGCGGCACGTGGAAGTTCATCACCTGGGCCGGTGGTGCCGACCCGAGCCCCGCTTCGAACTAGTACGAACTAGCACGACGATCCGCGCCGCTGCCGAGGGGACCGGCATCGGCGCGCGGCCGACCGTCGTCAGGGCAAACCCGCCACCGCTTGCGAGCCGACGGGAGTCGTGCGATGCCATCTGGCGTACCAGCTCATCATGTAGAGCTGCGTTCGCATGAAGTTCGACGGCTTCGAGCCGGTGCCATGAAACTCGCCGGCGAAGCGGAGTAGCGCCGTCGGAACGCCGCGCGTCTTCAGTGCGGCGTAGTACTCCTCGCTCTGCGGCATCGGGGTGCGAAGATCCAACTCACCCGTCATGACGATCGTCGGGGTCGTGACCTTACCGACGTGCATCAGCGGCGACTGCTCGAGCCATTGTTCGGGTTTCTCCCAGAATGGCTTGTCGAAGAAGTTCTGGGTGAAGAGGGGAACGTCCGTCTGTCCCATGAAGCTCATCCAGTTGATGACGGGACAGCGGACAGCCGCCGCCGCGAATCGGTTCGTGTGCCCGATGACCCAGCTCGAAAGCACGCCACCACCTGAACAGCCGCCCACGTACATCCGCGTCGTGTCGACGTACCCGCGCGAAACGACTGCGTCGACCCCCGTCATCAGGTCGTCGTAGTCCACGCCGGGATACTTGTGCTTGATGGCGTTGCCGAACGCGCTGCCATATCCCGTGGACCCGCGCGGATTGGTGTACAGCACCACGTAGTTGTTCGCCGCGAAGTTCTGATTCATGAAATTGAAGGCCACGTTGTACATCGCATGCGGCCCGCCATGAATCTCCATGATCATCGGATAGGTCTTCGTCCGATCGAACCTGGGTGGCTTGACGATCCAGCCATCGACCTGCGTTCCCCCGCTCGACGCGTAGCGTATCCGCTCGACTTCGCCGAGTGGGATGCGCGCGAGCAGGTCATCGTTCACGTGCGTGAGCTGCACGAGTGTGCCCGCGCCTGGTGTTCTTGAGCCGCGCGCCAGATCGATCCGCACGATATCGGAGGGCGACTGAAAGCTCGAGCGCACAGCCGCCGCTCGTCCGCCCCTGGCCATCGTGAGGTTCGTGAGCATGTGCTCACCGCTCGTCACCGGGCGCACGCCGCCTGCGAGTGACGCAAAGGCGACGTTCGACGTTCCGCGATCGGCGACCGTGAAGTAGACGCCGCTCGCGTCCTGTGCCCAGTAGAGGTCCCCGACGTCGCGATCCAGGTCGCCGGAGACCTTGTGAGCGCCGCCGCCGTCTGCGTTCATCGCATACAGCTCGGACGCATGATAGCTGTCCGTGAGCTCGGTGTATCCCCGGTAGGCGATGCGCTTGCCATCGGGCGAGAATACGGGAGACGACCAGGAGCCCGACTGGGACGTCAGTCGCTTCATCGCCCCGGTGGCGACGTCGATCGCATAGAGGTTCGAGTTGAGATAATTGGCGTCCCACGTCGAATCGGCAAAGCCGTCGGCGACGATCGTACGGCCATCCGGGCTCCAATCCCAACCCACCGCTCCGTCGAGTCCGTCGAAGCGCGCGCCCATGCTCCACTCGCCGCGAGTGAGCTGACGTGGCGTGCCGCCGTCTGCGGGCACGATGAAGAGATGGCGAGATCCCGGATCGAGGAAGCCGCGCTGATCCTGGCGGAAGTGGAGCGACTGCACGATCCGAGGCGCGGGCGTCCACTTCGCGTCCTTCGGCGCCTCCGGCATATCGATCTTCCAGGGCACGGGCCTGGGCACCGTCATGCTGAAGCCGATCGACTTGCCGTCGGGCGACCACTTCAGATCCGCCGGCGACTCGCTGCCGCGCGTCAGGTGTGAGCTTTCACCCTCGGCGTTGATGTAGCGCACGAGGATCTGCGTTCCCTTCGGCTCCCCCTCGGCGAGGTACGCGATGCGGGTGCCATCGGGTGACCACACCGCGCTTGTGCCCTTGGTGAGGAAACGATTCCGGGATCCGTCGGCGCCCATGATCCAGAGCGCCGAATCCCAGCGATCCTCCTGCTTGTTCACCCAACGCCGCGTGTACACGATCTGCGAACCGTCGGGTGAGAGCTTCGGATTGCTGACCTGCTCGAAGTCCAGATATTTCTCGACCGTCAGCAGGCTATCGGCGCGCTTCTCCTGAGCGCCGGACAGCGTCGGGACGAGCACAACCAGCGAGGACAACACACATGTCGCGGCCGCGAGCTTTGCGCGGCGGCTGAGGTGGCGATGCATGGACATTCTCCGACGCGCGGGAATCGAAATCGAATGGCAGCGGAACGACAAACTTCTCCACATCCCCTTGAAGCACTTCCCGGCATGTGCCCTTCTCGCGCCGGTGAATCTCATGCGACAGCATTCGCCGCCGCACTTCGGGCCGCCGCCAGGGCAATCGGCGCCGCAGTCGCGCTGCCGTTACTCGTGAACATGTAGCCCATAGGGGACCT
The DNA here is from genome assembly GCA_039920785.1 of Gemmatimonadaceae bacterium. Classification (GTDB taxonomy): domain Bacteria; phylum Gemmatimonadota; class Gemmatimonadetes; order Gemmatimonadales; family Gemmatimonadaceae; genus AG11. The sequence continues at coordinate 6,697 of JBDSDB010000286.1, forward strand.
GCGGCAAGCCGCCGTAGCAGGCGCACACTTTGCGGCCGTGAACCGACCGCTCCCCACGAGCCGAGTCGGACGGGCTCACGTTGACGATGCGCCAACCAACCATCGATCAGACTCGGCGAGCCGCTCGTCGACTTAGGCAACGGCAGCATGCGGTCCGGCACACGATCTCACGGGGGCCAGCGCGCACCACGGCGCGCAGTCGACACTCTTGCATACAATTAAAAGGAGTGGCATCTTCGCCGCCCGAGCCTACGGGAACGGCCGTCGCGACCGCCACGTTGCCGTCGCGTCCACCTCCAGCGCTCCGATGTTGCGACCCTCGAAGACCGCGCAGCGCCTCCGCTTCGGTGCCTTGCTGGCACCGACCCTCAGCCTCGCCCGGCCCGGGTACGCACAGAACGATCGTACCGGCCGTCTCGAGAGACAGGTGATCGTCAGCACCCACGCACGCCCCCTCGCCTACTCGAGCGACGTGATCGAAATACCGCTTGGGTGACCAGGGGCCAGTGGAATACGACACCAGCTGTGGCGTGGTCGTCAGCTGGGCGAAGCGCCAAAGCGTGTCGTTGCCAGGCGGCATGGCGTCACGCTGAGCGCTTCCTATCGTTCATCGCACCAATCCCTCATCGGAGGAGACGACCCATGGTGAATCCACGCGCATTTCTGCAGACGATGATCATGCTCGCCTCGGCGTCGCTCGGCCTCGTCGCCGCCCTGGCCTGGAACGAGGCGATCAAGGCGACCATCGTCCGCGTCTTCGGCACCGGCGACTCGTTGGCGGGGCTCTACGCGTATGCTATGCTGGCGACGGCGATCGCCGTGATCGTGCTGGTGCTGCTCGGGCGGGCGGCGGCACGGGTGGGTGGCGACGCGATCATCACGCGCGAGGCCGACTGACCACGTCGAGCTCGCGGAGCTATTCTCGGACATCGTGTAGCGATCGACGTGAGGCAACCTCCAGTGTCACCGCCCCTCCCTCGCCGCTTCGGCCTGTTGCCAGCGACGGCGCTCAACATGACGAATATGATGGGCGCGGGGCCGTTCATCACGATCCCGCTCCTCATGACCGCGCTCGGCGGCCCGCAAGCCATGCTCGGCTGGATCGTCGCGCTCGTCATCGTCATCTGCGACGGGATGGTGTGGAGCGAGCTCGGTGCCGCGATGCCAGGGTCGGGCGGCTCGTTTCACTATCTCCGAGAGGCGTTCGGGCGCGAGCGGTACGGACGATTGATGGCGTTCCTGTTCGTGTGGCAATTCGTGCTCAGCGGCCCGCTGGAGATCGCGTCGGGCTACATCGGATTTGCATCGTACGCGAGCTACATCTGGACGGGACTCGGCCGCTCGGGTGCCATCGCGCTCGTCGTCGCCGTCGGCGTGGTGAACGTCGCGCTGCTCTACCGGCGCATCCACGACATCGCGCGGATCACAGTGGCGCTTTGGGTGGGGACGTTGGTCACCGTGGTCGCCGTGATCGTCACTGGCGCGACGCACTTCGATGCACGAATCGCCTTCGACTTCCCGCCGGGTGCGTTTGACTTCTCGCTCGGCTTCTTCTTCGGACTCGGCGCGGCGTCGCGCATCGGGGTGTACGACTACCTCGGCTACTACGACGTCTGCTACATCGGCGACGAGGTGCGCGATCCGGGGCGCGTCATCCCGCGCTCGATCCTCTACAGCGTCGCCGCAGTTGCCGCGATCTACATCGGCATCAACCTGTCGATCATCGGCGTGGTGCCGTGGCGGGAGTTCGTTCCCGCCGACGCACATCCGGCGTCGAGCTTCATCGTGTCGAGCTTCATGGAGCGCGTGTACGGAACGCGAGCGGCGACGATCATCACGCTGCTCATTCTGTGGACGACGTTCGGCTCGGTGTTCGCTCTCTTGCTCGGGTATTCGCGCATCCCCTTCGCCGCGGCGCAGAGTGGCTACTTCTTCCGCGCGTTCGGCCGCCTACACCCGACGAAGAAGTTCCCCTCCGTCTCGCTGCTCGTGCTCGGTGCACTCTCGATCGCCGCCGGCTTCTTCTCGCTCGGCACGGTGATCGACGCGATGATCGTGACGCGCATCCTGGTGCAGTTCATGGGACAGGTGTTCGGGCTGATGCTGCTGCGCCGGCGCGCGCCCGAGATGCCGCGGCCGTACCGCATGTGGCTCTATCCCGTTCCGGCGCTCGTGGCGCTGCTCGGGTGGATCTTCCTCTTCGCCACGACGCAGCTCCGTGTCATCCTGTTCGGCGTGGGGATGCTCGCGCTGGGCGGGGTGGCCTTCCTGATCTGGTCGTGGAGAACGGAGCGGTGGCCCTTTCCAGGGCTCGGCGAGGCGACGACGTGACGGTGTGCTACCGCTTGCCCGCTTCATGAACTTGATGAACTTTAGCCTTCAGCAGTCACCACGCGGCTTGCAAAGTCGCTTGACGGAGGGTGCGATGAAACACAGAGGCGAGCGGCACATCCCGGATTTCTCGAAAAAGCCAAAGACCGAACATCAGGTCGCTCCTGATCGCAAAGCGGCGCCAGCACCACCGCAGGTGCGCGCGCCGCATCCGAAGCCCCAAGCCGGTTCGGCGAAATCCGGTCGTCGCGGCCAGTAGCCGCAACGAGGTGCGGTGGTCGCTACGGAATTCTGGTCAACCGTTTTCAGCTTCATCGACCAGCCTGACGTGTCGGCGGTCGCCGTCACATCGGAGGACGTCGTCGAGGTGTCGGGCCCGGACTCGGGAGCCGTGACTGCGTGCCACTTTCCAGCGACGTCGGCGCGGGCGACGACATCGAGGTCGGCGAGCCGCGCGCGCTGTTCTCGCTGGCTGGCTACCGTCGTGCGCGAAATCGGGCGCAGTACGACATCGCGCCGGACGGTCAGACGTTTCTGATGATCAAAGATCCGCGAGCGCCCGCGACCCCTCCGGTGGTGTACATGGAGCACTGGTTCCCTGAGCTGCTCTCCAAGCTGAAGGAGTGAGCGATGACGTCGTCACGGACACTGTGCGCGATGGGCGCGATCCTCCTCGCGGCGGCATGCGCTGGACGCGGCGCCGGCGCCCGCGTTCCCGCCGGCTACCGGTGCGTCCCCTTTCACGACGCCGTCCATCGCGGCGCGCCGCAGGCGATCCCCGGACGGATTCAGAACGAGTACTACGACGTGCTGGACGTCTCGGACGACGCGAAGCGGGCCGGTGCCGAGGAGGGCGTGTGCTACCACGACACCGACAACAAGAATAGCGGCAGCGGTGCGGGCTCGCTCAACGGGACCGGCAGCTATCTGAACGAGCACCGCATGTTCGAGAGTGCCGACATCTCGTACACGAAGTTCCACCACGCCGGCGTCGCGATCGACGACAGTCCGTACAACGTGGTGACGCCGGACTCCAACTCTCTCTACCTGGGCTGGATCGCGCCGGGCGAATGGGTGAACTACACGGTGCACGTCGCGCAGGCGGGGTACTACGCGCTCGGCACGATGTACACCTCGAAGTTCGGCGGGCACATCTCGCTCGCCGTGAATGGGACGGACGTGACGGGGCCGCTCGCCATCCCGTCGACGTTCGCGAAGGCGGACACGATCGAGTGGCGGCAGGCGCACCACTGGAACAGGGTGAGCGGCCTCGGGCGATTCCATCTCTCCGCCGGGACGCAGCTGTTGACGCTCCACTTCATCGACCAGCCGGTGCTCAACTTCGATTACATGGAGTTCGTACGGGTTCCGTAGCGATGACCGTCGCATCGAGCACGACGGAGCACGAGTGACGACCGCCCGCGGGATGAATACCCGAACCCTTTCCCTCATGTCGGTCCTGTCGTTCCTCGCGGCGTGCTTCGGACGGACGTCGGACGCCGCGCAGAAGCCGGCGGTGGCGGAGTACCCGCGCTTCCCCGCGACCAGCGTCGCCGACGTGAAGTTCGAGCCCATCGCGCTCGACTCGGGCTTCAGGATGAAATCCTTTTTCATCTCGTCCGACAAGGAGGCCGTGTACGTCCTCGGCTACAGGGCGATCGGCGGCGAGAATCCCGACGTCCCTCGTGCCGCGCTGCACACGGTCCTGCGCATGTTCGCCCTCGACACGAAGGGAACGATCACGCATCGCCTCGACATCACGGGCACGGACGACGTGTGGGGATCGTCCATGGGGATGATCGGCGGCGAGCTGCTGCTCTACACCGGCGACCACTTCGTGGTGCTCGACACCAGGTCGTTCAAAGCGCGGGAGAAGATCCCCGTGTGGCACGATCAGCACTTTCCCTCCAAGCAGGACGTCGAGCTGATGACGCCCGACGAGCAGCGCGATGCCTACGAGCCGCTGCTGGACGCCGCGCTGAAGGACTGCACGAGCTGCCGTTGGCTGGAGTGGCCGAGTGGGAAGTACTTCGTATTCGTCGAGGGGGCGCGTGGCAAGCGCGCGGCGTGGTCACCCATGACGTACGCGGACGACGTGATCGCGCCGCTCCGTGAGCGGTTCGCGCCGATCGAGGTGTCGATGAACCCACAGGTCTCGACCGACTCGGGCGGCGACAACTTCACGGCGCTCGACGGAGCCGTGAAGATCCACGAGGAGGACATCCTGTCCGGCGGGACGGAGCTCGACTTCCCGAACTACAAGGCGCGCGTCGTCGTCCAGTACGCGCTCACGATGGGGCCGCGTGTGCTCCACTTCTCCACGAGCGACAAGAGGCGACACGACAGTCGCGTGGGCTTCGCGGACAACGCGTATCTCACCACGTCCGACGGCTCGGCGTGGGTGCGATACATGGGCATTCTGTACCGCATCGAGTGACGAGCGGTGCCTGAACCGCGCGTGTCGAACGCCCCTCGCGACAACGAGGCCTACCGGTTCCCTGTGTCGGTGAAGGGGGTCGTGATGCGCGAGCGTGCCGTTCTGCTGGTCAGGAACAGCCGCGACGAATGGGAGCTTCCCGGCGGCAAGCTGGAGCTGAACGAGTCGCCGGAAGCGTGCGTCGCACGAGAGATCGAGGAGGAAGTCGGTCTCACCGTCGCGGCGGACGTTCTTCTGGACTCGTGGGTGTACAGCGTCGCTCCCGGCGTGCACGTGCTCGTGCTCACCTACGGCTGCATCGAGTCTCCCGCGAGCAGGGCGACGCAGCCGGTGATCAGCCACGAGCACACGGAGCTGTGCTGGTCGCCTCTTCCCGCGCTGCATTCGTTGACGATGCCGCAGGAGTACCGGACTTCCATTCGAGCCTGGGCGATGCGCACGCACGCCGACGCGTCACAGGATGGGTAGAGGTGGTGAGCGGCAGGCTGCCCTCACGGAGAAGCACCAACCGGATTCGACCGGGCATTTCCATCCGGCAGCACGAACGCGCTGCGAGCTCAGGCGCGATGCGACGCCCTTCCGCCCGTTCGGAGCCAGGAGTACGCTTTCCCCGGCGTTCTCCACGCGCGGACGCGCCCTCGGAGAGTCCCGACGCCAGCCGCCGCGTGAGGTGAAGCAGTCGCCACCGGTCGCCGCCTCGAGTCCCGATCGGTTTCCGTCGTCAATTTGTCACCCGGAGCGACAAATGAGATGTACGTCTTTGTTCGTCCTCTCGTCGGTGCTCGTCTTGTGCGCGGCCGCGCCGAGTGCGGCACAGCAGCGCGAGACCGGCTCGATCAGCGGTGTGGTGACCGACGCCTCCATCGGAAGGGCGCTGGCGGGCGCCCGCGTGGGGATCACGGGAACGCAGCTGGGGGCCACTACTAACGCGGATGGTCGCTTCACCATCGCCAGCGTGCCGGCGGGGAACTACGCCGTGCAGGTGCGAATGATCGGCTTCAGTGCACAGGACCGGACCGTCGCCGTGGTGAATGGCCAGATGGCCACGGTGAACTTCCAGCTCTCGACCCGAGCAGTCGTGCTGGACGAGGTCGTCGCCGTGGGATACGGAACCCAGAAGCGCGGAAGCCTCACCGGCGCCGTGGATCAGGTCGGGAGCCAGGCGCTGGAGAACCGGCCGATGGCCAACCTGACCCAGGGGCTGCAGGGCGTGATCCCGAACGTCAACATCCGCCTCCTCGATGGCCGGCCAACGCAGGCGCCGCGCATCAACATCCGCGGAACCACGTCCATCGGACAGGGCGGGAACGCGCTCGTCCTCATCGACGGCGTCGAGGGTGACCCGAGCATGGTGAACCCGAACGACATCGAGTCGATCACCGTGCTGAAGGACGCCGCCTCCGCGGCTGTCTACGGCGCGCGCGGCGCATTCGGCGTGCTGCTCATCAACACGAAGAAGCCCACGCGCGATGGCTTCTCCATCACCTACGAGAGCCAGTACGGCCGGCGCACCCCAACCGTCCCGGCGGGCTACGTGACGGACGGGTACACCTACGCGAAGATGTTCAACGAGTCGTTCTTCAACTTCGAGGGAACGTTCCCGCAGAACGTCAACAAGACGCAGACCTTCTCACAGCAGTACCTCACGGAGTTCGAGAAGCGCTCGAAGGACCCGAGCCTGCCGCGAGTGTCGATCGGTCCCGACGGGCAGTACGTGTACTACGCCAGCACGGACTGGTACGGCCTTCTCTACAAGGACCAGACGCCGACGACGGAACAGAGTCTCTCGGTCTCGCGCAGCACCGACAAGGCGAGCTTCCTGATCTCCGGCCGTTATCTCGATCAGCCAGGCCTCCTCCGCTACAGCTCCGACGACTACCGGATGCTGAACATGCGCGCCACGGGGACGCTGCAGCTCTTTCCATGGCTGCAGATGAACAACAACCTCATCGCGTCGAACCGGAAGTACTTCAGCCCGGTCAACGTCGGTGAGGGCGGCGGGATCTGGAGAAACATCGCCGACGAAGGGCACATCAGCGCGCCGATGCTCAACGACGATGGCACGCTCACCTGGTCGGGCGCCTACACCGTTGGTGACTACTACTACGGGAAGAACGGGAGCGGCCTGACGCGGAACCTGGTGCGCAACACCACTGGCTTCACCGCGACCCTCTTCGACAGCACGTTCAAGCTGAACGGCGATTTCTCCTTCCAGAACACCGCCGACGACGAGAAAAGACGTCGCGTCGAGATCCCCTACTCTCGCTCACCAGGCGTGATCGAGTACCTGGGCACCGCCACCAACGACTTGCGCAACCTGCGCGACAAGGGCGGCTACCTGGCCGGCAACATCTACGGCGATTATCACGGCCTCTTCGCCAACAAGCATTTCGTGAACGTGGTGCTCGGCACCAACTACGAGCAGTCCACGTTCGAGCGGCTGGACGTCACACGCAACGGGTTGATCTTCCCCGACGCGGAGAACATCAACCTCGCCCTCGGGCAGTCGATCACCACGGGGGGCAACTACGAGAAGTGGGCGATCCTCGGCGGCTTCTACCGCGCGAACTACAACTACGACGAGCGATATCTCCTGGAGCTCAACGGCCGCTTTGATGGCTCGTCCAAGTTCCCGTCGAGCCAGCGCTACGCCTTCTTCCCCTCCTTCTCGGTCGGATGGCGGCCCTCGCGCGAGAAGTTCTGGAAGATCCCCGAGAGCATCATCTCGGACCTCAAGTTCCGCGGCTCGTACGGATCGATGGGGAACGGGAACATCAACGCGTACACGTTCAACGAGCTGTTCAACATCACGAAGTCCGGCCGGATCCTGAACGGCATCCAACCGCAGTTCACCGGTGCCCCCGCAGTGCTGCCGGACGGCCTGACGTGGGAAACGGTCACGAGCCGCAACGCGGGTGTGGACCTGGAGATGCTCTCTGGGAAGCTCAGCTTCAACGGTGACGTGTACTCCCGTCGCACCACCGACATGTACACTATCGGGAGCACGCTGCCGGCGACGTTCGGGGCCACCTCGCCCCGCGGGAACTACGCCGACATGAAGACGAACGGCTGGGAAGCGACTCTCGCCTGGCAGGACCGCTTCAACCTGAAGGCGCGCCCATTCGGCTACACCGTGCGGCTCACGCTGTCCGACTACACCGCGAAGATCCTGAAGTACAACAACCCGGACCGGTTCCTCTCCGACTACTACGTGGGCCAGACCGTCGGCGATATCTGGGGCTACGTCACCGAGGGATTTTTCACCTCGGACGCCGAGATCGCCGCGCACGCGGACCAGAGCCTGTATCGCTCCCACTCCTCCGGCAAGATCCAGGTCGGCGACATCATGCTGAAGGACCTGAACGGCGACGGGAAGGTGAACCCTGGGAAGAATACCGCGGTCGACCCTGGCGACAGGATGGTCATCGGGAACATCACCCCTCGCTACACCTACGGGATCAGCCTCGGCAGCAACTACCGCAACGTCTTCGTCTCCACGTTCTTCCAGGGCGTCGCGAAGCAGGACTGGTACCCGAGTCCCGAGTCGAACGCGTTCTGGGGACAGTACAACCGGCCGTATGGCCTGGTGCCGAGCTGGCAGCTGAAGCCAGGGATGATCTGGTCGGCGGAGAACCCGAACTCCTTCCTACCGCGCTACGCCTCGCGGCTCTCCAACAACGCCGCGGGCATCCTGCGCCAGCCGCAGACGAAGTACGTGATGGACGCTTCGTATCTCCGGCTGAAGAACCTGCAGGTGGGATACGACCTTCCCGCGCGCTTCTCCTCGCGCCTCGGCGCGCGCGCCACGCGGCTCTACGTCACGGGAGAGAACCTCTGGACCTGGTCGCCGCTGTACAAGTACGCGGACAACATCGACGTCGAGAACGCGACTGCGCCGTCGGACCGACAGTTCGTGGGCAATCCGAACGGCGTCAATCCGTCCGGCGCGTTCAGCGACAACTCGGGCGACGGCTACAACTATCCGATGCTGCGCAGCTTCAACGTCGGCGCGACGGTGACCTTCTGATGACTCACACCATGATCAGACGACAGCGGTTGCTCCTTCTCCTGGTCGCGGGCGTCCTGGCCGCCGGCTGCGACTCGCTGGAGCAGAACCCGGTGGCGACGTCGACCAAGGATGCCGTGTTTGGCTCCGAGAGCGGGCTGTCGCTCTACGCGAACTCGTTCTACAACTGGATGCCGGACGCGAACAACATCACGCAGTCCGAGTCGATGACGGACTACGCGGCGCGGCGTGACGTACCCCAGTTCATCCGGCCAGGGGTCTACAACCCACGGGTCACCGACCTCACCGCCTCGGGGCAGTACGAGGTGGTCACCCTCGGCAGCAACCCGAACTGGCAGTGGGGTCCACTGCGGAGCATCAACTATTTCCTCGAGGGAAACGTCGACGCCGACGTCCCCGAGAAGGTGCGGAACAACTACAGCGGCATCGCCCGCTTCTTCCGCGCCTGGTTCTACTTCGAGAAGGTCAAGCGCTACGGCGACGTGCCGTGGATAGACAGACCGCTCGCCGTCACCGACTCGGCGCTCTACGGCGGGCGCGACCCGCGCACCCTGGTGATGGACAAGGTCCTCGAGGACCTCGACTACGCCATCGCCAACATCTCGGCGACCAACGAGGGTTCGCGCTCACTGATCACCAAGGACGTAGCGCTCGCGCTCAAGGCGCGCGTGGCGTTGTTCGAGGGGACGTTCCGGAAGTACCACCCCGAGTTTGGCCTTCAAGCCTCGGCGGACAAGTGGCTGAACGAGTCGGCCAACGCGGCGAAGGTTCTGATGGACAGCAAGCGGTACAGCCTCTACACGGGCTCGGGTCCCACCGACTCGTATCGGCAGGTGTTCGTGCGTGATGCGCCCATCACGCAGGAGGTGTTGCTGACCAACGTACAGAGCACGGCGCTCGCGGTGCGGCACCAGGCGAACTGGATCTTCACCAGCGCCACCACCGGCGTGCGCTTCAGCTTCATCCGGCAATTCATTCACACGTATCTGAACATCGACGGTACGCCCTTCACCAGCACTGCGGGCTACCAGACGAAGACGTTCCAGGAAGAGACGAAGAATCGCGACCGGCGATTGAGTCAGACGATCCGGACGCCGGGCTACAAGCGGATCCAATCAGGGAGCCAGATTCCCGGACCGCCGGCATTCACCTACACGTTCACTGGCTACCATCCGATCAAGTGGAGTGTGGACGACGTCGCCATGGATGGCGGGAGCCTCAACACGAACGCCGTGCACCTCTTCCGCTACGCCGAGGTGCTGCTGAACTTCGCCGAGGCGAAGGCGGAGTTGAGCCAGCTCACCAATGCGGATTGGGCGCTGACGGTGGGCGCGCTTCGCGGCCGCGCCGGCATCACCGGCGGGCTGAGCTCATTGCCGACAGTGGTCGATCCGTATCTCCAATCCGTGTACTTCCCGGGCATCTCGAACCCCGTGATCCTGGAGATCCGGCGCGACCGCGGGATCGAGCTCGCGATGGAAGGGCTCCGCTTCTATGACATCGTCCGCTGGGCGCGAGGCTCGCTGATGGAGATGGAGTGGCGCGGAATCTACGTCCCGCAGGCCAACACGAACATCGACCTGGACGAGAACGGGACGCCGGACGTGAACTTCATGGCGGTGAACATCCCCACCGCCAACCGCGTCGCCGGCGTCACCTACTTGTTGGTTACCGGGACCGACTTCAAGCTCGCCAATGGCACGTTCGGTGAGCTCGTATGGCGCAATGACATCCCGCGGAAGTGGGAGCAGAAGAACTATCTCTATCCGATCCCGGAGGGGGACCTGCTCACGAACCCAGCGTTGAAGCAGAACCCAGGTTGGTAGAGGCTCATATCGAAGCGTAAGGGGAGGCTCCGCGATGCGGGGCCTCTCTCGCGTTCCGCCACATGCCCGGCATGGGGATTGTTCGCCGTGGTCACCGGCCCATCCCGCGTTCGCGCTGGCGCCGCCGAGGTCGACACCGGAAGGTTCGAACAGGTGCCGGCGTGAATGACCAGTCGGTCAGCTGCAGGCGACCTTCGGGTTCCAGTCGGCGTGCAGCCCCGCCGGGTTGTCCAGCCACACCCACGTGTGCAGGTACCAGAACTTCCCCTGCTCGAACGGCTTGAGCTTCTGCCCCAGGATCGTGGGCGCTCCGGCACTCAGAGGCCGCGCCGAGAAGGGCACCAGATACTCGACGCCGTTGAGCACGTACTCGCCGCTCGGCGCGCGGTAGTACACCAGCACTTCGGGGCGCTCCAGCTCGACGCGGTCGTCCATCAGCTTCTCGTTGATGTGGTGGTAACCCATCCCGCCCTTGGTAGGGTGGCTGATGCACGTTCCCCCATCGCGTGGGTATCCGGCCGCAACCGCGGCATCCAACGACCGGAACGC